>NZ_CALJ01000144.1 GCF_000308315.1 Legionella tunisiensis | reverse complement strand
TTAGCTTTCCAATTTTGCTAAATTAAACCCCCATCTTTTAAAAGCATCATTTAGTCCTTTTGAATTTGTTTGGAGTTCAAAAATTTGAAAAATGAATTTACTGCGTTTGCAGAAGAAACCAACTGATCACCAGATTGAGCTTTAACGATATCTTCAGGACTTATGATCATTACCTCTCTGTCTTCTGGCTCAGCAGTGGTGTTTCGTATGATGGATGCAGTCCAAAATTGGGAATCTATTGAATAATGAATACATACACCACAAGGCACCCCATCATCATCATAAAAACCAAAATTTATGCCTTTGTTGACGCTTACCATATAGTCAACCCGCGTGTCCAGGTCTTTTACTATATCGATGAGGAATCGTTTAAGCGGGTCCTTATTAGCAAGTTGGTCAAATTCTTCCTGACTGTCCATACCCATTGCGCGCGTTACAAGTTGTCCAAGGATCATGTAATAGAATTGCGACGATATAAGCCCTTGACTATAGGCTCTAGACACATTTGGAGATAACCAGGTAGCCAGATAGTCATCATAAGTGCGACCATTTGATGGAACAAAAGTCTGACGACCCAGATCTTTTAGAATCTGTCCAGAAGGCTCAGGGGAATCTGCCATCATACCTAGATGCCCTTTCTTGTCCAATCCATAGAAGAGCTCTCTATTCAGTACGCTTGCGAAAGTACCAGTAATTACTCTAATGTTAGGCATGCTATTTATAACCTACTTTTAACCAATATTAGAGACACTATAGCATGTCAAGCTTAAGAAAATATTAAAAGAATAAGCAGATTTTTTCAAACAGAGTGAAATGATCAAAGTTCAAATGAACCTATCCTCTTTCAAAGGATACAACTAAATGATGAATAGATGTTTTTATGCAAATAAAGCGGGTAAATCAAGACACTAAAGGTGAGCAATGCTATAGAAAAAGCGATTGATGGGCAACTAATCATTAACTATCTTACTCACACCAGTTGATTCAATTTAATTTTTGCTTAACAAAATTGATGTATAATAGAGCAATTCATTTTTATTTAGAGCATTTTGATGGGTAAATCTATTCAAATACAAGAAATAATTGCAATAAATAATAATGGAGAAATCCTACAATCAGCAGCAAAAGAGAAGAGAGGAGCGGCTTGGCATATTCAAGAAGCAAGTTCCAGTACCGACGATCGAATCGCTCGCATGGCTGCTCATATAGAAAATCTTGCTGCCGCAGCAAATACAGCCCATAGTAAACTAAACGATACAACAGAAGATAGTTTAGTAACTCGCTTAAGTTTGAATGAATTTAGCCTTTACACCAAAGATAGTCCTTTAAGCCTGGATGAATATAAATTACTCATTAAAAGAGTAGATGGCATTGCGTCTCAACTTCCGCCCAATATCCATCTTCTATTAGCAACCATCCCCGTTTATTGGCCAGATAACAGTGTCCATAACTGCGCTTTATACGTTCAATCAGCAAGATCTGCCACTGAAAAACCCATCATCAATCATTTTGCAAAAAACATTACTCCACAACTGATTTCCATTACATCGACAAAACTGGCAACTCCTTGCCTTTGCGAGGAGATGAATATGGGACCATTTACTCTCCCACAGTCGTTTTGAGGGATACAGAGATATTGACTGAGGATGCCCACCAATTTGAGAGTGCATTAAAGATAATCACTGCTGAAGGTGAATCCTTTATCACCCTTATAGATATTTGTCTGGATCACCGAGAGAAAGTTGCTGAAAGAAATTTAATGGGTTTGATAACGCAATTACAGGTATGCGGTTTAACGGTTCCTCTTTATATGAGTCAGTTAATCACTTCTCATACCATTGCTCCTATTAAAAAACATATTTTTACTTCATTAACTCAGGCAGATGCAACCTATAAAGCTGTAGATAGGTTGTTTCATAATGAGGTGATCCATTTATTTTCTCCATTTGGCGAGTCTGTTGATCTCTCCGTCTTTCCGCCAGCCTATCTGGAAATACCTTATCGAAAACGTGTATTGCGTCATCTTAGTACAGCCATACCTGGACAGACTATTTTAGAAGAAACAATAGCAAACCCTCGCATGATAATGCATTTACAGAAACGAGTCAGAGCGCTTGCAGCGTTAGGGATAACGATGAGTAAAGAAATGCAGCAGCAATATCAAGCCTGGCTAGATAGTTTTCTTTTTCTTTGTCTAACCTGTTGGATGAACCAGCAATTGTTGGGGATTCTACCGTAGCGAGCGTAATAGATAGTCCTGCTTCAACATCCACTACAACAGATTATTCTACTTTGCTAGATCTAAGTAATGCCGAATATTGGGTAAAATCACTATTGGCTGAGCTGGATGAGTCAGCGATTTCGGATGATTCTACGGCACACACCGCCACAAATGGTTTTGCTTCAACCTCAAGTACAACAGATTGTTCTACTTCAGAACCAACCATAACAGATGACCTCGATTCAGAGCACAGTGACATCGAACTTTGGGTAAACGCACTATTGACTGAGGAGCTTCCCTCTCAAGAGCCTGTTACTGATGATAGTACAGCACATCTATCCAATAGCGCATCAACACTGGATGCTACAAGTAGTTCAGAAAGTTCCTTGTTTTATGATAGCAACCCTTACAGTTTATTTTTAGAGGCGCTGAACAAGAGATAAAGGAACTAAGGCGTCCTTTTAAAACCTATTCTACCACTACAGGATACTCTCGCTTTGCTACTGATAATAAAGTAGAAAGGGGTGAAGAAGTGGAAAAACGACGACGTCTTTTATAAAAACGTTGAAAACAACTTCTGTACAAACTCAATAACCATAAGAGAAAGCATTTTTTATTTCTTCATGACCTATAATTAACCAATATGGTTAATTGGAGTGTTCATGATCCACATCAACCTTTTAAACGATTTGGTGCAATTCACTTTTGCTGGGAACTCTGAAGAACAAGCGAAGGAAAAAATATTTAGAGAATGCATTATGTGAGCGCTACATTGACTACAGCAATACCACAGGAAAAACAGTGTCTGATTGCGATCTCTATGTACATATTTCTAAATTTAAATCAGCGAATGAGATTAGAGATATGTTTATACCCGATTTAGCAGTTGCGGATAAAAAGCAGCCTCAATTTTTTCAGGAACCACCCGTACATTATAAATTTCAAACACAAAACAGAATCGCAGTCGATAAATTAATTGATAACAAAATTGAGGAACTGAGAACGGGACCGCGTGGATCACAACGGCTGTAAAATCGTCTTTCTCTTTGTCCGGTTATACACTATAAAAGTCAACCCCTGCACTCAGTAGCGTTAATTTCAAGTCAGTTTTCATCATTTTTTATCTCAATAAGATACAGGAAAAATTCCCACCAAAATCATCCTCGCCAGCATGGTAGGCGCGCCTGCAGCTAAAGAATCGTTTATCGGTATAGGTATCAATTCCAATATGTCCAATCGATTTTAAACGCAAGTTAATCAGACATCCATCAACAAAGCCTGGTAAATCAAACATGAAATGATTTAATTTCTTAGCCTTTTTGAAATAGCGTGCATTGTACGGATTATCACTAATAAATCCCTGGTAAAAATCATGACTGACTTCATAGGAAGTCTGAGCAATACAGGGACTGATAGCAGCCACAACATTATTGGGCGCAGCGCCTAATTCTTGCATTTTATGGATAGTTGACTCTAATACCCCCGCTTTGGCACCCCGCCATCCAGCGTGAGCAAGACCAATGACACCTGCGTGCTCATCAGCAAATAAAACAATAGGGCAATCCGCACTATCTGAACCTAAGAGGATATTTTTCTGCTTCGTTACCATTGCATCCGCTTCAACGGTCTCATTCTCTGACCAATGTTGATCAACAATCACGGCCTTATCACCATGAATATTTTTTACGGTTATTAATGAGGTTAAAGGATATCCAAAAAATGAGGTGATTCTTCTCCTATTTTCCTCTATTCTCCTTGGCTCATCATCACTGCCATAAGCACAGTTAAGAGACGAATATCGCCCCTCGCTCACTCCTCCATGTCGCGTAAAAAAGCATGCTTAATCGAAGATAATTGCTTTAAAGTTGGCTCCTGCAGCGCTTCCAGTGCGTTATTATCGTTCTTTTGATAGTGCTTAAATGTCAAAATGCTTCCTTTTAACAATCCATGACATAACGTTGATATTTTAAAAATTCCAAATGTGCTTTCACAGTAGGCCATTCACTTGCAATGATGCTGTAAACATAGGTATCTCGTAAAGTACCATTAGGCATCACCACGTGATTACGCAAAATACCATCCAGCTTGGCTCCCAAACGCTCGATACCGCGTTGACTTTGGCGATTGAGAGCATGCGTACGAAACTCGACAGCAATGCAATGTAGCGATTCAAAAGCATGGCGTAACATGAGCAGTTTACACTCGGTATTAAGACCTGTACGTTGAACAGTTTTGCTATACCAGGTTCCCCCTATTTCCAAACGATTATTAACCCGGTCAATATTTAAGTAAGTTGTCATCCCAATTGCTTTTTGCGTTTGATTATTTATAACAGCAAATGGCAACATCGTCCCATCAGCTTGCATTTTTAAGCGCAGATCAATATTTTCCTTTATTTTCTGGGGCTCCGGCACAAAGGTAAACCAGAGTTTCCACAACTCCCCATCTTTTACTGCGTCTACTAAATCATCATGATGTTCATGGCATAACGGTCTTAAAGTACAGTAATCGCCCCGCAGGATAATAGGTTCATTTAAACTTGTCATCGAAGTCTCTTAATCCAGTTTTTTCAAGCAAAGTTTATGAAATAAATAATAGATATGGTAGCTCTCTCTCTTATTTATGATTAACATACCAAGGGAAGCCTTCTGATAATTTGAATAAGGATATTAAGCATGCCGAAAGATGTGGGGCAACTTCATAATGTCTACGTTGATTAGGGACCAATCACAATCATCAGAAGCTAAAGAAGAGGCTGAGTATGGCGCTGTAAGACCATGGATACGTTTTATGGCAAAGACCTACCCTTCTCCATGCCTTTACGCTCATTTCAGCCCATAGTGGCTTAAGCAAACGAAGAATCACAAGCTGGGATAAAACGGAACAATTTACTATTAAGCATGGTGAAATAAACATTTATAGAAGCGTAGTTGCCTGGGTTATAATCATAACACCGATTGTCTTGACGATTATGGCTAAAGAAGTCAGTTAGGTAGCCGTAAGTTTGTGGTAACAGGCTACGCCTTTAGCTGGATGGTAGTGAAAAGAGGATGTAGAAATAGACAAAAATTCTATTTATTTTAAAACAGTTCTTGAATCAACAATGGTCTTTAAGATAAAAAGGGCTGCTCCCTTTTTATTTAATCGCTGGGTATCGCATGCCAAACAGCAATATCCTAACTATTTACTTCAAGCCAACACAGAAACCTTGGTCAATGATCTCACGTTTGCCTTGGCTAAAAGTTTGGAACTAATCTGGCGCAATGAGAATCAAACCAAACGCGATGTACCCGAATGGTGTGCTGGATTTCTATTAGAAGCAGCCTCGTCTACACTAAATGTTCAATGGTCCCAAGAGTACATTTGCAAACAAACTCCTGAGTATAAAGAATTATTTTTCTTAAAACCATCACTCAATATTTAAAGATGGATACCGTTGCTATTAAAAAAGTAGAGGCCCTATACAACCATCTAATCAGTAAACAAACCAGTGCTATAGATCAAGACGATAGCAAACATGAAAAATTATTGATCTCAAAACATTTAAAAAGAATAAATATCCCAATAACCTGTTCAAAAACAAAATCGTTAACTACCTAGAAGCTATTTTCTTCGAAAAACACTTCCTGATGTTTAGCGACATTCTTAAAAATAAAATTCCTCTCCCTTTGGCAGATTTTTTTAGTGATGACGAGATTATGCAGCTAGTTGAAGCGGTTAGACGATATTAACCCTCATCTTAGCGAAACATATTGGGAGAATAATTATGATGCTTCGCCTCATCCAAAACGTCCACATGGTTTTCAGCAAGCGCTACAAGTAACTCATCAATTTGACGACTAAAATCGTTGAGATCAGCTGGACCAATAACTAGAAGATTTTGATTATCCTGCTTGCCATCGATTGTTAATGAACTCAGTGCCTTTTCTTTACTAAGGGCATTTTCAAATTTGATATGGAGCAAGGAATCTTTCTCAGTTATTTCAACTTTACCAAAATAATGACTCAATACCAGTTCATATTTTTTGTGGTTTAATTCCTTGATTCTATTTGCATCTTCCTGAGCAATGATTTTATTAAATTGCTCTACAGCGTTTTTATTTATGGATAAGATAGTGCGATCAATCTTGTAATGTTCCTTTAGAACTTTAAATTCTTTTTCCAGAGCCTGTTTATCAATGTCGTCTTTAAATTCTATCTCAAAAAACGGACTATCTTTATTATCTTTAATCTCAATGGGTTGTTGACCTAAAACCCTCTCGAAAGCAGCTTTGATAGCATAGGTTAATTTCATATTACTCACTCAGTGAAAATTTGTATCATAATATATCATGTAGGTCTCAAATTTACCATATTGATTTTAGTATACAAACACTGCTAAAGAACCTTTGCAAGAAGTTTAATTTTCATATCGACGGAATTATTGATAACCCAGCATTTTCGTTATGACAAAAGTGTTTTTTATAAAGTACTTCTTCCAGCAGCGCACCACCCTCATAAAATTCCTCTATTCTCGTGTAATCAGTCACTATAAATCCGAACGACTCATAAAAGCGTCGTGCTTGCGTATTGTCAGACAAGACCCAGAGATAGACCCATTTAAAACCCAATTTTGATAACTCAGACAAAGCCATTTTACATAATTGAGTACCTAATCCCTGGCGCCAATAATCTGGATGTAAATAAATAGCGCTGATCTCACCCTTTAATGGATCGGGTGTTACATCACGGAATTTACAGATACTCGCAAACCCAACCATTTTATGATCAATTTCAAGAACTAATACCTTTACACCTTGTGTTATCAGGTCTTGCCATTGCTGGGTGCGCTCCTGGATCGATAAATTCTGCAAAATAGATTCAGGAACAAACTCTTTGTACATTTCCTGCCAGGAACGGATATGATTGGTAGCAATCGCTTCAGCATCTTCGAAAACAGCGAACCTAACAACTGGAGTTGAATTTTTATTCATAGCGAAAAACTAATAAGAGAACAACTTGCTATTTATCACTAATTTGACTGAGCATCAAATTTTTAAGAGAGAGTCCGCAATATTTCCATTTTCGATGGAGATATTACGGACAGCTTATCTTCAATAATGAAAATTCTTATAAAGTTACACTTTTAGGCATACAAGCATCCAACACTGTACAACCTACATCGACAACTGCTCCCGCTACCGCTGCCACTGCAACAACACCTGTTGATATTGTACGCAACGCTAACGCAGCCAAGTCCCATAATGTATCGGTTAGACTAGACACTGCAAAGTACGCAACATAGCAAACATTAGTAAAAAATGCTGGCACACTTTTTTGGATATTAGCTACATCGAGAAACGCTATATTAACAGCTGTTTCAAGAAGCTGACGACAGGCTCCCAGTGAAGATGATGCTGCCATTGTCAAATCAACTATTGGAGCGACAACAGGTGATCTTAACTGAGTTCTAACATCAGACAACGATTTAAAAGGGTGGAAAAAACTAGCTGAAGAATTTATTCTGACGCCGCTCTCTCGATAGTGAGCCGTCTTTATGTTATGAGCTTTTTTCAAATACACCTTCTTTCTTAAAATACATTTTACACCCATATGTTAAAAAATTGCATAATACAATTAATTACTGTACTACGCTAGCCCATATTGATTTTTTATTCTCGGCAAGCATAGATACAAAACCCAGTAAAGAAATGACGCTTGAAATATCTAATCCGTCCATGGTTTTGTCGTTTAGATAGAATACGTTAATTAGGTGGAGAATCTCAGAATTGGAGCGGGTGATGGGAATCGAACCCACGCTATCAGCTTGGGAAGCTGAAGTTCTACCATTGAACTACACCCGCCTCGTTAGATGCTAAGTGTAATAGCTGAGGAATTCTAATTCAAATAAGTATTAATTTGCTATGTGCATTCCGGTTGAGGTCCTGCTGAAATCATCATGGCGTATTTAGAAACTACTTATTTCAAATTAACGACCGATTGAAAGTTGATTTGGCTACCCTCACCACGCTGTTTGTGAGGGTAATTAACGATTACGCAGTAAGAGCAACTACATCTTTCTGAACATCGGCAGCCATCTGCCCTGAGCGTGGCTGGTTATTAAAAAATAGAAATGAATTACCTTTGGTTACTATTGCTTGAGCGATTCCGCCGAGAAGACCAGGAACGATACCGGTACATAAAACGAGAAGTATTGATTTCCAAATTGCTCCTGTCACCCTATTCTCATTAAGAACTTTTATAGCATCTTTATTCGTCTCTATATAATCAGAAAATGCATCTTCTTGGCCGCCTTTAAAAGCCTCGATGCGACGTTCAGTATCGATAATAAAGCCATCGATTTTCTTAACCTTATCCTGAGTGAGGGAATCAGTAGCAGTTAATTTTTCTCTTTGTATAGCCTTAACTCTTCGATATGTCTTTTCAGAGATTTAAATTCTTCTGAAAATTCGAGCTTTTCTGATGCACTTTTAACTTCTGAGGTAAGTCTCTCAATTTGTTTTTCATGAACGCCTTTATTCATGCCGTAATATTTATCAGTTGAGTGATAAATTTGTCCAAAATCTACAGGGTATGTTTTACCATTGTGCGTAATAAAATTTCGTCTGTCACGGCAATCGGTCATGACATAACCTCGATTAAGCATCT
>NZ_CALJ01000145.1 GCF_000308315.1 Legionella tunisiensis | reverse complement strand
TTAACCTCTCGCAGCAATGGCTGAGCGGCCTCTTTTAGAGGAGCGTCAGACACAGAAATTTGCTTACGGAATTGAACGTCCTTTTTCGCATTCACAAGCTTTTCCTAATCCGCGAGCTTTAGTGAGCGCGCTTTTTCAGCCCTTTATGCAAAACTCGTTTGGTTCGTTTAATCCCTTTTTCTGTTTGCGCAGTTGCTTCTTCTTGTAGAGCAAATAAATGCTTTTCTAAAATATGAAATGCTTCTTCAAAATAATCAATCGCCTTATGCCCATTATCAAACAACAATGAGACGTTTCTATCCAAGATTTGTTCTGGACGATTAAGATTTTTATTTGTTCTGGTTTCATATAAGAAAAATTTTGCAATGTTTTAAGATTAAGCTCGAGTAGTTCTCGCATAGGCTGAACGGAATTAAGTAAATTTTTTCCTAAAAGCCTACTCTGGATTTGCGGTTGCAATCGAAGGGTTTCTTCCTTGCTCATGAGTTCTCTCCTGTTGCCAATATATGGTTAATTATAGACCATACTACCTTTTCTAGAACGCATAATCTTCACGTCTTAAGAACAGCGAGCTAAGAACAGCGAAGCGCTTGGATAAACTACTATCAAATAAGAATCACTTCGAAGTGATTCTTATTATCAAAAGAGAGACCGCACAAAACCTCATCGGAGAGATTTAAAAATAATTTCTATGTTCTTACCATCTTCCTTTTCTCTTGCAACGAGCCACTCCTGAATGGCTAATGGTAATTGACCACGACGATTGGGATCATTCGTGAAGTAGTACACTTTTCTCTCATCTGAGTTTAAAATTGCAGCCCAAATTAGGTCGTTATTGGCCATTATGATACAGTTCCCTGGCCCTATACCTCGTATAAATCCGGAACGGACAGAGGCTTTGGGATCGGTACTTTGCTCACTATCTCGCGCACTCCCACATCCTGATGCAAACTGAGAATAATCACTACCCACCAATTTTTTAAAACTGTCTTCCTGGTGTTTTGAATCTAACAAGCCAAGCTCTACAAGATTAAGGGATTTCTTTTTACCATTTTTGACATAATTACCATTAAAGAAAACCCCATTCCCTGCGTAATACGTGCATCCAGAGTTTTGGGTGACGGCAAGCTTGTTATTTACAAACTGAAATAACAACTGACAAGGTGGATTACCACCTTCTTCATTTTTATCAATGGTTAGAGCATCATTACCAATAAAGAATGCTTTATTTTCCAATTCACCTGTATTACCACCGTTATTGGCCATAATGGTATAACTAAAACCTTTTGAATCAACAGCCGTAATGTCTAAAACGGACTGCCCATACTGATTGCTATAGTCAGCAAGCCAAGTTCCAATAGCTATCTGCTTCTGTATAGGTTGTGAAGCGGGTAACAAAGCCTGTAGCGCTTTGATCCGTTGATCATAGGCTTTGGCAAGACAGGATGAGGATTGACAAAGATTTCGGTCTTTTAGCCACTGCTGTTGGCTTTGATTTAACTGGCTGTTTGAGCCCGTGTTAGCAATTTGGTTATATAAAAGCCCCAAATAACTATCTTTTATACTGAGCGCTTGCTCGTTGCAAATCATTTTCTCTATAGCACTAACTGATTTGTGGCAATCATAACTGGCAGCATAACCAACACTCATTACACTGAAAAATAGTGAACCTGATACTGCAACATATCTGTACATAATAGTCCCTTACCAAAGAATTAGCATGAATATAATCTATCCAATGGACTCTGTATAGATGGATTATAATGAATCTCAGGTAGCTTCCTTTTAATCACTATTTGCTAAAAATGCGATTTAGGTTCTAAGTTTATGCATAGGGATATAAATCTTGGAGAACCAAGATGCCAGAGATTAATCAAGTAAAGGCCGAGCAATTTGCTGAAGGTTTACTCTCGACAATCAACCATGCCGTTTTGGCGTTGATGATTTCTATTGGCCATCGCTCCAAGTTATTTGACACCATGAGCGAAATGAACTTTGCGACAAGTGAGGAAATTGCCCAAAAATCCGGCTTAAATGAACGTTATGTAAGGGAATGGCTAAATGCCTTGGCCACAGGCCAAATCATCGAATACAATGCGTCGCAAAGAACCTATCATCTCCCACCTGAGCATGCTGCCTTTCTTACACGAACAGCCGCACAACCTGACAAGGTATTACGCGCTGTCTATCGCGCATTAAAACCTAAGGGCACCTTTCTCATGCAGGATATCAAAACTTCAACCCACGTTGAAAACAACATGAATCACCCTATTGCCCCACTCATTTATACTATTTCCTGTATGCATTGCATGACTGTTTCTCTGTCTCAGAATGGCGCAGGCTTAGGAGCCGCATGGGGCGAAGAATTGGCCGAATACATGTTAAGAGCGGCAGGATTTACCCAAATTAGAAAACACTATTTGGAACACGACATCATGAACATCTATTATGTTGTTCGTAAATAGGCACTGGATTATATGACCTGTAACTGCTACTCAATTGCTTTGGCACTTCGATTATAAGGAAGCACAATGAAAATAAAGAACTTTTTTAATATCAGCGCTGTTACTCTCTGAGATTGCTTGTGCAAACGACTCCACTGCTGAATTAGCTGCAGGAGGTTTGGTTTTCACTAAAAACGCGTTCATTGAATTACAATCGGAAGCGCTCTTTTTATCCTTAAAGAAAGTTCGCATTCGCTATAGTTTTTAATAAATCGGATAAACCCATCAAGGTCTTGGTTGCTTTTCCTTTACCACTCATTAGAAGTTATCGCTACGATAGACAATTTACAGTTTTACCAGTCGATGATCCAACCAACCCTGTAGGTTTCATCACTCGCGTCAATAACCAACCGGTTAAAATGTCCATCCACCAAAAGGCTCTGGTTAAAAATAAAGACCAAACAGCCATACTCAAAAAATACAAGCTTCCTTTATCCCCTGAATATAGTCAAACCAGAAAAGCATTGCTGGGTATTCCCAAACAGCAATGGCCGGAATTAGAATCCCTTGGCCTCATTTGGCTTGAAGAATTCGACGATGGCAAAGGGATGAGAAAAGAACCTCAGCCTGCATGGGATTTAAAAACCATTTATAGCTGGGAGCAAATTTTCCCATCTAAGCAGACCATCACTATTGAGCATGAATACCAGCCTGTGATTGGCTCATCAGCGGGTACCAGTATAGGTACTTCTTATGCAATCCATGAAAAATGGTATAAAGAATTTGTTGAAAAATACTGTATTAGTGAACAATTACAAAAAAGCTTAACCCCAAAAACCAAAGACAGCACACCTCCCTACACCGAAGGACGTTTGACTTACATTCTTAAAACAGGCGCCAACTGGGCGGGGCCAATTCGCGATTTCACACTAACGATTGATAAAGGTGAGAAGAAAAATCTAATAAGCTTTTGCGGCAAAGAAAAAGCCAAACAAATCTCAGCTACTCAATTTCAGATAAAGAAAAAGAATTTTATACCTGGTCATAATTTGAATATTCTTTTCCTTATTCCTTACACCGGCCAAATTGATTAAATTTTAAATTTTTTAATTCAAACTGAAACGAAGTAAAACCAGGGTTTTGATCTTTCGAAACGGCTATCCAGGCTATATTGCTGGTTAGGGATACTGTAGTCAAACTACGTAATGCGAGAACAGAAAAAAATCCTTCACTTAACGGCATTGCCTGTTATCTGGTAATCATCTCAGCAATTACTCTCTCTGGCTGATTTGCTTCGAGTTTTGCATCCAAGCCATCGATTTCCTTTTTAGTCCGGCGAGCTGTCTACCCAAAGAGACAGAGCGCTTTTTCTCATATTTTTTACCATCTCTTCGTATAAAGCATGTTTCTCTTCGAAAAAGCTAAGACCATGCTTTATACTCCCTAAAAACTATATCTAGATATCTACTCGATTAACTAAATCTTCGCCTACAATAGGCTCTTCCTTCTTCTTAGTCACAGCAACGTCGCTTGATGACACACCTGTCGGTACATTCTTAACAGCGTTTTGTGCGATATCCACCAAAGAGCCTTCCGGGACATGGACAATCTCGTCTATCTGGCTTTGCAGCTCAGCAAACTCATCAACCTCAACCAGAACATCTTCATCCACGAGTAAAGCCTCTTGCACAGTCTTAAAGAGCTCAGCAAACTCTTCTTCACTAAAATTAGCACCCAAAATTGCCCGTCTGACGGCTTCAGAATCATTTGATAAATCATCAACCTTAATCATATTCTGCAACAGGTCAACAGTAATTTCCTCTTTTTTAAGCCGACTAATATCGATATGAGGATTAATCACTGCAAGCTTTCTTTGAAGACTATCGATTGGAGGTTCTTCTGCTGTCTCTAATTCTTGCTGATAAGTTGATAATTTATTTTCATCCATACCCATTTTTACCGCGCTTGCCCCCGCAGTAATAGCCGCAACTCCCCCTACGACTGCAGTAACAATAGTTGTTATGAATCCTAGAGTCAAACCAAGAGGAGAAAGAACACCTGTTAAAATTAAGATAGTACTGATCACCAAAAATAGTGATATGACAGCACTTGCGAGTGAGCCAGCATTTCTACGTGGAAATGATTTTTCTGCCTCGTTATCCATTGCCTCATTATGACAGCTTGCTACGTACTCCCTATGCCAAGGAAGTAATTTTGAATCATACCACTCCAGGGCTTGAGCGACGTTTTGTTTCTGTTTTTCTATCAAGACTTCTTTGACGATTTCTAATTGCTCGCTCGTTAATTCCTTCCATTGCTTTTGCGCCAAAACTTTTCCTATGACCTCTCGATGTGTCTGCTCTAACTCATCCCAATGTCCTTTTTGCAAAATCTCATCGACAAGTGACTGCTCTCCATTAGAGAGATCTAGCTGCCACACTTCTAATCCTTGTTTTAGGATTGTAAATTCTTCATCAGATAAGTTCTCTTGTTCATCCAACGCCTTTTTGATGGCCACTTGTTCCTTCGTTAATTCTAGCCAACTCTGCGTTATCTGATCACATTGTCGCTTGAAGGGCTCAATTTTATCCCTTTCATTATCTACACGACCGACCGTATAAAGAGGGCTTAGCTCTTCCAATTTTGCTAAATTAACACCCCCATCTTTTAAAAAGAC
>NZ_CALJ01000146.1 GCF_000308315.1 Legionella tunisiensis | reverse complement strand
ATTGAGGGGGTTAAGGGCTTCAATTATAGCATCGATAAGCTCATCGACCTCTTTCATAGTAAGTCCGGGATTGATGGTTTTCTTAATTATATGACATCTCACCAAGCAAGGTTGAACTTAGCAACCAATCTACAAAGCAAGCAATTTTCCCAGAGCTGTTTTACCTTACTGTAAGAAGCTATAAGTAGTGTGAGCCTAGCCCTCAATTGGGTTATTCGAACACATAGAGAAAGGCAGTATATTGTATTCCGTGATTGCTATTTAAATTGAACCCAAGTCAGATCGTTTTCTTCTTCAAGTCTGCCAGCAATAGCCGGTTTTAACCCTACTCGCTTATTATCAACCTGAATTAGGGTACCTATTTGCGTTTCCTGAGGATTTTTTTCCACCTTAATAAAAAGCACTCCCTCTTGCCTGACAAGAACCGGTTTTTTGGCGCCATCTGCAATAATAAGTTGTACATCGATGGAAATTTGATTTGTTTTAACAAAATCAAATAATTCACCGCGGACAGAATCAAAACAAATCTCAATACCAATCTTAAGGCCAAAATAATTTTTAACCAGTGTATCGCGTTGACCTGATTTAAAATAAACTCGTCGTAAATCCATCATATTTAGAAATCCCTCGTTAGTATAATCAAAATCATAGTTCGTATGTGGATTTCTTTTTTGTATTTCTGAATGTTACCACGATAGAAAAAATAAGCGGCATTGCGATAATAGTTTTCGTGATCAGAATCGTCTTTCTTGTACCAACACATTGTTCCTGGAACAATTAGCATATTAGTATCCACTGAAAGCACTTGTAATCGTCTTTTGAATTCGTTCTTCTGCTCTTGCGTACAATATCTTTTGTAACAAAATTCAAAAAGATTTTTAAATAGATATTCAGGCGCCACAAAAATGGCCGTAGGAGGTTGTGCTGCCTGCTTGGTACCGTTTCCACTTCGCGTGCCTTTGAAAGCCTCCAGTTTACTTTTAGCCCAAAATAACGTGGATTGTTTGCTAGTGTTCCCCTCTTCCTTTTTAGCCAAGTATCTTTTCGCAAGAAGAATTCGCTCCTCCACTATCCTTAAACGCTCATCGAAGGAGTAAGAATAAAAATTTTCTTCTGGTTGAAAAGCAAAAACCTGCAATGAATCAAGAGATTGATTCTGCTCAGGCGACACAACTTTCTTTTTTGAAGGCATACAAAAACCGTAAAAAGCTATCTGATATTTAATTCCTTATAACGCTTACTTGTTCATAGCGTTGATGACATTCAACACATGCTCATCCAACGCACCGCTATCAGAGCTTAAGGAAAAAGCTGCAACGTCTTCATAGAGATGATCGCGCTCCTGGCGAAGCTTATTTAAAAAGGCTTTGTAATCTGGATTTGGTAAAAGTGGGCGATTATGAGAAATTCTTTCAAGTTGCACGGAAATATTTACTTTCAGGTAAACAGTAAATTCGGCAGCAAGTAATTCCCTGCTTTTCTTACTACAAACAATACTATCATCGGTCGTTACAACGATATAGTCCTGATGTTGTTGATGAGTCAGAATCTCCGTCATACAATGATGAAACGTGTCTTCGCCTTTGCTACCAAGAATGTCAGTCAAATTACGGCCAATAGAGGGCGCCAATCCAAAATCCGCATCAATAAATTGCCAACCAAGTTTATCAGCCAAAGCCTGTGCCAACACCCCTTTTCCGGCACCTGAATGGCCAATAATAAAAATGCGCTTGGGTAGATTCATCTTTGGCTCCTGCTGATCGATTTAATCTATTTTGCATCATTGATCGTTCTTACTCAACAATAGCAAAAGCAATCTTCATACTATCTTCATAAGGCATAGAAAAATTTTTATGAATCAGTTGCTGACAAACTCTACTCATTAGCTTATGTGGTAAGAGTGGATGCATAAAGCCACTGACAAACCAACCACCATGGATAAAAAAATCAAAAACATCTTTTTCTGTTTTAAGAGAAATTTGAATCTTTTTTTCCTCCAATGTTTTAAGCTTGAATCCACTGGCTTCAATCATGTTCTGTAAATGGTTTAAATCTTGTGGAACATACACTTTCTTTAGCGTTTTCTTTATATGGTATGCAACCAGTTTGTTAAAAGGATTGGGAGATTCCTCGAGTACAGGCAATAAAGACTGAGCAACAGGAAACGAGTCCATCGTATTGGTCACTATTGAAATTAATCCTCCCCCAGCAATTAATTTTCTACACTCAGCAAGAATCAAAGGAAGAGGAACATAGGCAGACACAAAATGGGCGAGAATAAAATCAAAGTCTCGTTTTTTGATAATAGTGGATGCCTTAGTAATATCCCCATGATAAGTTATGCACTTGAGAAGCTCTTTTGCCCTTTCCAGCATTTTTTCAGAAATATCCAGACCCTGTAAATTTGCGTTAGGGTAATGCTCTGTGTATGGAAGTATATCGGTACCATCACCCATGCCCAGCGCAAGGATTGAGTTGAATGAACGATTTTGGGTAAGAACCAAATCAACAGCTCTCTGTTTCGCTTCATCAAGAACTTTGCCACTGATGTCTTGATTATAGGTTTTGGCTACTTTGTTATATAAGCGTTCTATTTGCATTTTTAAACCTAATATGAAGAAATTTGATCAAATCATATCGCTTTATTTGCAATTTACAAGCGCTCCATTTTGATGATTATTCAATTCAATACCACAGCAGATAGCAAGCAGATTGCGCTATAAACAATCTGCTTGTTTTACAGTGTAAGCTTTAAATTATCTCCAGCAACGCAGTTGGCCAGCTGCATTATACCAACAATCTGGGCGCCCAGGAGCCGGGGTTGCATTAGGACCAGGACTATTGGGCACGCATCGGCCAAAAGCGGTCATATGATAGCCAAATCCGCATCCATTGGCCGCACTAACGCTCGATGTATACAATAAGCCAAACGCTAAGATGGTTCCGATTACTACTGCACCCAATAGCCTTGATAAGGACATAGAATGCGTACTCATGATATCCTCCTTGTTTTTCATTGGTATTTATTCATACACCATTAAGTATAGAGTTTGATTTTAATTTTGCATTTAAATTAATCATGTACGACAAAAATAAACCACATGGTGAAGTTTAAAATAGTAATACCTATTGCTAAATTTGGTTATAATGAAAGCCAAATTTGATGTGGTTTTGGATAAAGAAATCGAACTTAGTTTAAGATGTATCAAAACATGTATGGTAGCATCATGTCAGATTTAACCTTTACAAACTCTCTACAACCAATTGATGCGTATAACTACTGGGTTTCTAGATAAAAGCGAAACTAAATAATTAGACTAAATAATAATAAATACAATAAATCCCAATATTGAGGCATGAACTGTTTCCCACCATAATTGCCGTAATAAGAAAAATTCCCAATCCTAGAAGGTAAAATAAAAACCAAAGCGATTGTTTCCCATCAAGATCTCGATGCATTTTTTTATAAAACAATAAAGACAGGAAAATACCAGGACAAGAAACGTGACTACTAATAATTTTCGTACACTATGAAAACCAGACCAATAAACACCTACAGTACAGACATAGAAACCAATAAATGCAATAAAACCACTACAAGGTAAACGGAAGGGTCTTTTATAATCAGGCAATTGTTTACGCAAACATATAAGACAAAGAGGCCCTACAGCATAACTAACCATTAATATTGCTACTAAAAAAGCCGACATTTCTTGCCAACCGCGTAACACGATAGACATCGTCGCAGCCAATAAAAAATTCACACACAAACTCACCCAAGGAACCTGATGTTTATTCTTTTAGTGAAAATTTTCGGTATATAAGCGACTGAATCCATGCTCGCTAGCATATGAGCTGCCGTAGTCGAATAAACGAAGCCTGTTGAATAAGGTGATACAAAAGCATCAGCATATAATAAAGTACTAAGCCATATCATCCCTGCCAGAGCGGCCAACGCAGCAAAAGGACCAGCATCACCTGTAAAGGATAACTTAGCCCCATCCCTCGCTAAGATCATGCTCACTGACGCTGCCTATAAATGACCATTGCAAGCTTGTATAAAGCAAAGTTGTCACCAATAACGAGCCCATCAAAATGAGGGGAACGTATTTTCCTGGTTGTTCAATTTCGCCCATCATAATAATGACTTGCCGAAATCCCAACAATGAAAAGAGTATACCTCCATTCGACATAGCCGCCATAATACCCTGCCAACCGTAAGGCATGAAACCACCATATTGGAAGAAATTATTCGCGTGATAACTCATAGTTAGCAAACTAATGACTGTCAGGATTGGGATTACTATTTTCCAGATAGTAAAAGTGGCATTAATTCGTGCGAATATGCCAATCCCGAAATAATTAAATAAAACAAAACTCATTAGCAACAACAGTGCAAATAAATAACCCAATGGCGTATTGGTATAGAGTATGCCCTGATGAGTTATTAATCCTGGAATATAATTACTGGCGTACTGGATAACCCCCTGAGTCTCAATCACCGGTAAAATGGCCAGGGAAAACCAGGCTAAACTGTTTATCATCACACTAGTGAGGCGGCCATGAGTATATAAAGGTAAACAAGCCAGTGTGTCAGCTCGGGGAAACATTGTTCCTATTTCAGCATAAGCCAAGGCAACAAATAACAGTAAAAAACCAGCAAGAGGCCAAGCGATAATTGCTGCCGGACCAGCAAAATGAGCAGAATACAAAGAACCAAATAACCAACCTGAGCCAATCATACTGGTCATTGCAATCCATAATAAACTCAACGCACTCAGATTTTTTTCATGTAAATTCACGTATCCTTGTGTTCTGTTCAGCAAAATTATTTTTCAAAGGCTTTAAAGAATTGTATGTGGAAAAAAGTTGATTACCAACCTCTTGTTTGACTCAAGTACTGAACATACCGCAATAACCTTAACAAAGCCTTCTCCTTATTGTCTTCGCTCCATAACTTACTTCGCCAAACCACGCCTACAATGAAGCATATCTTAAATGATATTTATGCAGCAATTTATCCAGAACCATTCTCGCTTTCGTATTTTCACTTATCCAAACGCCTGTTAGAGCCTGCCTCATTTTGTTATTAGTTCGCAATAATTTATCGAAAGATTCCCAAGGAACCTCATAATTTTTTATAAAAAATCTTCCAAAGGCCCCGCTGCGATACAAGCCAATTCTGTAAGATTATTTGTCTGAGCTAACAACGCTTCAATTAAGCTTATTCCCTCTAAGGGTTCGTCTATTATTTTATCGATTTTTTCTACTAAAGAATCATCATACTGCTTATTTCGAAACGCCGTCAGATAAGCGTCTGCCAAGGGGATATATTTATTAAGCATGCTCAAAATTTTATGGAAATGGCAATAAATAGTTAGAATATAGCCGAGTGAATGCCTCAGTCAAAAAACCGAACTTCCTCAGCTGGGAATAGTAAGAATAGCAACCTTTAGATCTGAAAAGCGGCTCTTGGTTCCTCGGGAAGCGATAATTCCCTATGAGAAGTAACTGCTTTCATGTAAAGAATACTATACAGATGAGGATATTTCTCTCCGCCAGGTTTATTAGCTTCTATTTTCAAAGTATCTTTTTCCAATAATCTACTGTCAATCTCAACTAAAACGACCTCATTAATTCCCTTAAAGAATTTTTCGAGAATTGCAGGATATTGATGTTCGAAAGTTAAATGGATAAATCCATCTTTCTTATCATTTACAGAGCCTTCAAAACTACCGCTTTCTTCGAAAGCGTTCCACTCTTCAACGGTTAAAATTTTATAAACAAAAGTCATCTCTTAAGACCTTATTCAGTTGATTTGACCGCAAAATATTATCACAAAATGATTAACCTAAAATTAAACCATATGAGCCAGCATTAACGCTATTTTTTACGGGAAAGTTTACATACAAGAGCAAAAAATTCTTCTGTATGCAGTGCGAGTTTATCTTTTTCAGCCGTTTTTTGAATTATTTCCTAAAAAACGATTAATTTGTTCCGCACACTGATTGCATTTGAGATGTTTGAAATGAGCAAGTATCTCTCCAGCTCGGATTAAATCATTATAGCCCAAACAATTTAAATAGAAACTATATCTATCTGGCACTGTAGGAGCTGACGCAATGCGCTTTATATGTAGAAATGGACACCATCGATGCTCTACTGCCTGGAATGTATTATAGGAACGAGTAAGTGTTTTCAAAAGCTTTTTGAGCAGCGGTGAATTGGTTTGCTCAAAAACAGGGAATAAATCAGCCGGCTCGCGTGGTGGCTGATTTGAAAAATAGCTTTCTTTCGGCAACATGATTTTTAAATAATCAAAATGAATCAATGCTTTATACTTAAATAATTTTAATTTCGACATTGTACTAGCATCAGGATCATTCGCGAGATAATCATTAATAACCTCGATTAGAAAAGAACCATAACCATTCACAATCGAACACCAATCACACCAGGATTTAATTAAGGGGCTAAAATTAGCACGCGAAAAAGAAACATAATCCTCTAATTTTTTATCAGTGTGGGCCGTAAGAATTAAGCCTTGACGAACCAAAGTAATTAAATAATAAAGATTAAACAGATTGGGGCTAACCAGTGCGCCATTGACGAACATACGCAGAGATTTGTTTTCCCCAAAAAACAGCGATGTTTCGTAATTTTTTCTCAAATTCAGTGACAGTTTAAAAAACTCATAGGAATATCGATGTACAAGAAGATGGTTTTTAATCGATAACATAATTTATTTAACGTCTTGTGCGGATAGAGCAAGTTTACTTCGGTATCGGATCAATGATCAATTTAAAATTAGAGGCTTATCTCCCTTGCCTTGAACAATAAAAATTTTCAACCATGATTAAGTTAAATCCTTGTTTTCGAAAATTGTATGCCTCATCTTTATACCATTGGACATTCAACTCATCCCCTGCAAGAATTTATAGAGATCCTGCATTTCTACCATATTAATCACTTGGTTGACGTTCGTACTGTACCAAAATCTCGCCACGTCCCCTGGTTTAACAAGGAGGATTTGTCTGCCTCTCTTGCGAAGGAAAATATTGCTTATACTCATTTATCCAAATTAGGGGGCTTAAGAAAAGGTTCGCCAACTTCCATCAATACTGGTTGGCGGAATGCAAGCTTTCGTAGTTATGCTGATTACATGCAAACCATATCATTTTATGAAGGACTTAAAGAATTACATGATCTAATCAAAAATAACACCGTTGTGATCATGTGTGCTGAGGCTTTACCCTGGCGCTGTCATCGCTCACTTATCGCCGATGCAGCAATTATAAGAAAGATCAAAGTTCTCGACATTATCAGTAAAAGCTCAATCCAGCCGCATAAATTAACGGAATTTGCTATAATTAACAAACAAACAAGACCTTTTCAGATTTATTATCCTAAATCCTGATTGTAGCAACGTCATTTCGAACGCAGTGAAAAATCTCTGGGCTTAATACAGAACTTATTTCTGGAGGATTGCTCGCTACGCCTGAGATAACACGAAAATATGTTCAGAATAATGTGAGGAATATACATCACCTGATTTTATTTTATTCACGTTTCTCTTTATCCTGCAGACGAATACCATCCGACTCGATGTTAATTATGCCTTGTTTATAGAGTTGGCCTATTGCACTCTTAAAGCTTTTTTACTCTCGCTGAATGCACGTTGGATCTCAAGAGGTGAGCTTTTATCATGCAATGGTAAAAATCCACCTTTCTTTTGTAATTGCACCATGATGCGCTGTGCCAACTCCTGGATGCTATCCTGTCCAGTTTTTCTTAAGACCACATCAATCTTTCCATCTTCTCTTATTGTTTTTATATAGCCTCGTATTTTTTCCATAACTCAAAACCTGAAAGATATCCCCTGAGTGTATTAAACCCCAGTGACTATCGTTAATAATGACTTTGGTACCTAAAGGAGTAGTTTCAGCAATCAGTAGATTCACTTCCTCGCCAGGTTTGTAACGAGCTGGTAATTTATCCAGAAAATGATCGATTTTAGAACTGGCAATAATACGTCCTTCATTATCTTGCTTCACATAAACAAGGTAGGATTTATCTTTTTCCATCGGACGACGTTGTTCAGGCCGCGGAACCAACAAATCTTTATCCAACCCCCAATCAAGAAAAGCGCCTATCCGATTAACATCAATCACTTTTAAAAAGGCAAAACTGCCTACTTTGGCACGAGGCGGCAAGGTTGTGGCAATAATCTTATCTTCCGAATCGAAATAGATAAATGCATCTACAACATCATTCACTTTAGTATCTTGTGGCACGACTTTATTAGGCAATAAAATTTCACCCCAACTACCACCATCCAGGTAAACACCAAACGCGACTGATTTGATTACCTTTAATTTATTAAACTGCCCTACTCTAATCATTGCTTTACTCATATTTTTAGCATTGCCGAGCTTAACATAGAAATAACAACTACATTAAGAAAGCAATGGATTCAGAAATTATGTTTTAATGTTACTCTCAGTCTTAAAGATTTAGTACCCGATATATAAGGACATAAATAGTGTGGCTTAATCTTAGAAATCTGTCTGGACCTCCTTTGCTTATTCTACTGTGCCCTCCCTTTGTCATGTTGATGTGGTATACCAATACTGAGTTAGCAGGTTCCTTAGCGGCGTTATGGAATATAATGACTCAAAAAGGATTGGTACAAACCATCTATGACGTATGGAGACCTTATTTGGGTTCAGGTACCGCCTGGGTAATCATTGGCTGCTTTATCGCTTTGAAGCTGTTTAATGCGTTTCTACCCGGAAAACCGTTTCATGGGCCTCTTACACCAAAGGGAAATATCCCGATCTATAAAGCGAATGGCGTTTTAGCCTTCGTCACTACGATTACAACGTTTTGTTTTGCTACGTTTGGCCTGAACTTATTTTCTGCAACCATACTGTATGACAATCTGGGCAGTATTCTAGGCGCTCTTAACCTTTTCAGCCTTCTTTTCTGTGTCTTCTTGTATGTTAAAGGGCGATTTTATCCTTCATCAACTGATACAAGTACCAGCAATAATATTTTATTTGATTACTATTGGGGAACGGAGCTATACCCACAAATTCTTGGTTGGCATATTAAACAATTTATCACTTGTCGTTTTGGCATGATGAGTTGGGGATTATTTCTTATCTCTTATTGTGCCAAACAAGCAGAATTGAGTGGATTAGCGAATTCAATGCTCATTTCTGTCTCATTACAATTCTTATATATAGCAAAATTCTTTCTTTGGGAAACAGGATATTTACGCTCACTGGATATCATGCATGATCGAGCCGGCTTTTATATTTGCTGGGGTTGCCTGGTCTGGGTTCCTTGTATCTACACCTCACCAAGTATGTATCTTGTACTCCACCCAATTCATTTAAATTTTGGATGGGTAACACTCATTTTAAGCTTGGGGGCAGCCAGCATCATTATCAATTACCTTGCTGACAAACAACGGATACGAGTAAGAGAATCGGAAGGTCATTGCAAAATATGGGGCAAAAAACCCTTAATTTTACCCGCCCATTATAAAACCAGCGAAGGCAATACTAAGAAAACCTTACTGCTTGCCTCAGGATGGTGGGGTCTTGCAAGGCATTTTCATTATATCCCAGAACTGGCCAGCGCCTTTTTTGGTCTGTTCCCGCCCTTTTTACCCACTTCGCCCCTTACTTTTACGTTTGTTTCCTGACAATTCTCCTCATCGACCGTGCCTTTCGTGATGATAAACGTTGCGCTGAAAAATATGGTCACGATTGGAGTAATTATTGTGCGCTTGTTCCTTATAAAATCATTCCTTTCATAATTTAAGAAATACTGTTAAGATTCCCTATTTACAAAGATTGTCCAATAAATTACGATCTGCCCCAGGCTCAAAAGGGGCGCCTATACCCACGAAAGAGGATCTCACCCCCAAACGTCAGTTATCGAATCTTATTATTCGTTTAACCTTTTGTTCAGCTGGATTGTGGGTTTCTGGCAATAAACAGAAGGTGTAAAAATGAATAAGCCTCATAAATCCTTTCGTGTCAATGAATGTAAAATCCAAGCATCCATACTACTCAAGTCATTACATTCCCAAGACATGAGTACGAGCCAACAGGCAGTAAAGCGTTTTCAACGCTTACCTGAATTAGCTCCATTTTCTCTCACTGAACTACCAGCAAGAATACAACGCAAGCATGCTCTCGCAGTGATTGCGCTAGAAAAAGGGTTCAAATGCTGGGAAGATTTAAAATGCCAATTACCTTTTATTCAAGGTGGATTTCTGAATAAATGGTTTGCCAGTTACCTCGAAGCAAAAGCCCATCTGCAAATAAATGGTGGTTTTTTATTGCCTTATCGAAACCAATTTTTTATCTGTGATGCCAATTACATCAAGAACCTTGGATTTAATCCAGAAGATACTGATTGGCTATTAATTGGCTACGACTGGAATACTCCCAATCATCGGGAAGCCTGGCAAAGGCTTTATAAAAAATGGATGAAAATTCAGCAAAACTGACTGGCTTAAAAAATAATCCTTGCAGGCGCTCGGAGCAAAGAACCTTTTGCTATGAACGCCTACCGAATAATCCACGCAACAATAAAAGCCCTATACCAGCAGCAATTAGTATGG
>NZ_CALJ01000147.1 GCF_000308315.1 Legionella tunisiensis | reverse complement strand
TCTTTCACTGCAATCCTGCAAAGAGTCACTAAACTCACTTTCAGGTTTTTTACTTTTAAGATAAGCAACTATTTGATTATTTTTGACATACTCATCATACGCTGAAGTAGCTGGCAACCCTGTTTTCCTATAACAAAGTTTAAGCCCGATGTGTTTGTCTTTATAAGTGATACATAACCCTGTTGGGGTCGGCTTTGGATGGTTTTGAATAACACTAAAGAAACTCAATTGATTTTGGAGACTAGCCACTGTTACTGCATTTTTAAAGAAATTCTCTCCTGCCTGCGATAAACTTGAAGACAACATCACGCTATTTCGAGTAGATAGGAAAGAAAATTGATTGGCATAAGAAGCACTAAAGCAGCTGCTTAAAACGATTACACCATAAACACGTATATTTTTTGTTTTTAAAGTGACGCAAATTTCCTCTATATCTTTAGCTTTTAATGCAGATAACATTCCCCGCCCATCCCATTCCTTTCTGGGCCAACCATGTCCCCCACCTATATACAGTACCCGCAATTGCTGATGAGGCTGAATTGCTTGCCTCACGCTAGCTTTTACATAGCTACTTTCTGCTTTACCACAAGCATCGGCATTTAACACATTCGAGTAAATAATCAAGGTGATTCCTTGCTTTTGAATTTTATCTCTAAAATAAGTACGTATCTCTCTAATTTCCCTGGCAGTGTGAAGATTTTTTAGCTTATCCAGGGTAGTTCTTAATAACGCAGCCATAGCATGCAATGGGTTGGAGTGAACAAAACAATCCGCTTTGATTTGGTCCCACTCGCTCTTGGTTAACGTTGCTTTTTTGAGAAGTGTCTTAAGCTCAGCTAGCTTTAATCCAGCAAGATAAGGTTGCTTGGCATCTTCCACAGTAAGTTGATTAACTTCTTTTTGAAATCGCAGGCCACTCGTTGCTACTGTTACAAGATGCCATGTTACCTGTACCTCATCGTAGACAAAGCGAATTTCGTTTCTAACTGCAGGGATATCTTCAACCTTTTTATTGGTATTAGTGGGTTTGACAGTAAATTTATCAAAGGTAAAACATACGCCATCTCGCTCATAATATACCTGCGCAATTCTAAGAAATTTAGCTACTCCAGAAGATACTTTTACAATCTCAGTGGCAAAATCCATTTTCTGATTAATTTCAGCTAAATTTAAAATAGTTAATAGATCAGAATTGTCGAGAGTTGCTGTGTTTAGCAAAAATAAAGATTTACCCATAATGAACCAATTTGACTTAAAAAACCACCATGGTAACAAGCAAAAATTAAGGAATTATTATGAATATATTGGATTTTTATTGATTATAAATGAGGCGTACAATCAAATTAAAAAACGTCATTTAAATTATATTTTTCAATAAATTATGCGGGAATAAATTACAATACCATCGTTGCAGCAGAAAAAGGTGTAGTTTCTTTTTCTGATTCCACGGCACAACTCTGTTGCTGAGATTGCTTGGGTAATTTCCTCATTGAAGTAATGGGGTTATCATCTGCGAAGGGAGACCATCCATAATTTGAGCGATTATGGGCAGTTTGGTTGCGATATTCTGCTATTTTTTAGCAGAAAAATAAATAGCAGAATCATAAATATGTTCCATTGTTTGTAGCGTTTGCAAAGTGGGAACATAGTTAGATAAACCTCCTGATTGCACATGCCGCCAAGGAGATGCTTCTGCTTGAAAATGCGAATAGATTTTATCCCCTTCCAAGGTCTTTAAAAATAATACCTCTGGGAAGATCCTACCTGCACTAATACCCTTTTCTTCTATACGGGATTTGGGAAAATGAGAGGAAAATCTAGGCTCAGAACCTTTGATTGCATTAAGTTGCGCAAATAGTTTTCCACCATCCCGAATGCGAAAATGGCCACCTAAAAAAATTGATCGGCAGCAGCACTACTTAAACCATTATCATGGAGAATTTTTAATATTTTCCTGGCACGAATCAATTATTCCAGTGTTTTAGCATTTTGTACATTTTCCAAAACTTGCCTTTGAATTTCAAAATTGACATGCATTTTGATTAAAAGATCTTTAATGATGCTTCGGCTTTTTTGAATTTCGTCTTTGGACGGTGCTTTTTTATTCATCGTCCGAAGAGAATCTTTTACATTGGTATAAAGAGTAACAGGAGTAGTAAGAATCTTATACAGAGCAATATAAGAAGAAGATTGAATATGCTGCTCTAAAGCTGATTTACTAATCTTTATTGCTTTTATCTTAGGCATAATAGACTTGCCGAAACCTTATATTCCACAATGTAAAAAATTTTCTGAAGTGTACAGTGTTTAAATTAAGTGAATATTAAATATTTATTGCAGAATTGTTTGGCTTGGCAAGATTGCTGAATAAGAACATACCGGGAAAGAGTTACTCAAAATTAATGACTATGAAGAATCATCTTAAATTTTATAAAAAAGACAACTCGCGTTGAGTACTATACAAACAGGCCTCCTCCGTCATTACGTTTGAGATATGGGGTTTTTATATTGTAACCAAAGCAAGCTAAAACCAAGGATTGGTATGAAAATATCGGTCCAAAAAATAACACCAGCATTACCCGGTGCATAATTATTGGCAACGATCATTTGATAAATGTGGCCGCCTGCTGCTCCCCACAAAAATATGGCAGGCGCAATCACTGTCGCTGCACGAAAGCCAAGTTTGCTCCAAAAACTAATGAGCCCAACAACAGCGAAACCTAAGCTGGCAAAACCTACCTCAAGTTGAAAAGGGCTTTGTGCCCAACCAATAAATCGGGCTGCCATATCGCCGAAAAAACATGCATAACGAAATTATATAAATAGCTAATACCGATGTTAAACAGCAGAAAATAAGAAAAGAGAATTTCAATAACCTCTGCTTTCTTTGGCTTGGATTTTAATGTAAGTACAAGTACAGCCAATAGGACACTTAGAATAAATAGAGTCAGGGTAAAATTACCCAATGCAAATACTATGAATTGTTGCATGCTACATCCTTATAGAGAGCTTTTCACGACTCAAATAAATATTTACAGATATAACTTGGAACCAGGGAAATAGTCAAATTAAGGCCTTTGATATACCTTATCAGCTTTAAAAATAAAATATGCCTTCCACCATCTAAATGGGGCTCTTTGTAGCCCAAACGATTCGCCGGTACTTGTAAAGTACACTCAAAAAATGCGATAGCCAGCTGACTAAAATGGCAAAATATAAAGGTTTACTAGTAACACGTTTTAAATGACCATACCAGGCAAACGTCATAAAGATATTGGAGCCGATCAGTAAGAAGATAGTCTTCATTCGATTTCTTTGGTATTTAGGCCATTATGGTAGATAGATATAGCGTACATCATTCTTTCTATGCTAAGTTGGAAGATATAGCAAAGGAAAATCATATCATGAATAAATTTCTCATCAGTCTACCCTTGTTATTATCTTTCACTGCTGTTCAAGCCGAAGATATTCCTGAGGTACAGATCCAGCAGCAACAATTCGATCAGAATCTTTGCGTACAACAAAGCGTGCAACGCTGCACCGCTGTCAGGTGCCCAGATTCAAAGGATGATAACTGTGTACAAATCTGCACAGAAATGGCCAAAAATGAGTGTCGCTACGCTGGAGAATAAAATCGTCCTTAATCAGGGCAAATGGCTACCCACTCATACATATTTTTGTTTGCATTAAAGACTTTTGACGTAGGGCAAGCCGTATTCCCCATAGGTGGTGCCGAAGGATTCTGTGCCGGACATATTCCAGGACAAGGTTGATCCAGAAAAATTGTACTGGCACATAGCCTTCTATCTGACAAATCGCAAGTACACCGACAAGCAGTAACAGCCTCTGCTTGAAAAGAAATAAAAAGAGAATTAATAGAGCGAAGGTTTTCATCAGATTAATCCTTTTTCCATGTTTATCTGAAGTTAGCAGCCTTTCCTTATTCATTCTGTATAAATTATAGTCTTTTTGATTTGTTTTTGCTTTTTTGGCGGATTAGATGTAACAACTTGAACACCAAGATTTTTAAATAGCCCCGGCACATGCCTTACATACTGCGCGTCTTAACAATTTGTTGATAAACTAATTAATGCAAAAGAGAAAAAATTTTAGTAATAGCTTTATAAAAAACTATACAACCTCCCTGTCATTAATTTTCGCTCTTTCCATACCTAAGGTGAAAGCAATTGTTGACTCCAACCGCTAGTATTTTTTGCATACTTTATCATTTCAGAAAATGATTCTGAGCCTAAAGTATAAAAATACAGCGTGTCAGGGAACACACGAAATCCACAATAAAATTCACTCATGGGGAGCGACGGGCAATCTTGATATTGTTGTTTAAGTACTTCAAGCTTTTTGTCTAACTCAACAAGCGAATCGATAGCGTTACCCGAGGTAGGCGCATAAGTAGAAAAACGTAATTGACGTTCGCGCGGAAGAGCTCGCCAATAAATGTCGTTTTCTTGTATAGAAAGTGGTTTAGCAACTCCCTCCAGAATAACCTGCCGTTGTTGCATTGCAAACCAAAAAGCCATTGAAACCCGTGGATTCTCGGTTAACTCGACAAATTTTCTCGTTCCTCGCTGAGTGAAAAATAAAACACTTTCACTCGCTTTCTCAATCGCCTTAATGGCTACAATACGGCTATGTGGAATACCTGTTGAGGTTACCGTCGATAAAACCGCTCTATCAGGATTTACTGAGCCTGCTTTAGCTTCCTGTGCTAACCAATCAGTCATAAGATTAAAGGGCATTTGCGGCTCCTAGTAGCATTCATGCGGAGAGTATAACTGATAGATAAAGATAAGAAAGCTAGAATAAAATGTTTACAAGTAGAGATAGGCGAGTTACTCAAATAAAACACGAATACCATATTTCTTACAAAAAAATTTTATAGTCACTTTATCAGCCATTTGACTTAAATTTAGAAAATGTCTCGTTTAGTTTGGCATAAAGATCCTGTAATGGATTCGCCTGTTCTATAAGATGATGAACTTTCTCAAGCTCAAGAAGAACAGGATATCCTTTTTCATATAAGACAGACCAATATTTAAAGCTTTTTTGCAAATTTTGAAAGGTTGTTATCTCTTCTGACAGCCTTTTTGCCAGAACATAACTTGCTATATCGTCTCCTTGATCAGCTCGAGTTTCCAAACGTGCAAGATAGTCTTGAGGTGATTCTTGCTTATCAGGCTTATATTCCGGTACATTCGCTTCTTTTTCTAGACTGGAGATACTCTTATTAAAAAAGGTAAGCATTCCTGCATGTTGCTTATAAAATTTTGAAGTGAATTTTTTAACTCCCATCGCTTAGGATCTAATTCAGTATCAGCATAGTCCCCTGAATCAGCAGAAATAATCACTTCAAGACCATGCGTTTTGATACTATTTTCTAATTCGCCCTTCCATTTTTCCAAGTCAGAGATTTGTATTTTTTAAGTTGCGGCATCAATTTAAGTAATTGAGCAATCTCTTCTTCCTTCAGATAAGCTAAACCAAGATCGATGCTTGTAATTTTTGCCAGATCATCGCAATGAATTAACACTAGAAGAGGATTCGCATGTAAGGATAAATTCAGATGACCATCTTTTACTTTGGGAATATGAAGCTCTTCTTTTGTTAGCACATAAACTAAATTCTCCCCTTCTAATTGATCAGGTTGATATTGAGCATACCAACCAATTTTTTGGCATTCTTGCGAGTAATCAATACTTCATTTCCCCCCCCTAAAACCATAATATCTGCTACACGGTTGGCTTGTTGAAAAACCACCAATGCTTCCAAGGTATTATTGAGCACTAGCCGTGTAAGCGAGCCACTAGCAGTGACGGCAACTAAAAATTTTTATTCGATTTTTGCTGCTCTGTTTCTTGAATTATTTTTCTAAAAAGCGGGCTTCAGCAAGAATAAATTGATAACCAGAAAATTTTTTTGTGCTGTCTCTATGCTTTTATCATTGGGATCAATACCTATCGCAATAATATTTTTGGGAATCGATAATAACGTTTTGACAGTTAAATCCAGACAATCCCCCAATCCCGTTCCAACATCCACCACCATAACCTCGGCATTGGATTTTTTCTGCATAAAGGCTGTCACAGCCTGAGCAATAGATTGTCTGATAATTTCATAATCTTTATGTGTTTTTTATCGTAGATTTGCAAATTATCAAATTCTGAAACGTTTAATGCCGGTACTCTAGGACGTAAAAAAGCAGACTCAGGATAAATCTTTGCCCGTTCTAAAAATGGCTTTAATTTTTCTAAGATTTCGGACTCAAGCTTGAATAAAGCAACAACATCATCCTTTCCTGTAATCTGCACCACGACACCAAGCGGTTTGAGCGGGTATTTATTCATATCCGGGACAGTAAAAAGATCAATTTTCTTAATGTTTGGATGGGTTGATGATCTAACCGCAGAGATAGTGATCCCAGTACTATCATCGACTAATTGATGTAAAAAAGGCTCGTCCTTATTGAGCTGAATCTTC
>NZ_CALJ01000148.1 GCF_000308315.1 Legionella tunisiensis | reverse complement strand
TTTGGTATACAACCCTGGCATCACTTACTCATTAACCAAATTACTCAATAGTGCCCTGAATAGCAACAAAGAATGATGATTTCACGAACTCATTTCTCTCGCAGTAAACAATACCCCTGGAGTTAGCTTTAATAACGAACAATCTTGGCAAAAAACATTCAATTGAAAATTAAAACGCATCTTATTGAATTTACTCTTCTAATCCAGATCTGCTGGCTATTCCACTGAGATATCAACAAGAATTTCCTTTCTTTTTAAGCTATGATAGCCATTTTTTACAGGGGAGTATAAAATTATGCCTTTAGTAAAAGAGGTCATTGATGCATTTACAGAAGGTTTTCAATATCTAGATGATAACAACCAACGAAAAAATCGTTGGTATGAATTTTGTTATAAGGCCTTGTTTGCCGAAGAACAACTCACTGTCGCTCTAGAAGACGCAGCCAAAACATGTAAGAGAGAGTTAGGAGCTCTGCGTTCTACACTAGGAAACGAGGATTTTGCTGCGAATAAAACCGCTTTTTTTGCTATTCTTGCCAAGACTCTCAAAACAGTACAAGTTAAACGTTTTGTTGCGGCCTCGGTGAAAACAGAGACTTTCCAGTCAGGTAATGAATTCATTCTTGAGCGGAGTCTAGTACCTAAAAAGGCAAGTTTATTTGAAGAGCAATTAACCGCCGGTCTTAGCAACATTAAAACCAAATTCCCTGAACTACTCGCTGAAATGGATACAGCCACTCAGAAAATAGCTGCAAGCGGGCAAAAATCTCTTTTATTCTTTCATGAGAACAGAAAAACTATTAATGGCCGGGTATCTTCTTCAGAAACCCGTCATGTCTTCGAACTTCAAACTTCATACATGAATGCTGACGCCCGAGAACAGTACGCTGATCAAACAATTAGCACTCTAAAATTCTAGAACCGTTGACTTGTAGCTCGTCTTTTACGAGCTACCTCTTAAAATCACCATTAAAGAAACGATAAAAATAGTATATCCTTAGGGACATCCTATTAATTCTTTTCTAATCTATTTTTGCAATCAACCTTATAAAAGCCAGATTCCGCGATTTAAAGCTCTCTTTTTTATACTAAACTAGTATAGAAACCTCTTAAAAGGAGTTTACTATGCACGAATCATTACATACTCTATTTTTGGCGCAAGCCGTTGGGCTTTACTTAGTAATTATTGCCATTATTATGTTAGCTCGTGCTAGGTATTATCAAGACTTGTTAACTCACGTCAAAGTAGGAAGTTCTGCCATTGTCGTAGCAGCTAGTCTGGGGTTAATTCTTGGTATCCTGCTTGTCCTGGTACATAATCTCTGGATTTGGGAATCAGAAGTATTAATTACTATTTTTGCCTGGTGCTTGTTAATTAAATCGGTATTCTGGCTATCTTTCCCAGAACTTATGGTGAACCTAACCCATAAAGTGTATTCGGGATGGGGATATTATGCCGTTGCAATCATAGCAGGGATTATTGGTATTGTCCTGCTGGCGCATGGCTTCTATCTCTTTCAAGAACATGCTTAATAATGTCCTCCAGGATCGTAAGCCCTAATATAACCGGATTAGGTTTCACTAATCTGGTTATATTGATTTTAATTCATCGAGTTAGAGTTTTTATGTTTCATTACCAAATAACCTGCTGTCCCCCAAGACAAGCCCCCCTAATGCAAATAAAGAAAATTTTGTCAATAAACTCCATGATTCCTGACATTTTAAAGCAGTTTTGGAATATTCATTAAACTTCATTTTTTGA
>NZ_CALJ01000149.1 GCF_000308315.1 Legionella tunisiensis | reverse complement strand
TACTCTTTTTCAGTGTAGTGACAGTTTCTTTTGTAAAACCAGATTCAGATATACTTCCTGTTAGTTTACTGCCATTAGTATCCGATTGCAGACTAGTCGGCAAACTCCTATACGTTTGACTAAATTGTCCTTTATAGTATTCTTTTGCGATAGCTTCGCGCTTCAACTTTATGGATTCCAATGCCTTGCTTCTTTCTGCATAAATTCGGCGTGACTCCAGCACAGAGGAAGGCGTATCAGTATGTTGACGCTCCTCCGCACGATCGTATCTTAGTCCCGACATTGTATGCTCTCGCCCCTTACTCATATCACGGCAAGACCCTTCTATTTTTCGTCCCTCTTCTAACTCCAGTAAATCTTCTCGAGTATATTGATAATAAGGATCCTGAGCATACTCTTTATCCAAACCTGTGCGTTTTTCTGTTATATAACATTGAGTAAACGCTTCAATGATCATTTCAGCATCGTCTTTTGTTAGAAATTTTGATAAACCTATCATGCTTGAATCATTATGAGTAGATAATTTATCGTATTTAACAAAATTTCTGATATGTTGCGCAAAAAGCTCTGGAGTAACCTCCGACTCAAAACGATAGTGGTTATGGTTATGAGCCGCTTCTTCAGCAGTTTGATGTTGCCGTCTTATATGTAATGAATTAGTACCTCGATAATACCCTACACATCCCATTTCCCGATGTGCATCGGCCGCCGTACCATATACCTCATTTCTCCATTGTTGAGAAGTATAATCATGCTCGAGCGGAGCAGCTATAAACCAGCCAATCGTCTCTCGACTTACTGATATAAATAAATTAACTTCGGTATATTTAACGCCAGTATAAGGCCCAAAAATATTACCGTAATGATCCACATCATCTAAGTAGTCCTGATAAGCTTGGGTTGGTGCAATATGAGGCCGACCATCAGGAGTTGGAACATCTATACGAAAAGGCATAATAATCTCACTATTTATGAAATAGCCTAAAGGACAAGAGTTGTGTTGGTGATTCCTTTACCCCCAGTTCCATCAGTGCGCATGACTCGCCGCTTAAGACTCATTTCCAGTTCATTTATAAGGAAGTGTTATTTTAATGAGTAAACCTTAATAAATTATTAATTAATGAACATTATTTTCATTTTTATTTCATAATGAGCTAAATAAACACTTAAAAAGTGCTGCAGTTTTAAGCATGAATACAAGTAAATAAAGGTAGTGGTAACGACATGGATCGTGCATACTATTGTCATTCTGATAAGTTATTTTGATTGGTGCCTGGATGAGAAAAACAAGGATATGTGCTCTTTTTACTTTATTAGCCTTATTTGGCCTATCAAGTATACTCAGTAGCTGTTCTTGGACTCAAAAAACCTATTACCACTGAGGAAGATTATGGCGGCGGCGGTTTAGGTGCCGGTAGCGGTGGACCAGGTGGCGTTGGTGGTGTCGGACGTTGATAATCAATCAGCTGCTAACAATCATTTTCAAACCAATTAGAATTGCCGATGTAGCAAATACACGTTGCAGCAAGGAGGTTTTTAAGGCATGCGCTAAGCGAACCCCCAATGGAGCACCGATCATACCAGCCAAAATAATTGCGATAAAAGCAGGCCAATGCAAGAAACCTATCGTTTGGGTATTAAGCGGCATCTGCGATGAACCACAATCCTTATAAGTCAAAGTCCCCATGATTGCAACGGGAAAGCCAATTAACGTCGACGTACCTACTGCATGTTGCATCTTAAATTTTAATCTACGCAAAAAAGGTACCATTAGAACACTACCGCGGAACCAGCAATACTTGCAATAAAGAACCAAGTCCGTCAGCAATAAAACAAATAACAACCCTCAAAGAGGGAGATGATTATTTTGTGATTTCAGATCAGAGCAAATGGCATGCTCTTGATCCAGATTATTTTGAAGCATTTATAAAAAAACGTGCGACACTTAATTTAATAATCAAATTAATCTTACAAGATAGTGAGCATGGCAGAACTTATCAAAAAACGCGGAGCAATACCGCCAAAAAATCAAATTTTTGCCTCAACCCATGGAGCTAACTATCAATATAGTTATCTACGATCAAAATGTACTACTTGTGTAAAAAGTAGAGCCCTTCTTGGCTATTTTGATTGAAAATCCCAATGTTGCAGCAATGAATAAAGTTTTATTCAATACGATTTGGGAATTGTTGTAAACGCATCTAATAAATGAGAGTGGAATTAGATTCCGCGTATAAAACGCGGACGTAGAAAATGTCTACCTACCATGATTTATGACGGCATCCAGTTGATCCTATATCAGAACATCTGGATTTTAAATCCATTCAGAGACGTTTGCCTTGCCTGATTGCAGGGAGCCATCTTGATATAACTGCCATATAAGCTTCATACTTTGCAATGCCACTGTCGCATCGGTTAAAGGTGTTTGGTTTGATTTTATACAAGTTAAGAAATGAAGCATTTCATTGTGATACATTTCACTCATATCTATCTCTTCTTTAAACAACAACTCTTCTTTGGTGTAGCCAGTATAGAATTGTTTTGTATCTTGTACACTACCCTTCGAATACATTGTAATCGTTGACTTATTAAAATCTGCTTCCAACATTCCCTTTGATCCATGAGCTTGCATTAAATAATCATTACGCGTGCCGCGCGCCCCCCAGGTACCAAAATAATAACCCAACGAATTATCAGAAAACTTTAAACAGACATTGGTTGTACCTTCTTTTTCCATCCAGGGAGTTTCTTTATTCGTACCCAGAAAAAACCTTCAACTGGTTGCCCCAAAAACCACATCAATAAATCGATATAATGGCAACCATGACTAAATAGCTGTCCACCACCTAATGTTTCTTGTTGATTATGCCAATGGTCCTGTGGAAACTCCGTATGCTGCTCGGTCCAAATGGACAATTGAAATAAGTCCCCACACTGTCGCTTGTCTAACAACGATTTAAATTGTTGTAGTAAGGGATGAAAACGCATACAGAGAGCAACCATCAGAATAAGATTCTTTCTACTACTGATAGCGATTAACTCTTCGCACTCAACTCGTGTGAGAGCCAAAGGTTTCTCCATCAACACATGCTTGCCTGCTTCCAAACAAAGTTTGCCATAATGATGATGTAAATGATTAGGTGCTGCAATTAAGACAGCATCTGTAGCTGCAATCACGTGTTCATCAAAAGATGTTGTCAGGATAGGATTAGCAAAATAACTTGCTATTTTCTTTGTATTCTCTAGATTAGAATCAACTAAGGCGGTTACTTCCAACCCCATTGTCTTAAGGGGTTCGCTGGAAAATCCTTTATAGAGATTTACAACATCGCCACAGCCAATAATACCGAGTCTTATCATTTGTCCCTATCTGTTGCATTCACTTATCCAATCTATTTATTACTGACAGAATTTGACAGCAAAGTCTTCTAAACTAGGTTAAACAAGCCGGTAAGGAAAAAATGGTCTCCGATTTTGTCATATTTATTGGACTTAAGCCATCTGTTAAAAATCGACTTTGGTATTTAATCCATCATGAATCTACTTGGCTGGTCACCTCTGCAACTCATGTTTCTCATTTATCAAGGAGAATTTTATGTCTGTTAAAGAACCGTATTTAATCCATGTGCAAAATTTCATTATTTCGGGATTATGTATAAGAACAAAGAATGATAATGAATTCGATCCTCAGAGCGCTAAATTACCCAAACTATGGGAACAATTTTATAATCAGGATATCGTCAAAAAATTTCAGCGAGAGCAAAGCGACTTACCCATTTTCGGAGTCTATTCGAATTATGATTCAGACTTTACAGGATTCTATACAGTTACAGCAGGAATAGAAATGAAGGGCAAACAGCGTCCACCCGAATTTAATTCAATTAGCATAGAGACGGGGAATTATCTCATCTTTGAAAATCGAGGGTCAATGCCTCAGGCAATCATCAAAATCTGGCAAGAAATATGGCAATATTTTTCATCAACAAGACCACTCAGAAGAACCTATATCACTGATTTTGAAATATACAAAAATCCTGAAGAGTGTGCTGTATATATAGGAGTTCACTAACAAATCATAGTAATAATTGATACGCTAACAGATGAACAGCCAGGTAGCCTGTTTACAAGCAACACAGGTTTTGTATCTACATTGCTTATCGGCGCATGCATATAGTATGTAAGCAGTCTTACGCTCTAAAATTATTGGTGGGGATATCCGTATTCGTTTTCTTAAAAATTAATTCCGTAAGTTGTCGGCCAAGCTCTTTGCGCAAATGCTCTTTCTCATCAAAATGATTAAATTGAATATTGATGAAAAGAGGTTGATAGATTTCATGCCTGTCACTCAAGGAAAAAGTACAAAGCCCGTTTATTTCTCGTAATCCTTGACAGAGATATGTGAGGCTAGGATTATCTTCTTCTAAAGAACGATTATCATACAAAGGATTACTAGCCAGGAAATCGAGCAATTGATTATAGTCATCACTATCTTTAATTTTCTCAAAGTTAGGAAAATTCTTGGTTAATTTCTCCTGTTCAAGCAAGAGATCACAATAAATTTTGTCAAATTGCTCAACAGTAGTAATCCCCGCTAATTTTAATTCTTCGCGAGTCAATTGAGTTAATGGGTTACCAGTGATGCGTAAAGCCAATTTTTGCGTGAACAGTGAACAGTGAACAGTGAACAGTGAACAGTGAACTGTCAGGATTATTGTTAAAAGTGTCTAATGCAGCATCTAAGACGGCCTCATTAAATAAGTCAACTGAGCCAAGTTGCTTAATCACCTCTTGCTTGATCAACATGCCACTCTTTTCGGCATCTTGCAGGATAATTAGTGCTACCTCTGGTGCAATATTATCCCATTGATACGCTCTCCCATCACGGCCTTCTTGGTAAGAATAGCTCGTGGCAGATAATTCAATCGATTGACGTAAAGTATGGTGATACTGATAGCGTGGAATATTGGATGCATTTAATGCACTAAAATTAACCCGTTTACTGCGCGCCATGGAAGGCTGAAGGCCGAGGAGCGGAGACCGCAATAGGCTGCGATTATTT
>NZ_CALJ01000150.1 GCF_000308315.1 Legionella tunisiensis | reverse complement strand
AATGATAAATCGCCACTTTGGCTGACAACAGATGCTTTTTTCGTATTTCATTTTGCGAACGCCTATGAAGAGGAAAACAAAATCATTATTGATTACGCTCACCATAGTCGCTTGAATTTTGGTGTACAAAACGATGTTGTGAGTTCGCCACCTCAAATGCATCGAATGGAAATTGATTTAACCACAAAAACTTTACAAGATTCACCGCTTGCAGACTATATCGTTGAGTTTCCTACGATCAACAATCACTATAATAGTAAACCTTACCGTTTTATTTATGCACCAACTCGCTTAAACAACCAACTAAAACCATCAACTTTCAATGGGTTGGTAAAATACGATTTAGCATCAAAAACATCAACCGTTCATGATTTTGGTGAGCAATATTCGATTGGTGAAGCAGTATTTGCTCCTAAACCACAAGCACAAAGTGAAGATGACGGCTATTTAGTATTTTTTGCCTATGATTCCAAACGAAACAAAAGTGATTTTTTGATTCTGGATGCGCTGGATATTTCGACAGCTCCCATTGCAGTCATTCAATTGCCGCGGCGTGTACCCGAGGGATTGCATGGCTCCTGGTTTGCAAAAAATTGAAAAAATTGTTATCTATTTATAGTGAGAACTACAAAAATTGCTTTAAATACTTATGGAGATAAGAAATGTTAACAGCAAGGAATAGCCCTTTTTCCCTAAAAACCAAGTTGCAAAACTTAAATGAAATCGTGGGGAAAAAATTGTTTGCAACTGTCCTATTTAGCCTACCCGCCTTCTTGCATGCTGGTCATATTGATGGCCTTCGCGGTAATCGATACTGTGAAATTCTTTTATCTCCAACCCTATTTAAAATGGAAGTTTACAATACGATAGGATTGAATGATTGCCCACCTAAACTATGGAATAAAATATCAGTTAATTCCGTTAAAGCAGAAACACATGCTGTCTATGTAAAACTCAATGGTCCCCGGTATTGGGTAATCGACGGCATGAAAAACTCACAATTGGTGAATCCGCAACAAAAAATAATTTCTGGTCTTGCCATGCGTGAGGCCGGTGTATTGCAGTTGGGATTGTCAGATATTTTAAGCAGCGCCAAACCTTATCATGATCATACTGTTGATCGTCAAACAACCTGGATCTATAAAGCTGGCAAACCGGTCTATGAACTCATCGATCCTAAAGGCCGGGTTTTTGTGATGCAGTCTTATAGCATTGAAAAGACCCCACAAACTGCTGCCAGCTTAACGCAATTGGGCTCTAAGCTACAGTTACCACAAGGTTGGCATTACCGCACAGGCGTTCTAAAACAAACTACTGATTTAACCGCGATAAATAAAAAAGCCGTTGTGATTCAAGACGATTTTCTGAATACCTATCAATTAGCGACGCATGATTTTCTAAATCCGTAAAAAAATCCTCATTCAAATGGTCAGTACACAGCACCCCTGAGTTGTGTACTAACACTTCAAAGAGATAATCCTAACGTAAATACTCACAAACCAAACCAACAAGCGGCGCTACTGGCAGCGCAGGTGTGGTAGACAACATAGGTTTAAAGAACCCTTGCGCAACCACTGTTTCAACCGGGGGCATCAAAGCAGCAAAAATAGCCTGCTCTCTTTGTTCACGTTTTACTCGCTTACTATCAATAATGCCTACAAAACCTCCTCTTACACCTCCAACCAAGCCGCTAATAGCAAGATCTTCTACTTCTTGTGCAATTTCTTCTAAAAATTCTGGATAGCGGAAAAGAGCATCAAAATTAGCTTGTATTAAAAATCGAAGCTCTACACCGTCTGACCAGTACTCTTCTATTTGTAACCAGTACAACGCTCGGGCAACGACTTCAGCTTTTTCTTTGTGCTTTATTAGAAGAGCGAGATTTGCTGCACCCTGCTCACCCTTAAGAAGGCCTGCACGGTGTAATGGGACAATAGCACTGGCGAGATCTTTAGCATGCTCGGGATGTGCAACAAGCAAAGCATAATATTCTTTAATAAGCTTCTCATTGGTTAACGTGACAATACCCGCAGCGAGGCTTGATGCATGCTCTTTATGCTGAATGAGAAGTTCAAAGTAAAATTGCCCCTGCGGATCACGAAGCAATCTGGCATGCTCAAGCGCGGCAATTCCACCAGCAATTTCCTTAACATGATCCAGATTTTGCATAAGACGCTTGTAGTTTGCTTGGCCTTGGGAATTCGCAAGCATCCGTACCCGCTCTAAAACATTTAGAACGTTAGCAATCTCCTAGATCTGTTCGAGTTTCTGGTTTTCAAGCAACAATGCTTGATTTTTTACCCCTTCTGAGCCAGTAAGCAACCTTGCTTTTTTAATGCGTTTAATGCTTTCTGTAGTAATTGTTGTTGAATAGCCATATTTTTCTCACTTCCCATTTAATTGGTCAAGGAAAAGACCTAATAGAATAAAAAATAGCATGATTGTGCAACAATTGACAATAAGGGGCAATAACATTCCTTATTGAAATTGAAGATGAAAGAAATAGTGAACGCGCCATAGTTCTTTCTTAATACAACTGTTCCCAACGCTCAAACCACTTCACCTGGCAACAGCAACAAAATGATAGGGATTTGCACCAAATAACAATTGACCCAATTGCTGCTCAGTAATTTGAATCCTGTCTAAAATTCCCTCATGTTTGGCAATTTCCCTTATCAGTGAATAAATAGTTCCCAAGTATTGGGGTTGGGGTTGGGCTTGAATGATTGAAAACATAAAACACCTTGCCGTTGGTTAAACAGACTTCTTGCATAACCAGTGTATTTTATTTTTAGTGCAACGCAGCAATAGAATCAAAAACGCAGATTATGCAAGAAGTCTAAGCACAAAAAAGATATAGTACTCATTACTGCTTTGGCAACCTTCTCTTCTTATTTAAAAAATAGTTCTGCCTAACCTCATATTGTGTTTAAAATACGTTAAGTTCACTTGGATTAATCACTGATGAATACCCTCTTCCATCTTGCCTTTCCTATCCATGACGTTAACCTGGCAAAATTTTTTACCATGAACAACTCGGCTTTGGACTAGGCCGAGAATCAGAACATGCCTTGATTATTCAATTTGGCCCACATCAAATTGTGGCTCATAAAATTGATCAACCACTCCCGCCACAACCAAGTATCTATCCAAGGCATTTTGGTTTAATTTTTACAGAAAAAGCGAATTTGATACGTTTATTCAACGCATAAATACCAAAAAATTAATTATGAAGTTCCTCTTAAAACACGCTTCCCCAACTCAAGAATTGAACACCAAAGCTTTTTCTGAAAGATCCCAGCAATAACCTTCTTGAATTTAAATATTATACTTACCCATCAGCTATTTTTGGTGAAAAAGATTACAAAAAATTGGCGAAAGTGGGCACTGATGTTAGTATTTATGGCTAATTCATTATGGAACTTTTACCTGTATTAGGAATCAACTTTGTTTCACTCATTGATAGAAGGCCTTCTCAAATGAACAAAATAATTGTGCGTGGTTTTAAATCGTTAGTTCTACTTTTTTGCTCACATCTGCCGCGTTGGCTGAACCAGGTATTGTCGTCTTCCAAAGTGATTTTGGCATTAAAGATGGTGCAGTTAGTGAAGTAAAAGGAGTTATCTACTCTGTCGATCGCTCTCTAATTGTTTCGGATTTAACCAATGAAATTCCAACTTATAATATTTGGGAGGCCTCTTATCGCCTTTATCAGACAGCCCCCTATTGGCCCAAAAGCACTGTATTCGTTAGTGTCGTTGATCCCGGAGTGGGTACAGCACGACGATCGGTTGTCGCTTTGACAAAAAATGGTCAATATTTTGTCACTCCTGATAATGGCACTCTCACCCTGCTTGATGACACTTACGGTATAGAAGAAGTAAGAACCATCGACGAAGCAAAAAACCGCCTAAAAGGTTCTACAACCTCCCATACGTTTTATGGCCGCGATGTTTATGGTTATACCGCCGCAAAATTAGCTTCTGGCAAGATTTCATTCGCTGAAGTTGGACCTGTCCTCAAAGAACCAATTATCAAGCTGCCCTACCAAAAAGCGACTATCGAAAACAATGTTCTACATGGAACCATCGTTATTCTGGATCCCCAGTACGGGAATGTCTGGACCAATATTGATAAAAACCTGATGGAAACCTTCGGTCTTAAAGCCAATGAACCTTATCGAGTAAAAATTTATCATAACAAAGTCGAGCAGTATTCTGGCGTGCTGCCTTTACGTCATACCTTTGGCGAAACCAAAAAAGACACTGATTTACTTTATTTAAATAGCTTGCTTAATTTGGCATTGGCGACCAATCAAGATTCTTTTGCTAAAAAACACCACATTGGCGCAGGTCCTGGCTGGACAATTACCGTTGAAAAAATAAAATAAATTTTGCGAATCTGTGAATTCGTATTCGCCTGATCGATATACCAGCCTAATGTGCTGAGAGATCCCGACAGAGGGATAAAAAGTCTTCTTAACTCATTGGGGCTGGTCTATCTGTCTTACATAAATTTATTATTTCAGTGATTGCCAAAAAGCAATATGAGCACCGGTTGGATCAACAATAATGGCAAAACGACCAAAATCCCCCGCCAAAGTAACAGGCATTTTTACCGTAGCGCCCGCATTTTTTGCTTTGGTTAATATACTGTCAACATCATCCACTAAAATGTAACCCATCCAATGTGGTGGAATTTCATTTTTTTTGTCATTAGGAATTTGCCAGATCCCACCAAACTCCTTACCCCCACCACATTTAATCATGGTGTAAGTCATATCTCCCATATCGTGGTCGGTAAACTCCCATCCAAGCACTTTGCCATAGAAATCTTTTGCTGCCTTTACATTCGGTGTAGCCAGTTCATTCCAACAAAATTCGCCAACCTTTGGTGTATCCATCCTTTTTTCCTTTTTTAGTGAATCGTCTTAGCAATAGAATTTAACCATAAAAAAATTAGAAGTCTCTTGTGAACCGAAATATCGCCTTAGGGTAATGTTTTTAAGCTTGCATATTCTGACAAAAATGTTCAAAATATAGTCATTATTTGCGTGCAGAAATTGCTAAATAAAGCAGGTTATACAATGATTAACTCCACATGATGACAGTCCTACCTGGGAGGCTATTCTTGCCAATTTGGATGTGCTATCTCGCTCTAAAAAGAAAGTGGTTTTAATTTTCGAACATCTTACCCAAGACGCAAATCCCGACTTTAAAAAAGCACTTGGCAAAGCGCAAAAAGGCTCGGATAATCCTTTAAAACATGTTGCAGCAATGCAAGAAAAACAATTGATTCTTTCATTTTTTCTTGGCAGTTACCAATAACGGTATCCCCATTTTAGGTGCAGAACACAAGGCTAGCAATCCTTTTTACAAGCTCAAAGGCCAAATTCCCATGGAAACCCTCAGGGAAATGGAAAAATTTCAAAGAAGCCCGGATAGAATCATTAAAACAAATGAAGCCTTCGCTAATTTCATTCAAGACTATTGTAGAGACGATATATTACCTGTTTTTGTAGGTGGGGCAGCACATCCTATCTCATTAAAAAAGGGGAGCTAATTTATGATCCAGGTATTCAAGGCAGGATTCCCAAGAGTGTGGCGATCTATTTAATCCACTCAACTACTCCCTCAAGCCAAGAAAACGCTCCTTATTATGCCGCCGATCGTAATTTATCTGGTAACTATGATTATCAAGCAGAAACCAATAAACAGGCACTTTACCAAGACAGTTTTGATAGCATTCCCCAATTAGCTGATAAAATAAAATTTTTAGTAACCGCTCTTGATCAAATAGTGAGAGGTCATGCATTATTTTTTCAGGATTCTACTTTTCTTTTAGAAGAAGATACCAATGCCATTCTTTTAGCTTTCCAAGCCAGCGTGCAGAAAGAAATTAAATTTCTAGAGTTTAATGTGCTTGTTCATTGCTTGATAACATCTAAAAAATCTCAGCAGAACGATAATGATAAAAAACCGTCTTTCTCTAAATCGAACAGCCTATTTACACATGGGAATTACTAAAAACAGCGATTTATCACGACTTGGCTACCTTACTGCAGGATGAGATTAAACACCAAAGTGCAATCAAGTATGGCAGCAAGCCGACACCTTTATCCTAATTAATCATTGCTTAAACATCCTATCGTTGAGTTCATATTTCTTGATATTCAATACATCGCTATAACAACAAATGACCAAGCTAAAAGTGAACAGTCCTCTTCCGTAAGGAGGTAACGTCATGTTTGGCGATCCTTTATGCAAATATAGGCTATATTAATTTTATAGGAAAAATAAGAATTAAATAATCCAACTCAAGGAAATAATATGAGAAAGAAGCTATTACTGCTATTTGCAGTCACTACGACTTGTTTCTCCTTACCCATATCAAATCTTCCTCAAGCCAATGAATTAAGCAACAGGAATAACAATGTCATTGAAGGCGTGATGGCCATGGTTAGTAATAAATATGCTCCCAGAGCCACTATCAAATCGTTCAACGAAACCGACATTGAAGAAATGTTACGTAAAAAGCACCTGGTTTGAATACAATGGTTATTAATAAAGTACTGGCAACGCTGACCTGTGCAAAAGAATACAATGTCGCACACAATAACATTTTAACGATTATTGATTACTCTCTGCCTTCCAGCGAAAAGCGATTATGGGTGTTTGATTTAAATAGCAAGGAATTACTATTTTATACTTATGTGTCTCATGGTATTAAATCAGGAACCTTATTGTCCAATTATTTTTCAAACAAATACGACAGTAAAGCCAGCAGCATTGGCGTTTATACAACTGATCAAGCCTATTATGGCCGTGAAGGCTTATCATTGCGATTAGACGGCTTAGACAGGGGTTTTAATGATAACGCATCAAATCGCTATATTGTTATGCATGGCGGCTGGTATATGGATGAAAATTTCATAAAAAAATATGGTAGAGCAGGTCGAAGTTGGGGATGCCCCGCTCTTCCTCTACACCTGACATCGCCGATTATCAATACAATAAAAGATAATTCATTATTTGTGATTTATTACCCAAGTGATGATTGGTTTTTAAAATCAAAATTTTTAAATTGCCATAATTTTTC
>NZ_CALJ01000151.1 GCF_000308315.1 Legionella tunisiensis | reverse complement strand
TAGGCAGGTTTGGCGTACAAAAGGGTTTTGGCGAGTTAATCAACTACTGACCATCATCTGGGGGATAATTCTCAGCTTTTCTACCTTGATGTATTTTATCCCTTGGGGAGCCACAACTGCTTCTGAAATTGTTTACCAAATTCTTTCTTATACTTCTATGATTATCGGTATTTGGTTGTCTCAAAAACTACCCCTCTGGTATCGCGAACGCCAGTGCAGACTTCGTAATAAAGCGAATCCCTTTTTACAAAACAATTTTGCGCCCATGCATGAGGAAAGCGATTTTCATAACTTGATAGTCCAGGGAGAAATACCTTCTGATTTGCAAGGTTGCTACATGCGTAATGGACCCAACCCGGCTTTTGATCCCCTTTCCTATACTTTCCCATTGGACGGCGATGGCATGATCCACGCCCTCTATCTGGAAGACGAAGACATTCATTATCGCAATCGCTACGTTAAAACCAAGGGACTGTTACTCGAACAAAAATTAGGTCGTGCGATTTATAGCGGTATTGCCATGCCGATTCCCCCCGCTCCACAACTGATAGGCCCCAATGATGATCCTGGGCCTTTTAAAAATGGTGCTTTTATCCATATCATTCAACATGCGCAACATTATTTAGCAATGTGGGAAGGTGGGGCTGCTTATGAAATGGATCATGAATTAAATACGATTGGCGAGTGGCTAGCCGGTACAACACAGCCACTTGCCGTAGGTCCTCATACAAGATTAGATCCAGATACGAAAGATTTATATTTAATTAATTATGATCTTCAACCCCCCTTTTCTGACTTGTCATAAAGTGAATCAGCAAGGGAATCTGGTAGAAACTCGCATTATAGAAAAACCCTGTAGTACTATGATGCATGATTTTGTTTTAACAAAAATTTTTAATTTTTTCGATTGCCCAGCCGTTTTCGATCTGACAGCCTTGGAGCAAGGTGGGCATGTCTTGGAATGGCGCGCTGAATTAGGTACCCGGATTGGGATCGTCTCACGACAGA
>NZ_CALJ01000152.1 GCF_000308315.1 Legionella tunisiensis | reverse complement strand
AGCTCCATATCATGGCAAATGCAAGTTTTTATAGATGATATGAGTAAATGCCTCGTTGATCATTCACGGTATTTATATTCTCAAATTGATATCAATGAATTTGCACAGAAAGAAATTTTAAATGCCCCAAATATAAAGAACATGCACAATTACGGAGATAATTTATTGCATCTAGTTGCTGCAACTATTGTTCAGCAAGAAAGCCCTTCCAAGCGAACTTTCAACTATGAAATGTGGATTCAAATAATGAATCACTGTTACCTCAAAGGAGATTTAGCAAGTGCTTTTTCCATTCATAATAGTTTACAGACCTATTATGTAGAGCGGTCTGTTAATCTTAACTCCCTCTATAAAGAATCAACTTCTATTCTGGAGCACTTAACCCCTATTTTTGACAAAGCGATACAACGAGGGACTTTAAAACTACATCAAGAACTGGAATCCCAGCTGCAAACACCTATTGTACCTATTTTATCAGCAGGTTTTCCAACTTCAATCTTTTTCGGCTTTGAAGAGGCTTTTGCTCCTATCAAGAAAGAATACAATGAGATAAAAAACGCAATTGAAGACATTTCAACCCAGATAAAGAAAAAAGAAACTGAAATAGGCCGAATAATAGGTATATTAGAACATATGAAGCGAGACATACCGTTGTATGGTAAGAGTGACACTCAATATGAACATATGAGGCAAACTCTAGCCCTATTACAAGAAGAATGCGAGGTATTAAATAAAAATATCGCACAGAACTTTCACGGTATGAAGAGCTTCTTGAAAATTCTGATGGATATATTCCAGAAAATTTCCACGATTTAAGCTGCATGATACCCACATTTGATTTTTTGGAAAAGAGTCTCCAGTCAAATAAAATGAACTGCAAAAAAGAGCCTTTTGAGCAGCAGTTGTTTCTCAATGACATGCTTACAGAGGCAGGTAACTTAGTTAAGGAGGATCCAGAAAGCCTTGAGAAGCACGCAAAAGAGCATTGTGAAAAAGGAAGTTCTAAAACCATTAGCAGAAATTTGTCAAAATTATTCTCAACAATTAAAAGTCCTTCAGTAGTATTGGTTGACCCACCAAAGAAAGATAAATCGAGCGAGCCTGTCAGAGAGCCCCAAAAATTGGATGGATTAGAATTCAGCAGTCTATTGGATGGATTGGGTAGATGCCAAAATCTATTGAAAATTGTAGAAGATTCCATAGAGGTATTTCGGCCACACCCTCAGCTACGTAGATCTAAGCATGTGTTTTTCCACACAGAAAAAGAAAGTAACACTGACCGATTAATCATCAGCTCACAACATACAGCTAGTCCTAGCGCTTAGGTAATTGAGCGGGCTTTCGATTGCCGCACTATCTGCGAAAAATTCCGGGGACAACCCAGTCCCCGAACTCATCGCATGTGTCGAGGAATATCCCGACTCAAGGTCAGCAGGCAAACCAGCAATAAATTGCATAAGCAAAGTATTTTTGTATCAGGAAGTAACATTTGCAGTATCTGGTTTTGCCTACATTTTTCTAACTCGGGAAAATGCATTTATCTAAGATTATTAAGAGATTTAAAATATCTACTATTTACTAACTTAATTGATAAGATAGCTCCTTTGAACTGCCTAAAGAAAGTACTGTATTTTCCCTAACTGACTTACCAAATGTTTCTTTTATTGCAAAAGCTGAAATAAGAATTGCGGCTATAGAGAATAGGATCAGAATAAAAAGCGCTTCTTTATAATTTTGTATTTGGGCTGGATGAGATAACATACTTCCTACCAATGGAGCACCAATTGACGAAAATACTGCTATCATCGCATTGTTAAAACCCAATCCGACCGCCAAATAGTTTTCTTTACACTGTTCAGCAATAACTACAAACCCTATGCTTTGTCCGCCGGCACTTAGACCAAGTAATACAAAGCAGAACCCTATTCCTATTTTTCCAAGGGGAAAATATATAATTCCTATTAACGACACGAAAGCAATGACAGCACTGGCAAGCATTACTGGTTTTCGGCGTTGTATCTTATCCGATATAAAACCTAATAAGGGACAACTCAATGCATAACCAAGCCATGCTAATGTTATCATGTAGGAAGAAAATGAAGGAGAAAATCCTTTCTTTATTAAAAATTCCACACCAATGTTTTCTGAGAAATATTCGATAGCAAAGTAAACAAAACCAGAAAAGAGTGCGATATACCAGACCTGTTTTTGGCTCATTATTCTTAGTAAATTGGTTGAAACTTTAGCAGGCCTGGTAAGAATAATAAATTTTCCTCGGTTATTGCGATTGTTTTCTACAAACAATAGCGTAAGTCCAGCAATAAAAATGCCGATGATAGCCATGCCAAAAAATAGACCACGCCACCCAGTTACAGAGGTTTGGGATAATGAATTTAATGGGCCAGCAGCTAGCATTGGCCCCAAAGTACCTATGAACTGAGAAATACCAATAAACAAGGCAATATTTTTTCTCGGCATCCAATCATAGACAGCGATTAACAAACAAATAAATCCAAATGAAGAACCAAAACCCATTAAAATGCGGCACATCATGGCTACACTGAAGTGATGAGCCAAGGAAAAACACATCGTGGAGCCCGCACAGAAAATTACAGCGATAAATAATACTCTTTTTAAGCCAAAGCGAGCAGCAATAATCCCAACAGGAATTTGCATTAATCCATAGATGACTAAATAGCCTGTTGCACTTAATAAAGAAAAAGTCATTGGAGTTAGGCTTAAGTCATCCATTAGCTGGATTTGGAAAGTACCTACAACTGTACGTAATAAAAATTCATACATAAAAAAAGTGCACAAATCAGCCAGATTAATAAACCTTTTAAATTTATTTTATTCTCTACACTCATTCTTGATGCTCATTACCCCAGGCTTCTAAAGCGCTTTCAGCTCGATTATTATCAATAAAACTAGCTACTTTAAAAATAGTCTGCCCTTCATAAATTAAGGGATGTCGATTTATACCTACCACTACTCCTTCATGTTCCGCTTTAACAATTTCAGCGGTATCGGCACTGAAAGGATCGCTAATAACGCCAATGCGCTGTCCTTTTTGAATTCTTTGTCCAAGTTCTACAGTACTCAAAAACACACCACTACGATGAGCACGAATCCAGTCCTGATCCTGAGAGAAAATAGGTTTGAACATGTTTTTCGTATTTTGTTCCGGCAGATCCAGCATATTCAAAGTCTCCATCACATTACAAATACCTGCCAATCCTAGACTAATTGCTGATTCGTTAAATCGCATTGCTTCACCTGCCTGATAGACAAGTAAGGGAATACCTAATTGCTCAGTAGTTTTTCTTAATGAATTATTTTGAGTGCTGACATTTGTAATAACCGGCGCTTTAAAGCTTTGGGCCAAACGCTTACTTTCAGCATTATGCAGATCACAATATATTTGAGGTAAAATATCGTGGTTGATTGAACCCGTTTGTAATTCAAGACAGTAATCACTTTTACTTAGTATTTCTCGTGTAAAAATATACGCTAAACGCTCACCATAAGAGCCATTTTCTATACCAGGAAAGCAACGCTCTAGGTTGGTATCATTGTGAGCTTTTAACGGACCAATTAAGCCTAGAATATTTAAAACAGGTACTGCAATAAGTGTTCCCCGCATTTGAGACAGCTTATCGGATTCAAGCAAGCGATTTATCATTTCCAAACCATTTAACTCATCTCCTTTCGCAGCTGAAAAAATTAAAAGGCAAGGGCCAGACTCTTTGCCGTGGACTATCTTTATAGGCATATAAAATGAAGTACATGAATAAAATCTGGTAGAGGTAGAGCAAGGTTAGCTCGTTCACCAGGATGAATAGTGGCGTTACAAATATTTAGTTTTGAATTTTTCATAAAGCGTGTAATAAGTCGACATTTCCTTCAAATAAAATCAACATGCTAACAAGTTTCTACTAATGACGCAAAATTTGACATAGTGAAAACTCTACAGCTCTTAGTATTAATAACTGCATTAATAGAGCTAGGCTTGAAAATCCTGCCAATTATTTACAAGCTAGATTAGGGGAGTCTGTTGACATTTGCCACCTCGCAGACAAAGCCGCAGCAAACAGACTTAGTCTAGTGCGTCATTTTATATAGAACAAATCATTCAGTGGCTTTACTGGTTTTAAATACTTTATCAATCGCTATTAAGCTTTCCAGTAAAGGTTTTATTTTGTCCAATGGCCAGCTATTTGGCCCATCGCTAAGTGCTTGATCAGGATTAGGGTGAGTTTCCATGAAAATACCGGAAATCCCTGCTGCGACAGCAGCTCTGGCTAAGACGGGGACAAATTCTCGTTGCCCGCCTGATACACCATTATTACCCCCCAGGTAGCTGGACAGAATGGGTAGCGTCATATACCACAGGACAGGCTGTTTCACGCATAATTTGTAAGGAGCGCATATCGGAAACTAAATTGTTGTAGCCAAAAACTCACACCGCGTTCACACACCATAATCTGTTCATTACCAGTGGCCTTGGCTTTGGCAACAACATGTTTCATGTCCCAGGGAGATAAAAACTGTCCTTTCTTGATATTCACTGGTTTATTCATCGCAGCGACTTTTTGAATAAAATTAGTCTGGCGGCATAAGAATGCGGGGGTTTGTAATACATCGACTACACTGGCAACTTCTAACAACGGGGTATCTTCGTGAACGTCAGTCAATACAGGCACAGAAATCTGTTGTTTGACCTTTTCTAAAATCAATAAACCTTTCTCAAATCCAGGGCCACGATAACTATTCATCGACGAACGATTTGCTTTATCAAAAGAGGATTTATAAATAAAAGGCAATTTTAACTGCTCGCATATTTCTTTTAGATAACCCGCTGTTTCCAGAGCAAGTGCTTCACTCTCAATGACGCAAGGACCCGCTATCAGAAATAAGGGAGAATCAATACCTACTTCAAAATCACATAATTTCATGCCTTATCCTTTTGTTCGTGATAACTACGCGCGGCTAAAATAAACTGTTGGAAAAGTGGATGACCATCTCTCGGTGTAGAAGTGAATTCAGGATGAAACTGACAAGCTACAAACCAAGGGTGATCATGCAGCTCAATCATTTCAACTAAGGTATTATCCGCAGAACGCCCCGAAATAGTTAATCCATTTTCGACCAACGCATTAACAAATTTATTATTGACTTCATAACGGTGCCGATGCCGTTCAACAATTTGTGGTTTGTTGTAAATTTTATAGGCCTTGGAATTCGCATCCAATTGACACATCTGAGCACCTAACCGCATAGTACCACCAAGATCCATATTTTCATCGCGCAAATTGATACTACCGTCTTCTGCCATCCATTCGGTAATCAAGCCAATAACGGGATAAGGTGTCGTTTTATCAAATTCAGTCGAATTGGCGCCTTTAAGTCCTACGACATTACGAGCATATTCAATAACCGCCGTTTGCATGCCTAAACAAATACCCAGAAAAGGAATCTTTTCTTCGCGTGCATATTGCACTGTTCTAATTTTTCCTTCAATGCCCCGCTCACCAAAACCACCAGGTATTAAAATAGCATCAGCAGAAGTAAGTAATTCAGCACCATGTTTTTCTATTAATTCAGCATCGATATAAACGATTTCCACTTTCGTTTGTGTATGAATACCAGCATGCAACAATGCTTCATTAATCGATTTATAAGCATCATTTAATTCGATATATTTACCAACCATAGCCACTTTGACCGTCATTGTCTGAATAGCTTGTGCATCAACAACTTGTTGCCACTCATGTAAATCAGCCGGTTTAAGAGTCAGACCTAATTTTTTCACTACAATCTCATCCAAACCTTGCTCATGAAGAATCATGGGAATTTGGTAGATACTCTTGGCATCTTCTAATGAGATAACGCCTTCTTTTTCCACATTGGTAAACAGAGCAATTTTGGCTCTGTCACTTAAGGAGAGAGGCTTCTCAGAACGGCAGATCAAAATATCCGGTTGAATACCAATGGAACGTAACTCCTTCACCGAATGTTGAGTTGGTTTCGTTTTTGTCTCGCCTGAGGTAGCAATATAAGGAACTAAAGTCAGATGGATAAACAAAGAGCGCTGCGAACCAAGCTCAATACGCATTTGACGAATAGCTTCAAGAAAAGGCAAGGATTCAATATCCCCCCACCGTACCACCAATTTCAATCATTGCCACATCAAAATTGTCAGCACCCTGCTTAATTGAACGTTTAATCTCATTGGTGATATGAGGAATCACTTGTACTGTTCCTCCCAAATAATCACCCCGACGCTCTTTTTTAATGACTGTTTCGTAAATTTTTCCGGAAGTAAAATTGTTGCGCTTAGTCATAGTAGTACGCACAAAACGTTCATAATGACCCAGATCAAGATCCGTTTCGGCGCCATCGTGCGTTACAAACACTTCACCATGCTGAAAAGGACTCATAGTCCCCGGATCAACATTAATGTAAGGATCGAGTTTGATAAGCGTGACTGTTAAACCACGTGCTTCGAGAATCGCTGCTAATGAGGCCGCAGCAATACCTTTACCCAGCGAAGAAACTACACCGCCGGTAATGAAAATATAATTTGTCATAGATGACCCCGTTTGGAATGCCGAAACCGCCGCACAGGCGGAATAAATAAGCTCGCATGTAAACGGGATTTAATTTTAACAAAAGAAGAACAGAAATAACACAGATTTTCTCATCAAAATAAAATCCCTTGATTTGATGAGAAAATCAAAACTGGCTGCCAGGAGAAAATCTATTTAGTCAACGTATCCAGTTGATGCAGAATTTTATACATCGCAATCGCGCAATCGACTGCTTCTACCCCTTTATGGCCATGTTTACCACCAAGACGATCCCAGGCTTGCTCATCATTGTCTGTAGTCAAAACACCAAAAATCACAGGGATATTGTAATCCAAGGCTACACGCTGGCAACCATGGCTAACTTGCTCGCAAACATAATCATAATGACTGGTTTCACCGCGAATAACAGCGCCTTGGGCAATGATCACATCGACTTGCTGTTGCATTGCCAGGCGTTTAGCAACAATAGGAATTTCTACGGCACCAGGTACTTCGACCACCATAATATCTTTCGCTTCAAAACCACACTCATTTAATCGTTGCAAAGCACCACGTTTCAATTCTTCTGTCACTGCATGGTTAAAGGAACTCACAACCAGTGCGATGGGAAAAGATTTTACCGTACCAACGATTTCAGCTCTAATATGTTTCATCAATATCCTTACTCAACTATCAATAAATGACCAAGCTTTTCTTGCTTGGTTTTTAGGTAATTGCGATTTTCCTGAGTTGGTCGAATCAGTAATGGCACTCGTTCGCTGACTTTCAAACCATATTTTTCAACGGCTTCCACCTTATGCGGATTATTCGTTAATAAGCGTAATGTATCTACACCTAAATATTTTAGAATTTGAAATGCGACGGCATAATCGCGATTATCAGCAGGCAATCCCAACTGCAAATTTGCATCTACAGTATCAAACCCTTGCTCTTGCAAAGCATAAGCCTTGAGTTTGTTAGCCAAACCGATCCCGCGCCCCTCTTGGCGCAAGTAAAGAAGAATTCCTCCTTCCTCAGCGATCTGATTTATAGCCTGCTGTAATTGCGCACCACAATCACAACGACAGGAACCAAATACATCACCAGTAATACATTCAGAATGAATGCGTACCAAAGGCACTTTATTCGTTATTTTAGGGGCTTTAATAAGCGCAAAATGTTCTGCTGAATCCAAACTATTATGAAAAACAGTCATAGAAAAATCACCATGATTCTGCAAAGGAATGCGTGTCGTCGCAGCTTCTTCAACCAAGGTTTCATGGCGAATACGGTACTCAATCAAATCCTTGATAGTCACCATTGGAATATCATGTTTGCGAGAAAAACTAGCCAACTCGTCACGCCGGCTCATTGTGCCGTCATCACTAATAATTTCACAGATGACCGCTGCAGGTTTCAGTCCTGCAAGAATGGTCAAGTCAACACTCCCCTCTGTTTGGCCTGCCCGTTCCAAAACTCCGCCGGCTCTTGCCCGCAAAGGAAATACGTGACCTGGAGAAATAACCGCTTCAGGCCCACTGGCAGAGTCAATCGCGACTTGAATTGTATGAGCACGATCGTAAGCTGAAATCCCTGTAGATACGCCACTTGCAGCTTCTATCGAAACGGTAAATGCTGTACCGTAGGGAGAACGATTCTTGTTCGCCATCATAGGTAACTGCAATTTATCAATCAATTCACCAGCCATTGGTAAACAGATAAGACCTCGACCAAATCGAGCCATAAAATTGATGGCTTCAGGGGTAATATGTTGCGCGGCAATCACTAAATCCCCTTCATTCTCACGCAATTCATCATCCAACAACATAATCATACGACCAGCTTTTAATGCCGAAATTGCCTGCTCAATGGTTGCAAAGGGATTTGTCATGCTTCAACCTCATTTTTCAATTGTCCTGCGATCTTGAGCTGATGTGCCACGATCCGAGTCAAATAATCAAATTCCACATTTAAACGCTGGCCAATGTCTAATTGACCCAATGTGGTCTTTGCCAAAGTATGCGGGACTAACATCAACTTGATATTGTCTTCGTTCACTGCATTAATGGTTAAACTCACTCCCTCCAAAGTAATGCTTCCTTTAGGTAAGAGGTACATGCTAGCACATGTTGCAAAATCACCAACAACTAACTCTACATAGTCACCTATTGGAGTAATCGCCTTGAGGCGAGCTGTCGTATCGACATGCCCGCTCACATAATGCCCGCCAAAGCGAGCGGAAGCCAGCATAGCTCGTTCAAGATTCACCGACATACCAGCACGCAATTGCCCCAGCGTGGTGAGACGCAAATGTCTCTGGTGAAACATCAAAAAGCCAAAGACTGCTCATGCTCAGGTAGCAAAGTGAGACATACGCCATTCACAGCAATACTTTCACCTGTCTGTAAATCAGTAAAAGGGGATTTAATTAACAGACGATTGGCAACCTCGCCGCTAACATTAGCCAGCACTTGGCCTTGTTGTTCTATCAAGCCTGTAAACATATATCCTCCTCTTGCCAATCAAAACATGCTATCACGTTGTCCGATTTCACCTGCCACGATACAGCTCGTTTGGCGGTAAAAGAACTTCTCCCTGGAATGCAGGCGTAGTATTTTCTCCTAATACTTCAGGAACAAGATAAAAGTAAGTTCGCTGCACCAATTTCCCACGATGCAGTGCGGAAAATAATGCTCCCCCCTGCTTCAACCCAGACATCATGGTATCCCAACTCACCCAGCTGATTGAGTACAAACGTCAAATCAAGCAGTCCTTCTTTAGCAGGAGTACCGTAATAACTGCAATTAGGAAACGGGTGTGTTACTGCATAATTTTCATCATGAAAAATATGACAATGTTCAGCAGAACTAAAAATCCTGGCATTTTTGCTTAAAGATAAACGACTATCGATAATTGCCAAACGTTTACCTTTCTCTTTATCTTTTAAACGAACATTTAATAAGGGATCATCCTGAGCAATTGTTTTCGCTGTTGTTAAAATAACATCGGTATATAAGCGATGTTGGTGGGTAAATTCAGCACAATCTGCATTCGATAAATGACGTCTTTGCCCATTTACACCGGCAATTTTACCATCCAAGGTCTGTGCTATCTTAGCCGTAACCCAGGGGCGTTTAGTCTTGGTCCAATAATTATAACTTTGATAAAACGCATCAATTTCTTGCATTGGATAATGTAAGGTTTCAATTCCATTTTTGCGCAATATTTCAGGGGTATTATTTGCCTGCACAATGGGATTAGGGTCAGAAAAACCATAAATGACCTGTGAAATGCCATGACCAAGGATAGCCATCACACAAGGCGGTGTTTTTCCCCAATGATTGCAAGGTTCCAGAGTGACATAGAGGCTCACATCCTGAAGACCCGCCGGAATTTTCGCCACCAACAGCTGCTCTGCATGGGCAGTTCCAGCCCCTTGATGCCAAGCACGAGCAATGATTTCGCCTTTGTGTACCGCAACTGCTCCAACACTGGGATTTGGCGCACAATTACCCCGTCCGAACCAAGCTTGTTCGAGGGCGGCCAGCATAAAGTATTTGTGCATAGTTAAATCACTACAGAAAAATGCAGAGATGATAACAAATTATTCAATTTTTGAGTAGTCTGGGATTGATGTAATGTCATGCAAAATAAGGTAGTAAAGTTAGAGTGAGTATTGTATATATAAAAAAATATTTTTCCGCTAAATTTTTTATTTTTACCAAAGAATCATCATGTTTGAACAAAATACCAGCGATTTGCATTGCCACCTTAATGGTAGTTTTAGCCTGGCTTTTCTCTATAAAATTGCCGAGAAAAACGGTTGTTTAGAGAAATATGAGCGACTTGTGACCTTATGGGAAGCTTATTTAAGCAAAACCAAAGAACAACAGAAAGAAGGCTACGCCAAAGAAAACATTAAATCTATCTGAGAACAATTTGCTTCAATTCAAGCTATTATACAAACCCCTGAAGACATTAATTTGGGTACTATTGATGTTATCCACAGTTCTGCGGCTAAATACCTGGAAATAAGAACCACTCCAAAAGAAATGGCCGGTAAAAGTCCAAGAATGATTATATCGATGCCTTTGAACAAGGCTTGTTGGCTGCTGCCCAAGATTCGTCCCTTAATAAAAAAGCATTTGGCTTGTTGAGCCTGGATAGAACGCTCCATAGTTTTGCAGAAGCACAACATTTCATTAAGCGAGTAGCCCAAAGTCCTGGAGGCCTGCTTAAGGACATTAATATCTCTGGCAATCCGGTCCAACCAAGGAGCTTACGTGGCAATGATCTAGGGCAATTAATCGAATTGGCACTGAACTCTAAAATTGGTCTGGCAATTCATATGGGAGAAGCCGATACTGATATTGAACGCGAAGATACTGACACTATCTTGACTGCATTGGAAGCCTGGGTTAAAACCACTGCAGCAGAACAGCCCAATCCACTTTTCGGTAAAGTGAGACTGGGTCATTGTATTTTTTGACGTCTTTGCAGAAAGAGCGAATTCGTAAATTAAACATTCCTATTGAGGTTTGCCCTAGCTGCCATAGCAAGCTTAACTGGCATAAAGAGGGATTTACCGCATCCAGTTACAGAGGTTTATTCTGATTTAACACAACCCCTTACCTTCGCAACCGATGATGAAATTATTTTTGGTGCTGATATAAAGAAAGAATTTGCCAAAGGACTACGATTCTTTACCAACGAGAAAGAGTTAACTAAAAACAAATCAAAGAGCATCAAGCACAATTCGTTTTGTATAAATTTAAAAAGAGGATTATTTTTCATCGCCTCTGTTGTCTATGGTATGATAAGCACATGTTACCATTGTCTTAGACCTTGGATGCCAGATCGTAGCCAATCAATGCTGAAAGCCATTTGGTCACCATTTGGTGATCCGTTAATAATTACTCAACTAATGAGTTTATTTTACCTAAGAGCAAGTCTATGATCCTATTGCGGCTTTTTAAACGACAGGGATTTTCTTCAAATTTTATGCGCAGTTGCTTGTATTTTTTACTTGTTCTTATCCATCTATCACCAACCACAGCACTTGCTTTTTCCCCTTACTCGACTCGCGAGCTTGAAGAGTTAGAAAAAGAATTTATTCAGATTATTAATCAGTCCGACAGTATCGAACGTAATGCGTTGGCAAATCAATATATTAATCATTTAGGCAAAAAACTGGCACGCTTAGCACATATGCCTACTCCGTATTTTTTTATTGTTAAATCCAATGAAATCAACGCGTTTGCCGGCCCCGGAGGTTATATTGGTATTAATACACAATTAATTCTTGCCACCGACAATGAAAGTGAATTAGCCGCTGTTATGGCGCATGAAATTGCCCACGTTCGTCTTCATCATCTCTATCAGAGAATTGAACACGAGAAGCAGATGCGTATCCCTCTCCTTGCCTCTATATTGGCATCTGCTGCCTTAGGAGTTGTTAATCCTACTCTAGGTACTGGCGCGATGATGGCTTCCATGACCGGTTTTGCCCAAGATAATATTAACTTTACCCGCGTCAATGAGAAAGAAGCCGATCGCATCGGTATTGGAATGCTGATTAAATCAGGTTTAGATCCCCGTGGTATGGCCGGATTTTTCAAGAAAATGCAGCAAAATTCCCGTTATTATTACACAGCCAATATTCCCGCCATCCTAAGAACCCACCCCCTGGATGAAGAACGTATTGCGGAAGCAGAAAACCGCAGTCAGAATTTGGGCAACAAACCATATACGGATAGTCTCAATTACCGCTTATTTAAAGAGTTAATTCGCGTTTCAGTCGCAAACAACAACAAACAATTGCTTGATTATTACCAAATTCAATGTCAAAAGCGAAATAGTGGCGCTGCCTGTCAATATGGTTATGTATTAGCGCTACTCAACACCAATCAGTTCCAACAGGCACAGGCACGTTTGACACCTCTACTTAGTCAGGATCACGATAATCTTTTTTATCAAATTGCCATGGCGCAAGCTGAAATTGGCAACAAGCAGTTTGAAATCGCATTAAAAAGACTGAGTGATCTACAAGCTAATTACCCGGAAAATTACGCAGCAGTAATGGCTCATGCTCAGGGATTGCTGGCAACAGGAAACGCTGGGCAAGCAGCCTCTGTATTACTGAAAGGGTCAAGGCAATTCAAACGAGATTTACCCCTTTGTGAAGAGCTTGCACAAGCACAAGCTGCTTCTAAACAAAAAAGTTATGCTTATTTCACTCAAGCCCAATGCCAGCTTTTACAAGGCCGCCGACGAGACGCTATGCGCCAGCTAAAACAGGCAAAACTACTCGCCAAGAATGACCGTTATCTGCAAGCTCGTATTAGCGCGATGATGGAAGACATTAAGTTTCTCTACGAAGACTAAAGTCTATTTGAAGATTTGGCCTTGATGCTCGAGCATCGCAGTGAAGCGCAGAGAATCAAGGCTTAAGCGCCAAGATAGTAGAAATATAAACCGCCCTAAGGTTGGATACCAAACCAACCACCCGTATCCCCACCCGCCCAACATTCAGTTGCTTTACAACCAGCAATCTTCTGTGAACAGAGTCTTTTGAATTCTCCAGCTGCACTAATATCTTGGTTTTTATAACCATGAGGTTGACAAATCCGCCCGATATAGACCCCACGAACACGAATTTGACCCATCACGGAAATAGTTGGTCCTACTTCATAAATACCAGGACTATGCGAATAACAAGCAATATAGCAACCAGGAACTTGGTTATAGCTATTATCTGTGGGCAACATTCTTTGTACTGCGCCTGGGTAGGGATGATTAATCACGCCTTCACTTTCGAGAATATAAACAGGATAGGGAGAAGGTAAAAGATATTTATTGGCTGTATTTTCGGTGCTATGAGCCTCTCCTATTAAGCTAAACAGAACAATGCTTACGAGTCCATTTAGTGATTTTTTCATGATTCTTCCATTAATGACTTGCTGCCATAGCCATAGTATAGAACCAATTATGGAATAAGAAGAAAAATGCACTTAGAATACCTGTAAAAATTTTTTGAGAGTCCTGATGCTAGAATCGAACGAATTAATTATCCAACAAACTCAAAATTGGATTCGTTCATTTATTATCAAATTCAATGTCTGTCCTTTCGCTAAAAGAGAAATAAACAGAGGCACAGTGAGATTTCAAGTGAGTTTAACAACAAAAGAAGACACTGCCCTTGCTGAATTAATGTCTGAAATCGATATCTTGGATAAACAACGCGAAATAGAAACGACCTTAGTGATTTTTCCCAGATCATTTAAAGATTTCTTTCATTACCTGGATTTTGTTGATTTGGCTGAGAAATTCTTGGTGGAGAATGGTTACGAAAGTATTTATCAAATAGCTACTTTTCATCCCAATTATTGTTTTGCCGACGTTGATTTCAATGATGTTTCCAACTATACCAATCGCTCACCTTATCCCATGCTTCATCTATTGCGTGAAGAAAGCGTTGAAAAAGCTATTGATTATTATGGTGATACATCAACAATTCCCGAAAAAATATTGCAACCATGCAAGAATTAGGCTTAGAAATAATACAAAAACTACAGTTAGATTGTATGAGCGCTACTAAATCCCCCTCAGCATTTCCTTAGAGTTATATACAGTACGCAAAGACTTGTGTTGTTTTATAGCCAACCTTATCTATACTTTTAAATAATCATTCCAAATACGATAACAAAAGAAATGAAAAGATATCGTTTCATGATGATTCTACTCTGTATTTTTATTTCGCCGTTGCTATGGGCTAAAAACAAAGTACTGAAAATTGCTGTTGCAATTTATGATCCCCCTTTCGTCATGCAAATAGCTAGTAATCAATTCTATGGCTTTGATATCGCCATGATAGAAAAATGTATGCAGAACCATCGGTTATACCTGTCAATATATCGCTGTACCCAATAATTTATTGATTGAAAGCGTCCAAAGTAAAAAAGCTGACCTGGCACTAGGCTCAATCATCATCACAGTAAAACGCCTCCAAAAAGTTAATTTCTCCTTACCTTATTTAGTTAGTCAAGCCCGCTTTCTTGGTCCTCAAAAAATGGCCGAGCAATCTTTCAATATCGACTTATTGGATAATAAAAAATTGGTATTACTGATAAGGCTTTTATGACGCTTATTAAAATAACGGGAATCAAGAATCCTAAAATCATCTTCTTTGAGCGAGATGACATCATGATTAAAGCTTTAAGACTAGGAAACATAGACGTTGCCCTCGTCGATGGACCTACTGCTCATTATTGGAATATAAATTCATCAGGCACTTTGGTAGCTTTAGGAGAACCAATGACCTTTGGTGCTGGAATAGGTATAGCAATTAATCAAGGCAATTTTCAGTTATTAAGTGTACTTAATCCAGCTTTATTAGACTATCAAAATAGTCCGGCTTTTAAAGAGGATTATCACAAATACCTTATTCATTTTTCTGCACAAAAATCCCCATAAATGCCAAGCAAGTCACACCTACACTAAACGCTCTATAAATCAACTATACTAATTAATAACATTTATTAAGAGGGACGGTTCGATGCTTTATAGATGGTTAATTAATTATCTGCGTATAAAAATCCTGCGAATTATTCTAAACCATATAGCTCATCAGCTCATAAAGACAAAATATATGAAGCAGACAGGTTTCATAGGCTCAATAGCCAGATTTATAACAACCTATTTTCCGGATTTTCTACGAGGAACAAAATGAAAGATAATCTACTTAGATGTCATTACAGAAAAATAGAACAAAGTAATCTATTTCACAGATTAATTGTCAAGTTCAATAATCACGGAAGAGGAGTGGCAAATGGCCCAGTATATTTATAAGGGATTTAAAGTTTTTTATGATATAAAACCTGTATCAGGCCCTACCAGTTTATATAAGGCTGATGGCTATGTAGTATGCTGTCTGGACAAAAAAGGACTGACTCCACCTCAAAAATTTCACACGGAATACCGTACTAAAACAGAAGTGCAAAACGAAATTAAGAGACTACTTGAAAATTACGTGGATTTTGAATGGAAGGAATTTCATGAAATGCACGATTAACTCGCTTATAGCCGATTAAACAACAAGAACCACTCACAGGTGGTTCTTGTTGTTGACCAGGATCTCAACTAGCCTCCTAAGCCACACATTTACAGCATAGCCAATAATCCGCATTTTTTCTTATTGTTATGATTACTCTAAAAATTTCTTAATTTCAAAGCCAATTGATTTTTTGTAAAAATTTATTATTTTATTTGTCTTATCGCAAGCTGATTTAACAAAAATACTGTTTTTATTATATCAAACCATAAGAAAAGAAGAAAAAACTGTAAGATGTACATCATTTATTGCTTAAAGAACTAATCGTTCATAAGCGAGACATTAAACGACCGTTCTTGCCTTGAGCGTCTTGACGGAAATCCCCCCTTGGAACGATAAAACATTTCGATTATTTTTAATCATGAGCAATAAATTTAATTCACTTAATATTTCTATAAGACTAGTCCGCTAGAATTATGGTAATTCTTTAAGAAATAGCATAAGCAGATGACTGATTCTCAAAATAAAGAACAAGTTGATACACTAAGAAATGACCAAACTACTGGCGGATCACCTAAAAAATCTAAGGCATTAGGTAGACCAGGCTTAGTTAGAAGCAACTCATTTAGCGAGCGCGTCGTCGTAAACCACTCTCGTTTTGCCAGAAAAGTTCATGATTTTGGCTATATCTACACTTTATATGCATTCTTGGATGCTGAAATTCTGGCCTATACTGGTCTTAAATCTTTTTCTGATCTTTTTGCCTCCAACAAGGGCTCTGCCAATCCACTACGTGACTGGCTTTTAACACCTACTGGAATAGCCGTTGCCTCTGCAGAATCGGCCGCGTTCATTGGTCTATCATTGCTCGCCAATAAAACCGAGAAAGATGATCCAAGAGCTTACAGACAGGCTATTATGGTTTTATGGCCCTACTGCCGAAACGTAATTAGCGAATTAAAAAATGCGAACAAGGGTGTGCGCAACGTACTGAAGGTTGCAGCGCTCTTTCATGAAACCAACTTAAAATCCATGATGATGCCTGCGGGAGTATTGGTAGGTACTGCATCTGTACTCAATCGCATTTGGTTTCGAGGTGTGCAAGATCAACGAAAGGCATTAAAGGATAATTTTAAAAAACTGCTAAAAGAGATCGCCGTACTTGAATTGAAAGAGAGCGACAAGGTAGATATCAACGCACTCAAAGAGCGTAAAGATGCGCTTAAAGAATATTACGATAAAATACCTCATGAGATAAATGCTCAGTTAAGATATGCTTATTTATCAGCAGCCTATAATGGAATGATCGAAGGCTTGGCCTATTACATTGCCCCTCTGGCCTTAATGAGTTTCACGTCACCAGCCTTTATTCCCGTGGCGTCCGTTTGTATGGTCTTGTCCGCTGCAGCTCTTACTGCCCGTATTTACGAAGAATATGAATACCAGCGCGGTTTAGAACTCGAAACCTTGGGAGTCAAATTACAATTAAAGAGACGAGAACTAGACATCTTGGGAGCTCAATCAGATATTCTCAAGAGAACAATGACGACTCAGACAGATCAAAATGCATTGACTCTGCAGTATGCAGAGCTTTCTCAAGAAATTATTGATCTCGGTATTGAAGTTAATGCTAAAACTGCAGGCATGGTAAATCATGCTCTTCGTGGCGTAAAAAATGGTTTGGCAATTTATGCTGTCATCACCAAAATGCTGATGACCTCCCTAATGTTCGTTAGCACTGTACCAACTGCTTTATTGTTGAGTAATGCCGTTATAGCAGTTTCCCTTCTAGTTGGTTCTACCGCTTACTCCTTATTACAGTACTATAAAGAACTGTCGAAAGTACAAGAAAATCCTAATCAGACACATATAGCTTTGGAAGATGCTTACTCCAAGGCTAACCGAATTTTAGCAGACTTAATAGAAGCCCATACCATGGCTGCCACTCCTGGTACAGGGTTCTACACGGAATGGCTTGATGTTGTCCGTGCTTTTTTCTCTGGATTAGGCAAAGGTCAGAAACTGATTGGTTATATTCTCACAATCTCTTTCCTCGAAGTTAGTTTGCATAATGATTTCCAGGATAAGCCGATTGTATTGAAAACCTCTGTGGCTCTGGGTATTTTTTGTTCTGTAGTTCTCTCTTTGCGTGTTTATGCGATAAATTTCGGTTCTAAAGCCTCACCAGAAAATACAGAAGCTAATGAAGAGGTCTTGGAAGAATTAGAGTTTTTAACAGACCTTGAAGCAGTGATTGATGACAGCTCAGAAAAAAACTAGCAGCAGACAAGCAAACAAAGTTGAGCCTAGGACATCCTCACGTGGTAGTTAACGACTATCAAGTTGAAGATGTCGGAGAAGGTAGCATTGAATCTGAATCTTCTGGTGATGAAATAGTTAATCCTCCAAAGATACATACTGATAAAGCAGCTATAACAATGCATACTGTAGGTAAAGCAGTCTCTGAATCAGAAGGAAAAAGTCCTACTGGTAAACGCGCTAGTGAAACCCAAATTGATGACACAATAACTAAAAAGAGTAAAATAACATTGGAACAACCAAAAACGACCGCACACCAAGGACAGCGATCAATACATAACATGGTTTTACAAGGCCTCAGCTTTTTCACTGGCCTGGTTGTTCATCCACTCACACACCACCAACACGATACATCAAATCATATAATTAGCCCTCGCAAAGAGTAAACTGGCATTACCAATGCGAGGGTGAGTTTACTAAAATCTTTCTTGCCCATATTTCTTTGATTCGTATTAAAATTCCAAAGCTGATATATACTTAAGACCATATCCACATGTGTT
>NZ_CALJ01000153.1 GCF_000308315.1 Legionella tunisiensis | reverse complement strand
AGCCCACCCCCCCTGCCCCAATGCCCAAATCAGAAAATAAAAATAACCACTCCCAGGAATTAATGCGAAAACTATACTATCTTTAAACGGTAACAGTATCTTTTAAGGATAAAGGATGCACACCAACGCAGCGAAAGGCACCGAAGTTCACTCTGGCGAGCAATTCGGCATAAAAGGTTACTGGGTTAACAAAGATCCTGATAACCCGGAAGTCGTCTATATCGAAGATATTGAAGACGAAGTTCCTGCACATGCAGGAAGAGCAACCTATATCTATTTTGGTCTTAATCAACCTACCCCGGAAGAGATTAATTTTTTGAGACAGACCATGCCTGGGGAGATTGTTACTGGGGATACTTGGTTTTGAGGCAAGCATAAGTTGGGTACCTGGCCTGACATAATAAGCTCAGCGTCCCTATTCCCAAAAAATCAAAACCACTAAACTCTCCACTAAAAAATGGCCTTAGAAAAACACCTTCATCTATACTTAATAAGTATTTCAATGGATTGGAGAGAGCGTGATAATGATTAAGAGACTATTGTTACCAATTCTACTCCTTGCTCTACTGACTCCCTGTGGCTATGCAACTATCAAAGTAGGAACAGTCACCTTTGACCCGCCTTATGTTATTTCTTTAAATCAAGGTTTTGAGATTGATTTAATAAAGCTTATTTGTCAGCACCTTAATCAACAATGTGAGCTGATTCCAATGGAATATTTTAGTTTGTTCAGAGAATTAAATAATAACAATATTGACATTGCTATAGATGGCATTGATTTTTACAAGGCTCCTAACCCCTTAGATGGTCATTATATTTTTTCCCTACCCTATTTATTGAGCGAGGGTCAATTTCTAGTATTGAAAAATAGTGGAATCACAAAGGTTAAAAATTTGCCTGAAGGAAGCAAGGTAGGATTGATTAGAGAGAGAATCAACGCTAGTAAAGGTATTTTTTATAATTTTTTATTGATAACTATCCTCAGTTTAATCCCATCCTTTTTGAGGATATGGAAACGCTGATTGATTCTTTGAGTAAAGGCCTCATTAATGCTGCATTTGTAGATAATAATGAGGCTAGATACTGGGAAACTTATGGTAGCGGATTATTTCATTATATCGGTAAACCCATGAAGGTTGCTGACGGAGTGGGTATAATGGCTTTACCTCAAAATTTTGTATTGATACAGCAAATTAATCAAGTTTTACTGCAAATAGAAGACGATAACGAATACCTTAATCTATATACGACCTATTTTGGAATGAATCCATAATATCGCTCTATCAAGGCTACACCGCTAATAAGGTTTAAAAATGACCTTATTGATAGAAGATTGCTTTTTAGTAATTTTTCCTTTTATTGTTATTAATTTTTGATGGATCAACGCTGCCAGATTCAATTGATTTTTCAGGGCACTCGTAAACTCATTCAGCCGATCAAAAATGAGTCATTGCTACAACGTTTAATTCGACCATTTAATAGTCGGTATGTTATAGTCCGTTTCAATTTTGGTTAATAGTACTAAACGCTTTTTATGATAAGCAATTGGAGTGCTCCTTTTCTTTATTTAAAAAACCGCCCACTTCCTTTTTTCTACTCAGGAAGTGTCAGGTTACCTATGGAGTTCCGTTGAATCTGGCGTTATCCGTGACGCCAGCCTTGACTTTCTTAAAGCTATACAACATACATGGGCTTATAATCCCTATAAAAAATGCAATGCCACCCTACTCACACAATCGAATAATTCTACAGAGCAAAAATCAACCGACTATTTTTGGCATAGTAAAAAAGCGCATCTTTCTTTAGAAACTTTTGCGGCACTGGATGGTCTTGGCAACTGGGATGAGCAAGCCCGTCTTATTGAAACTCTCCTTGGTGTAATTCATGGAAGTATTCTAAATGGCCTAACTCTTGGCATAGACTTTCGCGAAGTATTTCTGGTTGCTGAAGGTGAAACACCACCACCTCACTTTCGTCCAGGTATCGATAGTTGTGTGACAAGCATTACTGACTATAAAAAAAGACAGAACGACTTCCTTACCAATTAGCAAAAGCTATTTTTGATAAATTTAAACCAATCCCTCTCAACAAAGGGCAAACACACGATCATTTAAAATCAAAACCCTTTTTTGACCATTATTCAAGCAGTTTTCATTCCCCTAACAGGAATCAAGAATACATTAGCTACACCACCTCTTTAAAAGATTATCGTTATTTCAATTCTGCACTAACCGCTTATATTCATTTTTACCTGCAAATGAAACATGGCAGTACACCTCCAGTTATCGCGTTAACCAACCCTGCTGGCACCAATGAGTTACTACCTTTCTTGCAGCACTGTACAACCCACCATATTCGCGAAATAACCATTGTACTCAAGGGAAGCCAATATACAGAGCAGGCCGAACGCCAAAAGGTTTTTGAAGACATTTTAGACGCGGTCAAGCAAAGTAAATGTCGGTCGCTTGTACAAGTCGTTCTAATTACCAAAGATAATGTCGATGCTAATTTGCTTGCCCTAAGACCCATTACACAAGACAAAACAGCACTCTTCCAATCTTTACCTCAAGAAGCAGGCTATTATTTATCTTCCATCCATATTGCATCAGCTATTTTTAGAAACATTCAAGCGTTAAGCCCAAAGCCTGAAAAATGGTTTAAAACCCTTGATTATTATAAGCAAAGACACGAAAAAAATTCGAAAAAGCAGGTACACCCTGGGGCCTATATTCTTGCTCAAGAAGCAAGTGCAAATACACGTAAGTCCAAGACTCTAACCCGGGAACAACTCAAATCCAAAGTTCGCGTATCCCTTACACATCAAGAATCCGTTGCCCAAACTCAAGCTGTCAATGAACAGGTACAGGAAACTCATTCACAAGCAGTTCATCAGGAATTAGATGAATCTATAAACCACTCATCGGCTTTTGATTCTTCATGGGATTTAAAGGTTAATTTGAAAAGTTTCTGTAACAAACTGGAATCTTTTGCAAAAATCACTCTACACTTCGAACGAGAGCAAGAACAAGTATTGAAACAAACAGGTTTCCTTACCGATTTTTATCTAAAACACCATAGTCGCCGTCATTTTTATGAACAACTTGCCAACGATAGTACCTTTCGTTTACGCATAGCAGCCAAATTTTTTGGTAATGCATTGATAGAACCTAACAGCGAATCTGACACCATCTATACGGTTAAATTGCCTCACTATGCTGTAGATAATATGGAGGAATACGTTGCCTCTGAGTTACTAAGTCATAGTGAATATATGCTTGACGGGTGCCTCGAAACAGATTTTCAAGTTAAGGAAAGCTATCTTTTTGGCCGCACGATATCCGCTATGAGGCTACATCCAAATTATAAACCCCTTCTTACAAATCCACCGCTTGTTTTTCCTAAATTATTGTACAACTCCCAATCACAGCAAGGTATTGCAGATGAGCCTTTATTACCATTCTATTCAGCCTTACTCGCTGAAGAAGACATAGCCTCTCTTAAAGATGAGCAAAAGCGCGAACTCATCAGTTGCGCAGAACGTTTGCTGAAGATTTTCCAACCTCATCCCGCCTTAGAGACAGAAGAGATCCAGGCTCTGGAAGAACAATTGCTCGCTTTAATCCGTTTTTATTTCCCAGATCGGAAGGAAGAAATCGAGCGTTTAGAAAAATTTATTGCAAGCTTTCCGGTACATAATGAAGATAACTTAAAAATCCTTCTACAAATTCTTATTCGCAAACATAAACAGGGATTGGAGTGCTTTTTTAAATTATTGGCCTTTTTAGAGGAACGCTCGCTATTAAACTATTTTTATAAAATTCATTTTCAATATGCAATCAACATTTCGTCGGTCGAACAACTTATTGGAAGCGGCTATTATAATAATTTTCTAAAATTGGCAGCAGAAACTCCCGTAGGAAAATCACCAAAAATTGGCCAGCTTTTCAAACTCTCGGTCATCATCTACTCATATATACGGCACAAAATGATATTAGCTTTGATCTGGTGAAACTTCGCAAGTTAGAAAATTTGTGGAAGCATCTTTATATAAAATTTATGGCATACACCGGAAATGAAGAGGAAGCGCAAAAATTATTAACCCATCTTGCACAACAATTAATAAATGAAGACAGTTTATCCATTGCTCCTTTCACATCCATTCAAACCTTTTTTGTCGGCTTAGAGAATTTACTTGACCACGCGATAGCCAAACATGTTTTAAAAGAACAGATTGACGAAATCAGCGGGATTTCCCTATTACCCATGGATACCCCTTACGCTTGTACATGGAATGGTTTTCAAGTGATTTCAGCGGAAATGAATATTCACTCAGCCGCGATTAATCCGATAACAAAAACCTATACAGTTTCGAAAACCGAACTATTAGACGCTATCACAACTCACCAACCAGGTGATCGGTATCTTAAAGTAGCTGTATTTCGCTACCTCGGAACGCAAAATTTACGCGAAGACCTTGCTTTCTATCGCAAATTATACCTGTCAATGACCACCAATACGACAGATGACAACACGATTTATATTGCCGAACTTTTATGTGCCTACCATGCTGCAACATACACAGGGAATGGATATCGCCGTAATATTGCTCCAAGAACTTTTTCCACCGATTTTATGGTTTTTTTGCGAAACCATCGTTTAAGAAAAACGCTATCTTCAACACAGATTGCTTCCGGGATCCATGCGTTTTTCTTACATTTGAGTGAAGCGCAATCGGATGAAAAAAATGGCGTTCAGAGTTTATGGAGTATTTGGCGAGACTATCAGGTGTCTGCGTTTAAGATGGCTGATACGCCAATTCCAGAAATCTTTTTAAGAAAATTTCCTGCAAAAAGATTAGGGTATTTCTTAGTAACTCAGAAGGAAAATCTGGAAAAAGTCCTACCCGCGCTGGAGAATTCCAGCCACATTGTACGTCCTCTAATTCATGCCTGGAGCAGCGAGTTAAACATTTCTGAAACACACCGATCTGTGATTGAGCTTTATTTAAAAGCATTATATCCAAAGATGGGCATGAAAACGTTGCTGCATGATATCAACAAAATTACAAATCTACTCCATGCTATAAGCGTCATTGCAACGAACAATCCTAACAATTTTATTTTTCTGGTTTTTGAGCAATTTCTAGACATAACTTCCAATGTGGATACCTTTTTATCTTTGGTTGAGCTTATTGCTGTTGAACTGACAAAGCATCAAGGACAAATAGCTAAAAGTAAGATAGCGACGCATTTTTTACTCACCCTTAGAAAAAACCGCTGCTTTATGGCACATTACCCCAAGCAAAAAACGTGGTAAGTCTTCTTCTGGAGACTTGCTTAAGTATTGACGCTAAAGTAAATCCATCATCCTTTTTAAATCTTATGGAAACCTTGTTGCCGCTTGGTTTAGAAGAGACGCAGCAAATATTTACAGCACTTGTTCCTATAATTAGCAATGATGAGGGATTAGATTTCTTAAATTCTCATCCCTCTCTAAACGCTAACCAATTAAAGGATATCACTCAGTTCCTCAAAAAGGTTAAACCTGCTTCGTTAGCTCTGAAAGTACTAGATGGGCTTTACCAACAAAATCCTGCCCACGAACTTACTGAATTAATCAAGCTCTTAGAAAAGAAGCCTGAAGATGAAATTCACTCTTTACTGATACTTGGCCATGCTATTTCCCAGCAAACAAAACAACCTTTGCTTGCTGAATTGCAACAACTAACAGAACAACATCCGCGTGGCTTAAAAATATTTAGTGCGGCTGTATAAATCACAATTAGTGAATGTTGAGGAAATGTTAGAACTATTGGCTAAACCTTCTTTGGAACAAGCCATCGCAGTATTTCACCGCTCAAAATATAAAGAGAACCTGCAAAGATATCAGTATGATCCTGTCGCAGTAAGAGAAAAAATTGCGCAAATAAAGCTGAAGTCCCACGAAACGGATGAGGCTCTGCCATTAAGCGAAGAGGAACAAGAACTGTTGTGGCGTGACTACCAGTTGGTCATGTCGTATATGGTAGAAAAGCCGCTTAAGTTAAATATTAATGGGGTTCTTAAAGAACTTACCATTAATGAGTTGAATGACACGGAATGTCAACACTTATTCAAAGCACTGCAAGATCAAATCCACAAGGGAATAAACGTTCATCGTAATCAGTTACTGTTGGTTGCCTTGAGTTCCGAAGCGCTCTATCGCACCACCTACAAATTCCCACGCGATACTCAAGTCTTAACCTTGCTGCAACGTATACATTCTCCTAATAACATTATTCACGAAGTTAAAACTGGAGAAGGTAAAAGTATTATTGCTGCTATGCATGCTGCTTTATTGGCGGTTTTAGGTAAAACAGTAGATGTGGTCACTGAAAATAATGAATTAGCAAAAAATGCGCTAGAAAAATTTTCATCCTTTTATCACTATTTAGGGATCCCTCACGGGGAAACTATTATCACCGCACAAAGTGCGCATACTGAATACACTGCTAACGGGATTAATTATTCTACGGCATCGAATCTTTCTTTATTCCGTATGCGAATGGCATTAGCAAAGAAAGCACTGCCAAACAATCCCGCGCTGGTCGCTGATGAGATCGATGCTGCTTTAACCTCTACAGTACTGTTTCGCTTAGCTGCGACGTTGGATCCGTTGCTAAATGATACGGAGTCCTGGACTCAGCTTTATAAATTGCTACTTGAATTTGTCAAAGAAAGAGATATTTACCTTAATAATCCCTGCGCCGAAACAGACGATATTACTAATTTAAGAAATTATTTTATTGCCAAAAATCCTCGTCATGTATTTTTTAATTTTACCGAAAAAATTCCCGATGAGTTATTAGGTGCTTTAATTGAATCCGCTACGATAACTCATGAACTAGAAGAAAAAGTAGACTTCTTTACAGTAAAAATGAAAGGGAAAAGTGGAGTCCATAATTATGCAGCACCAATTGTTAGTAGTAGACCCGATCCCCACGTTAGCTATTCAGACTACGTACAACAACTTCTGCATACACTACTTAATAATAAGAATCCGGCACCCGCTCATCCATTTATAATAGAGCCCAGCACAGAAACAATTATTGTTAACGCTGCCAAAATTTTCTTTGATTATTACCGTTTACATAACGGCCCTATCGTCGGTTTAACAGCAACGTCCGGTTCTCGTGTAGATCGCACTGAATTTTATGAGCAGCAGGGTTTAGTCGCTTACCGTTATCCAACCTTTTATCCCGATCAATCAGAAGACTTGGGATTAATAACTGCGTTTGGGCCGGAGGCTCATCTTAATAAGACACTTGAGTGGATTAAGCAGCGTAAACAACAAAATCCAGCACAACCCATGTTATTAATTACACGTTCACCGCAAGCGACGGATCAGTTCCGCGACTTCATAGCAAGAAGTACTGACTGGAAAGTACAGAGCTATCATGGCTATGAAGAAGCAGGGAAATCAGAGGAAAATGTAATCTATACAGCCGGCCTGGATTATTTTCTTACCACAGCGAACCAAAGTCTGGCGCGTGGCGCTGATATTGATCCAGAAAATGACAATGGCCTATTGGGTATTAATACTTGTACGGATTTGACGCCCAGTGAATTGGAACAAATCCAAGGCAGAGCAGCGCGTAATGGGAAAAAAGGGCAGTTCATTTCTATCATTGACGCGCAAAACATAGGCCAACCTTCCGACTCTGCAGAAACATTGGCTGCAGCCTTTAAAAACCATCAACAGCAGATCAGCCTTCAGCAACATCAAGCACGTGCAAAAATGCGTTTATTAGAAGAAACACGTTATTTAATGGTTGCTCAACTTCTCAAACTTCGCGAAAACGCCGATAAAATTTTGGCGCCTCAATTTGGGGAAGAACATTCTATCGTTGATCATCAACAATTACTGCGTGCATTAAGTACCTTAAACCGTAATGCCGAAAAGCATTATGCAGCGCTGTTAGAACAACATAGCGTAATAGATGGCGATGTAGCTAATGAATTTTTAGAAGCCAGAGCCAGCGATTATCAGCAAGTACTGGAAAGTTGGCTGCCAGAAAATAAATTTCACAATGTACAATTCATTGAACCGTCCATTCCCCTTGACAGATTACCAACCTTAGTACCTCAATTGCCGGAAGCAACGGTAGAGCAACTAAGAATTTTTGCTGATCTTTTCCACTGCAAATGGAAGCAGGACGGCCATCAGCAGACCCAACAACATTTCGAGATACTAGATCAGGTTGTCGAGATTTTTGATCCCTACTTTAAAAAGAAAAGCAGTTTTAAGGAAACGATTGGCAATGCGTTAGATGAAAAAGGACTTCTCAGTGAAAAGCAAATTGAAGCCTATCTGGTTTTGATTAATACCAATCTCAATGAAATGTTAGAATATGCTCAAACGATTCCTGTTATTGGTCGCTTCGTACCGGTCGACCTCATAAAAACATTTGTTACCGACTATCTTAATAAAACTAAAACTCAAATTCGCGAAAAGAAATGGGATGAAGTGAGCCCGCCAACCATCGATCTTTCTACTATAACGAACTGGTTTTCGGGTATCAGTAACACACTCACGGTCGGTTCTTTATTTATGAGCTTTATAGGCGGGCCAATACCCTTTATTATAAATCGTTTTATCGTACCAACTGTTTTTGGATGGATAAGAAATGTGCTTAAACGACAATTTGCTAATTCAGAATGGCTTGTCGCACAAGTACTTGTTGGTCTTGATGATATTGGCAAAGATTTGTCAGAAACTATTAGTGCACTTATTTCCTTAGCAAATGAAAAAGATATTAAAGTGGGTCAGCTGTTAGATAAGATTGGGCCTCTAACAAAAAATAAAGCACTTATGTTAGCGTTATCAAAATATTTAGAACTAGTTGAAATGCCGGAATACGTTCCATGGATACAAGCCATACCAGGTCTATTACCGGTATTGGAAAACTATCGTGATTCTAAAGTGGATGCGTTGCTCAACCTAGATACCTTAATGGTAGCCTTACAATATGCTTCCCACTCAGAACTCGTTTTAAACGCGTTAGAAAACAGCCCTTATAAGCCAAGTTTGCAACGGCTAACTCAATTAAACCCTAACTTCATAAATGAACTGAGTACCTTAGCACTTCCTGATTTTATTAATTTGCTGAAGGTCAGTGCCCATCCCAACTTCTTCGCGTTGTTGGAGAAACTTCCTGCAGAAATAACCTTAGTGCAGTTACAGCAATGGATTGAAACAACACCTGTGAACCAACCGGTAGACATTGAAGAAGCGCTTAACGAGTTACGTAACTACCAAACAAACCATGAACGGCTTGCTGAAGAAAATAAACAAAACTTGTTTAAGTTGCGTCACACCTATCACTTAACTCTTGAAAAATTTAAACATGGCTTCGAAAAACTAAAACCCAGATTTAAAACAGACTCCCCTATACCTGTGCAAGAAATTAAGGCTGCCCCACTAACCGTTTATGCGACTCTCTATCTTGGATTTAAATACACCGCCGTATTAACAATTGCTGCAGTCTCTATCATTTACAGTGCCTTGTATCTATCTGCCTTGGCTACCTTTGGTTGTTTCACCCTTGCAGGGTGGCTAACATTTCCTTATTTTAAAGGTTCCTTGTCTACCTGGCTGCATGGATTACCAACTGCTTCCCCAGAGACAAGCAAATTGGAAGAGATTCTATTCCTTTCATTTAAGGAAAGTCCGTTGGTAGTTGATACTTCTACTTCATCCACTGTATTGGTTTCTAATGAAATACCTACGAAGGAAGAGAAAATATCAGCCGGTGAGACCTTAGCTAGCATTGTAGACTCAACTGAATCACCACCACTTGTAGAAGCAGCAACATTGACAAAGGCACTTTCTCTTGCAGCTCCGTTAGTAGCAGAAGATGCTTCTACTACACTTACTGTATTGGCTCCCAATGAAATACCCAAGAAAGCAGAGCGAGTCCCCCTTACCCGTATAGGGGATTTAAAGTACGGTTTTTTTATGGCATCCTCATTAAAACGCTTGGGAACTCATTCTCCAAACAATACAAACATACAGCCCCCCCGCCTTCCTTCATCGGTTCTACCAGGATAAACCCAAGTTTAAATTGAGCTACACTTGTGCTTTATACTCTGTCAGCGCTAACATAATCACTATAGCAACCACGGAGATCCCCCCATGAAGAAAATAACTTCTTTGCTAGTCAGCTTATTGTTAATAACAAGCATGAGTTCGGCACACGCTGAAACTGCGATTATTAAAACATCGGAAGGTACTATTACTTGTGAATTATTTACCAAAGAAGCCCCAAACACTGTAGCTAATTTCGTGGGATTGGCAACAGGAACAAAGGAATTTAAAGATCCAAAGACCGGTGAAATGGTCAAGCGTCCTTTTTACAATGGATTAACTTTTCATCGCGTGATTAGTGGCTTTATGATTCAAGGCGGTGATCCTCTTGGCAATGGCACAGGCGGACCTGGTTATCAATTTGATAATGAAAATACACAGGCCAGTTTTGACAAGCCTGGTGTACTGGCTATGGCTAACGCAGGCCCCAATACAAATGGGAGCCAATTTTTTATTACCGTTGCACCAACACCTGAATTAAAAGGCAACTACAATGTTTTTGGCCAAGTTATTTCAGGACAAGACGTTGCTGATAAGATTAGCCAAGTACCTACAGATTACCAGAATAAACCCATAAAACCTGTGGTTATTGAAAGTATTAGCATTCAAAAATAATAAGAAGCTTAACGATACCGATGACTATTACATTTTTTGTTTTGTCCTACGTCAGATTTATTTTGAACACGGCCATCACCCAACGCGCCACGCAAATAATAGAATCGGAATGTGGAGGTCGTAGGTTGTCTCCGTTGCTCTTCTTTTTCTCCCATCTAAAATAACCTTCACAACCAAATGAGTAATATTTGAGCAAATTGTGCAAGGCAGTTAAAGCGCATTATTTTCTAACCTGAATTCTTGTTTGGAATAAGGTGGTAGGTGAGAGGGGTCAAATTGAAATACTGATGCAAGCAGCCGAAACTGGCCTTCTTTAATCCCGGATACGTCAAGAATAATGCCATTTTATAGATTTCAATAGATTAAGAGGGCTTTAATTCACTTTCTATCTTATTTTGATCTAAATGAGGTTGCAATGCCACTTTCGTAAATGGATCGTCAGCTTGTGTCAGGTTATAGGGAAGTAAGTGTGGTTCCTCATGCATGTGCAGCTCCACGTACTTTTGTGCTGTTGCATCAGAAATATATCGACCGCTTCGATCGGTATCATTGCGATAAGAAAAATAGTTGCTGTTTGGTATTTGTTTATTTGCTGTTGGTATAATACCCTTCGCTATCCCATGCTGTCGAAGTTCATTCTCAATTCGCTGCATGATATTGATCCATGCATCTGTATCAATATGCCTATGTTGAAATTGATAAATTGTAAATTGTTTACCCGATACTTTCTCGATAGGTTTTCTCTTTAAAACATCAGGGGCAAGAATTTTGGCAGATATTTCATTTTCCATTAATATAGGATAAATAATTGCCCACGCAGCTGAAATTTGGCCAGGATCAACAGAAATATGTAATTTCCAGCCCGTTGCCGCCTTTTGTCCAGCAAAGATAGAACGTTTATTCGCTGTCGCTGGTTTATCATCTCCGCTATAAGTGCTGCGACTATTACTACATCTGAAGTAAATATAACTCTCCAGTGAGTAAAAAATAGTTACTGAGCTTTTTTCCAATATTGTCTTTCAGATTTTCATACATAAGTGGATCTTTATAGGGAATTTTTTCTTCAGAGAAAAATGCTGGCGTAGAGGTAGATGGTTCAGATTTAACTGAAGCGATACTGGAATTTGCTAGTTCTTTTAAATTTCTAACAGCCTTTCTCTTGCTCAGTAGTGGCTTGCCTGTACCTGTCGAGGCGCCTTCAGTGGTTCCCATGATGATTATCTTCTTGATAACGTATACACAAAGTATAAATAATGGTCAAATCATATTCAATTTTTGTTGCGTATAAAGGATAGCATCAATGGGATAAAAATCTGCTCCCTCTTGATGAAGAGTTGATTCAATCACTACAATAAAACTCTATTTCTAGACATTTTTGGTGCACAGAGGATCAAAAATTACAAACAAGATCCCGCTCTCTATGACGTTTGCCTTTCTCCAATTGATTCATGTTGTCCAGATATCAAACATATTGCAGTTCTTTGTGATGGTACTCAATTGGCTTCAATGTTTGTGTTGGATATTAGAGATAATTATAAAACCCATTGTATCGTTACCGACGCAATTTATTGTCAAGATAACCCTACGCCTAATGCCTACCGCTCTCTGTAATCCAGAGTATTTTAAAGAGCAATATTTTCTGTACGCCATCCAGGTTAGGAATTGACTTATTTTTGATCACGCCTCTAAATGAATCTATATTTAACAAATAATCATTATTTTCATCATAAAGCCCAACTTATTAATGTAATCAGCAAGCTACAACCTAATGAGGTTATCATGGAAAGCAAAATGGAGCTCAATGAAGAAAATACATTATCCCAAATAAGCTACACGCTGTTTGGCTTGGTAAAATTCTGGATAAAGAAGATCGAGCTAATATTCTTGCCTGGCGCACCAAAAATAAAGATTACGAAAGCAATTTATGGATAGATTCTTCAACTTACGCTCCGAATGCTAAACCCGAGCTCCTGGAGCTGCTGAACTGGGCTAAAAAGAATGAGATTAAAATATGTGATGTTAACTCCCAAACCTCCATGGAAAATCAAGCATTCCAATTACATTCGCCGTTCTGACGTTTATGACAGAATGATCTACAGACAATATTATGATGATGAGATAGCAGGTCAGTACCCAAATTTTGCAGCAGCTTCTGATATGTTACGAGCAACCATTTTAGATACGGATGGAGGCGTCTATTACGATGCACGCGATATGCCGCCAGGGAAACCTCTACCCAAACTATTTAAGGCAAAAAATGACTTTTTATTTCATGCTTATCTAGGCACTTATAATAATGATTTGTTAGCGGCTGTTCCAGGTTCAGCCGATCTTCACAACTACATGGAATCAATAAAAGAAAATTATAGGCGTCTATATAAAGGTTCACCTCAGTTACTCGAAGCCCATCGCAATCCCAATAGAGAAACAGTTAGCTCAGGATTTAGTGCGCGAAGAAGTTCTACTATCAACGTCTCTGGTCCCTTGTCTCTAATAAACTCCCTCAAGAAAGCTTACAGAGACTGGACAGATGCGTTACATATTTGTAGTTTTCCTCATGCCTATTATACGCAACCGGCGACCCAGGACGTCAGTTGGTTTGACCCTAACTTACTGGATGATCAGAGGCATATACTCATTATTTTCGGCAACTCAATTAAAGACCACCTGGCAGATAATTTTCTTAAGGGCAAAATTCAGGGCTTATCCAATCAGCCAATGTTTCAAAATTCGGCTTTGAAGAAAGCACTTACACAGCTTCAGCAAGGTTTATTAGCTTTTGATAGCTCACAAATGACACTTGCCGATCTTTATAAGACCTGCGCCTCTGATATAGAACAGGGTAAAAACTATCAGGAATTAAGTCCCAAAGACAAAGTACTGTATGAAGATATATCGGGTACTATAGGAAAATGTATGGAGTCTGCCAGCAAGCTCATTGAATTAGGTAAACATAAGCAACTGGATGCAAAAACAGTCTTTGAAATGCTCAGCCGAATAGGACCTCACGCTAAAGTAGGTATGTCACAGCGCGTCGATCTGAGTAAATTTATCACTGATGTATTATTGACAGAAGATGGTAATCCGAATTTAACAACATTGGACGTATACGGTATTAAATACACCCCTCCTTCAGAACCAGAGCCGAACCAGACCACCTTTTCTAATAATATGTAGCTGATTGGCTCTATTGGGGATTAAAAACTGCATTTTTCACTCATTATTTTCTGAGAGCAACAGAAGCCGCTCCAACTATACAAGCCCCTAGGGCAACCACTCCGATTGCCAGCGCAGGCTTGAAAAATTAAAGTGGTTTGGCTTTTTTCTGCTTTTTGTGCTTGAGGCTCTTGCAGCATGGTAGGGCCATTGGGCGGGCTCGCGTTCACAACCACCCCCTGACGCGCTTTAATGGTAACTTTAGAAAATGGAATGTCATCTTTTGTTACCTCTATGGTGTAATCACCTGGTGGGACATTGAGAAAAGCAACTCCACCATCCAGTGAAGTCGCCTCTAATGTTCTAATAAAAGGATTGGTTTTATGGATAACAGGAAATATACCAAAATAAAAAGGTCTTATATTGACATCCGGTGATAAAGTAGCCTTAACGCCTTCAACACCCTGTGGAATATCATCCATTGTTGTGTTTGGAGGTGTAATGGTTGCAGCAATCTGGCAAGCTTGTGGATCTTCAGTTACTCCCATGGCGAAAGACAGGAATTTATAAGCCAGGTTTGAAGGAACCTGAAATGAAATATTTTTTAAATAATTTTGGTTATTTATTCCTTCTGACGGAGGTATTAACGTCGCTGTTTGTGTCGTCTTATACCCAGACCATAAAGACCCTGGTTTCTCAAAACGCAATGTAATAGCTTCCCCAGCAGGCCATTCAAAAGGGCCGAATCGTCCATTGACGTCCGTTTTAAATGTTAACGTTTCATTTTCAACAACAGTAATCGTTGCATCCGCGATAGGCTCACCGGATATAAATGAACGGGCAAATCCAGAGATTAGGACAGTACTCATTATAAATTCCTTTTTAAAATGATTTAGAAATCAATACCCTTAGGTATGATTACACTGTAAAGAATATCATCTTGAATGTAAAGATAATTACCAGAATATCAAATTTAGAATCAAACAGTCCTAACATGCATCCCAATTTTTGTGATACACCTATGCTTCCCTATGCGAGGACATATTATAAAGACAACGATAAAAATTCCTGATAATCTTAAAATGGAAGTGGATACACAAAATATTATCATCCCATGATCCATGGCTATTTTATTTAATAAACACGGGTTTTCTGCGAATTACAGTTTAAAACCAAATTCGATTTTTGAATTCTGAAATTAATATAAGGGAAGATGACTATGTGCGGTATCGCTGGAGAATATCAGTTCAATAAAAAACATCCCTCTCTTTAGTTTAGAAAAAGCTAGTTTAAAACAGTTCAATCGTGGACCTGATGATGGTCAAGTTTATCAGGTTGAAGGCCTCGCTCTTGGACATAGAAGGCTAAGGATATTTGACCTTACAAATCGAGCCGCGCAACCCATGGTTGACCGTAATCTTGGATTAGCACTAGTTTTTAATGGAGCTATCTATAATTTCTTGGAATTACGAAAAGAACTGGAAGCCAAAGGCTACACCTTCGCGTCTGATAGTGACACTGAAGTCCTGCTTAAAGCCTATCATGCATGGGGAAAGCAATGTATTTCCCGGCTGCGCGGCATATTTTCTTTTGCTATTTGGGAGCAAAATACAGGTAAATTAATTCTTGCACGCGATCGATTAGGAATCAAACCACTTTATTATAACGCTAACCATTCCCACGGCTTCAAATTTGCATCAACACTGCCTGCTCTAATTGAATTTGAAGATATTGACACCTCCATCGATAAAATTGCACTACATTTTTATTTAACCTTTCACGCGGTTCCAGAACCACGAACTATCCTTTCCGGTGTAAAAAATTACCGCCAGGTTCGATGATGACCGTGCATTCAGATGGACGAATAACGCAAGAAACATACTGGCAATTAAAAATAGATGATATGAAAGCTGATCATTTGAGTAATGAAAATGACTGGTTAAAAAAACGTATGAATCATTAATGCTAGCTACTCAACGCCAAATGTTGGCTGATGTTCCTGTTGGCATTCTTCTTTCGGGTGGACTAGATTCTTCTTTGCTTGTTGCATTCGCTTCACAATTGGGAATGGAAGAAATACAAACGTTCTCGATTGGCTTCGAAGGTTCGCATGGAGAACAAGGGAACGAGTTTTTTATTCTGATCTGATTGCCTCAGAATTTAAAACTAAACATCATCAGATGTTCATTTCAAATAAGCAACTCACCCACTCTCTGGAAAAATGTGTTTCCGCAATGTCTGAGCCAATGCTTAGCCATGATAATATTGGATTTTATCTGCTTTCATACGAAGTTGCTAAGCAAGTAAAAGTAGTACTTTCAGGTCAAGGAGCAGATGAGATTTTTGCGGGTTACCATTGGTTCCAAAATATCCAGACTGGAGCTAGTTCACCTGCGCAATCGGCACAAATTATTCTTAATAAAGTAGCCGATCGATCGTTTGAAGAATATAAGCACCTGGTAAAACCAACATTCCGCACAGCTGCTCATGCGGCTTCATTTTTAACGAGGCTTTGTAAAAGAAATGCCTCGACTAATCCTATTGATAATTTGCTTTTATATGAAAGTACTTTTGCCTTAGCCAATGGTCCTTTGAGCCGTGTTGATAACATGACAATGGCGGCAAGTCTTGAAGCAAGAGTACCCTTTCTGGACGAAAGTGTCGTTGATCTGGCAGCTTCCATGCCTCTAATTTATAAACTTCCAAGTGGAGGAAAATACATTTTAAAACAACTGGGAAAGAAAATGCTCCCAGAGAAAATTATAAATCGCGCGAAAGGGTATTTCCCTGTTCCTGCGTTAAAATACTTAGGAGGGAGTACTCTTGAACTCATGCACGAAATACTCTCACCAGCTAATATAAAAAAGCGTAATATCTTTAATATAGATGCTATTCAAACATTACTTAATCATCCAGAAAAACATTTCACCCCTTCGGGTGTTTCCAAACTCTGGCAAATAGCTCTGCTTGAATATTGGCTTCAA
>NZ_CALJ01000154.1 GCF_000308315.1 Legionella tunisiensis | reverse complement strand
TTAAACCTTGTCCCCCCCATGCACGTTTTTATTTATGGCTGGCTGCCCGCTTACGCCGATGAATTGGTGCAAGAAGTAGCTGGTTGCTCCTTGATTTGTTTAGGGAAAGAAGAGCGTATCTTACCGCGAGGCGTCATTAAGCGCATGTTAGAGGAACGCGTCCAAACCATAGAAACACAGCAAGGTCGTACCATTAAAAGAGCTGAGAAAGCACAGCTTGCCGAAGATTTGGAATTTGAATTATTGCCGAAATCTTTCTGTGTCCAAAAAAGATTATTTGCCATGCTGGATAGCATGTCTAATCGCTTGATTATCAATACTTCCAGTAACAATCAAGCTTCACAATTAACAGCTTTATTACGTAAATCACTACCCGGCCTTCATCTTGAACCGATAACCTTCAATGAAAATTTGGCCTTACGTTTTGCTCAATGGCTTAGTAATCCAGAGCTTCTGCCGCCCTCATTTCAATTAGCCTCCGATTGCCTGCTGTTTTCTCTCGATAACGAAAAAAACGAGTCAATTGCAAAGGCTATGAATTACCGGCGGAAGAAATTTTAACTCTCTTGGCGCAAGGGCTTGGGGTTGCTGAAATTTCCCTCGTATGGAATGAACGAATTCAATTTACCCTGACTCAGGATTTAACCTTTAAACGCCTCAAAAGCCTCGATTACCTCATCGATGAATTTAACGAAATCCAGGAGCTGGAAGAAGAATATCTGCAACGTGATGCCGCCCTTACTTTGCTCTGCGGGGAATTGCGCAGTCTGACCAACGATTTGCTGGCAGGACTCAATACACCTTCCGAGGAAATTAAAACGCCTAGCCCTGCAGTCGAATTAGAAAGTAGCCCAGCTTAATGGGCCACTTTCTGGCGTAAATCGATCAAGGATAAGCCCCGAATTTCACCATCACGCACAGTGAATTGCTTTGAAGTACTTAAACCTGCTGTATTGATAAAGAGCTCATAACGTCCCGGGCTTAAACCCGTAGTATAGAACTCACCCCCATTCGTTACTGTTAAAGGCATGGCTTGCCTGAACCATGGGTCCTCACTCGCGTTACCTTCTCTCATTACCCTTTGTAATAATATATTCGACTGTTCAACACCACCCCAGGGTAAGACACGCCCCACCACACCAGTTGGCTTGGTGCCGCCTTCCGCTTCTAAAATAATGGGTGGAATTGCCTGGATTTCATACCTGGTATTGCTACCAAAATTTGCGGACTTATAACCAGGCAAAATAAAAGAAACGGTGTTATTGCCAGGATGACTGATAAAAAAACCACCAGGTAGAATGTCAAGCCCTGAATTAATCAGCATCAAAGGCTCAGGTCCCTTAACGATAACCTGCCCATAGACAATTGGAAATCGTTTGGCAGCAATTAAATCGTGCATACGTAGCTCAAGGGTAGCCGCTAACGCAGGATTATTAGTTTTCGCCAACCAATCCAGCCAGGAATTAAAATTACTCCATACCTTCGCAGGCGGCAGAACAGGTTGTAGCGTACGCCAGGAAATCTTTTCCTCATGGAGGGTATACACGCGATACAATTCATCTTCATTAAAAGGAGGCAATAAATCATATCGTGTGCGCAACAAAGCAGCGAGTTTCTTAGCGTCTTCTTTTTGCCCAGCCGATAAGCCCTGTTTGTAGAAACGTAGCAGTTTTTCTTTTTCAGGGTAGGAAGCAGGTAATTGCTCGACATATATCATTTGCCAAGCAAGTGCCTTGATGCGGTCTTGTTTGACAGTGGTGCCAAAAAAATAGTTACGTCCTAACACCCAGGCTTGATATTGTTGATACTCTTTCTGCAACAAGTGAGCATCTTCCACAGTCAAAGCATGGGCTAACGAAACGAGCAAACAGAGTATGAAAACCAAGCAATAGCGATACCCTAATTTGCTCACGACGTTATAAACCCTATACCACTGTTTCTGGCATTTGTTTATGATAAGTGGATTGATAAACAGCCAGCGCATCATCAGCTGCTTTTTTCAAGCCCAACGCTTTATTGGAATAATAAAGCAAAACCAAGGCTTGTTGCACACTCGGTGCTTGTGGATAGTTTTGCACTAAATAGCTGGCACGCTCCGCAGCAGCCACATACATCCTCCGATCATAATAATAACGTGAGGTATTCAGTTCACGCTGAGCAAACATATTACGCAAATAAATCATACGCTGCAAAGCATTTGCCTTATAGCGGCTGTTCGGGAATTTTTGGATTAACTCAGCGAAATCAGTATAGGCCTGGGTTTGTGTACCAGGAGCGCGCCAAGACTCATCCAAAGGCAAAAAGTTAGCAAAGGTACCACGTGTTTGTTGGAAATTGGCTAATGCCTTCATGTAATACGCGTAATCTACGTTTTTGGCCCGTGGATAAAGATGGATAAAACGCGCTGCTGTCGCTGCTGTAGAAGGATAGTCCTGCTTCTTGTAGTAAGCGTATATCAAATCCATCTGCGCTTTTTCAGCATAATCACTAAAAGGATACATGGATTCGAGAGCTTCCAAACGTTTGGCCGCACTCTCGTATTGTTCTTTAGCCATCGCTTGTTGAGCTTCAGTAAACAACTGCTTGGCAGTCATACCCTGGAAAGGACTATTATCATCCTCATCTTTATTCCACCACTTAGCACAGGCAGTCAAAGAAAGCAAAAGCCCTATCAGGAATAACGCTCGAATCTGTTTCATAAAAAACACCTATTAACTATGAGTGCTCTAATCAATCACAACATAGCTCCCTCAATAAGCACTCGGACTTATTTATCAAAGAAGCTATATCACAACAACCTTGCAAATGTGGCACATTATACTCATCTACAAGGATTTTGCGAACTGTAAAAAGAAAGACACTCAAATTGGAAATGGGTTAAAAATTATTTGCAAAGCACACACTGTTAAGATACTATTCTGCCCTGTCGGAGAGGTGGCTGAGCGGTTGAAAGCGGCGGTCTTGAAAACCGTTGAAGGGCGACCTTCCCAGGGTTCGAATCCCTGCCTCTCCGCCAAATTTGATTTCCTGTTGTGTCTAATATCCCCTTTTTTCTAATCAATGTTATAAAAGCATCGTGGCGCAAACCAGGATTCAAAAAACAGTCTTCCAACACACAATCCTGAGATGGATAATTTTGCCCATATTAGTATTTTAGTGTGTAGGAATAATCGGTGTTTTAGAGGTATCAGCCATAGGGAAAGAAAAGCGATAAATCAAAATGAGGTAAACGAATGAGAAGTAACGTTGAAATTCAAGGTGATACTGATATCCCTATAGGGAAATCTGCCGTCCGTTTATTAACGTCTAATAGCACTCTAGAACCGATGCTGGTCTTAGAGAGATCCGATAAACTAATTCTAGTAACAGCCGCAAGGCCACCAGTCCTAGTCCCCCCACCCTCCTATTCTTTGTTTGGCTTTTTTAGTTATTTCCAAAGATCCCAACCAACCCCAAACCTCAACCCCTACGAATTATCTATTGAAACATTTACTGGCTCGGATATTCCCAAGCAAGCCGGCAGAGGTAAACTACTAAGGGCTGTTATAATAGATAATGAATGTGCCGACTCGTTTGAGCATGACATGTTAAATGCGGCATTAACATTTACCAAATATGATAATGCCTGTTCACTGACAGTTAATTTATTACGTAAATGTACAGATCAACGTATAAAGCAAGAATGGGTTAATGCTATATTTGATGTGGATAATGATACCCCATCCCCAAGCATTGTTCGCTTTAACTTGAAGCAAGCGCTTAGGTCAACCTCTTTTACCAAAAAACCAGATGCAACCGAAGCCACATCTGGTTATCGTAATGCCATCAATGCAACAACGCACTCTCCACCATCTGCCGCAACATCGTAGGAAGCACGGGTTTTACAGAAATATGGTTCGCCCCCAACGCCCAACACTGTTGACAAATGTTTTCAGACACACACCACGGAAGC
>NZ_CALJ01000155.1 GCF_000308315.1 Legionella tunisiensis | reverse complement strand
ACCTTCATGAATTCTTAAATAATATACCCCTTCGTAGCCTTGTGGCATTAAATCGTCGCTACGGCCCTTACTTTGAGGGCATCGAAGAACAAATAGAGGGAGTACAACAAGAAATTGAGGCCGAACAAGGGCTACTTGCTGCTTTGGAAGAACAATATGACGCTCTTGAACTGGATATTGCAGCCGACGCAGAAAAAGAAAAGAAGCGCTAGCCAGTCTTCCAGGTAATGGTGCTGAACGTTATTTACAGCTTAGTTTTTAAGCGTGTTTTCTGCTGCTGAAAACCAGCAAGCAAAAGTATTGATTGACATTAAAAAGATTAAAGAACAGATTAACAACAAAGAAATGCAATTAAAGGACTTAATACAAGAAAAAAAGCGTCTATCAGTGAATTAGGCATCGTCAATTCAGTTCTGGCTGTAAAACGCAGAGAGATCGAAGCAGATCGTTTGGCGCCATCCTCCTCTAGTTCAACTCTTTTACGCAACTAGTGCTGTATTCTTAACGCTGCTTGGTGAACCCACTCGTGTGCTTACCAGGCAATTTTGTCAAAAGACAACACCGGTTGTTAATACTAAAGTCACATACTTTATATGAAAAGCAGTTTGACATATAATCGCTCAACAAATCATGACAGAGAAAACATTATGCGCTTTTTCCCACAACTACCTCCACGTCAACTGTATAAAACCTTATACCAAATGACGATCGAAGAGCTTGAGGGATTAAATCGCCGTTATGAACCTGAATTTTTGCAACTGGCACTACGGCAAGCGCAAGAAGAAAGAAACATCGCCAACTATCACGAGCAAATGGCTACTCTGCACTCACAACAAGAAATCCAACACTTGCCAGAATTAGATAATCAAATTACACCATTCACTCTCGCCATAAGAACAAGCGAAAAGAATTTAGAAACTATTCAAAAAGAAGTAACTGCTCTCGCTAATGAATTAAGAAAAGTCAACAACATGCTGGATCAAAAGCGAAGGGAAGTACACAGCATCAACCAGAAGACGCTTCCTACGACTCGCCTTCCTCAACGGATCTGAATTCTCCCTAATGCATAGCAGGTCAATTATTAGCCATTGAATGGCCTATTTCCCATCTACGCGCTGAGTGCTCCCGATATATTTTTGTTCAGCTCATGAGTTTAATTTATGCGTGTTGGACATAAATCACGCCATTGCCGTAGAGATGGAAAAACATCAATTTAAATCAAAATAAATAATTTAAGATTTTACAGATCATTAAACCAAATTTTTATGTCCAGATATCAGTTTCACTCCCTCAGCCTAAGTAATGAATCCAGAGCAATTTAATTTTATAAGCCTTAAACAATCGCAGACAATTTGGAAACATGTTAGCATCCCTTTTTTGCTACTTGAGGATGTATCATGTGGTTTAACAATACACTTATTTATAACTATGAGCTCA
>NZ_CALJ01000156.1 GCF_000308315.1 Legionella tunisiensis | reverse complement strand
TTGTGTTAATGCAGGTATCAATAAACTTGTTTTAGGCAGTATCGCGATCACCGATCCCGAGCTTACCGCAGAAATTATCCAACAATTAGGTGCTCACAACATTGTTTTAGCCTTTGATGTTCACACCGACAAAGGTACACCAAAGCCAGCTATTCATGGTTGGCAAACGACGACCGATGACAATTTATGGGATGTGGTTCATCACTACCAGCAATTGGGTATTAAAACGATCTTATGTACCGATATTGCTTGTGATGGCATGATGAATGGCCCGAATTTTATGCTCTATTCCGAAGCTATCAGCCACTTTCCGACTATCCACTGGCAAGCATCCGGCGGCATTCGTCACGTGGACGATCTCGCCCTTTTATCTTCTCTTGGCGTAGCAGCAGCTATCCTTGGACGCATGCTTTATGAAAGTGATTTTGAGCTTGCCGCTTATTTAGAGGGGCAAAAATGTTAAGTAAACGTATTATTCCCTGTCTTGATGTCCACGATAATAAAGTCGTCAAAGGTGTTAAATTTCGTAATCACCGCATTATTGGCGATATTTTACCCTTAGCCACTCGCTACTCTGAACAAGGTGCTGATGAACTGGTTTTTATGACATTACAGCAAGCAGTGATCGACGAAGTGTTTGCCCCAACTGGGTCAATCAAATTGCCGCAACAATCAATATTCCTTTTACTGTGGCAGGCGGGATCCGCAATCTGGAAACAGCGAAAGCCATTTTTACATGCTGGTGCAGATAAACTATCAATCAACAGTCCAGCCTTGGAAAATCCTGATTTAATCAATCAGCTAAGTAATGAATTTGGCAGTCAATGCATCGTGATCGGTATTGATAGTCAATGGGTAGAGGGTGATTTTTATGTCTATCAATACACCGGCGATGAAAGTAAAAGTAAAAACTCAAGACGCAAAACACTCGACTGGGTTCAGGAAGTACAAGCGCGTGGTGCCGGTGAAATTGTCTTGAATTGTATGCAAGCCGATGGCGTACGTGCAGGCTATGATCTGACACAATTACAGCAAATTCGCCAGCTAAGCGAAGTGCCACTAATTGCTTCAGGCGGTGCCGGAAAAACCGATGACTTCGTGCAGGTTTTTCTGCGCACGGAAGTTGCTGGAGCACTGGCTGCCAGTGTTTTTCACGATAACATTTTAAGTATCACTGAAGTGAAACAACAACTGGCAGCCAATAATATTGAGGTACGACTATGAATAATGTACAAATCGAGAACCTGGATTGGCAAAAAATGGATGGCCTTATTCCTGCTGTCATTCAAAATAGTCAAACAGCTGAAGTTCTTATGTTAGGGTATATGAATCAGGAAGCCTTACAAATAACACTGGACACCAAGCAAGTCACTTTTTATAGCCGCAGTAAACAAACCTTATGGCGTAAAGGTGAAACCTCAGGCAACACGATGCTCCTGCAATCCATTGTTACGGATTGTGATGGGGACAGTTTACTGGTGCAAGTACTCCCTACGGGCCCCGCCTGTCATTTGGGTGTTGATACCTGTTTTCAGCCAGCCACACCGGCCTTGCTTAGTTTTTTAGCTCACTTGATTCACCTGATTCAAGAGCGGGCAGAAAAGAAAGAAGCGAGCAGTTATACCTATCAATTATTGGCAACAGGTATTTCTCGTTGCGCACAAAAAGTAGGTGAAGAAGCGATTGAAACCGTGATTGCTGCCGTGAGTAATAACCGTGATGAATTGATGAACGAGGCAGCGGATTTATTGTTTCACTTATTAGTCATGCTGCAAGCCTGCGAACTTAGTTTTTATGAGTTATTACAGTGTTTACAAGCTCGCCATGTAGGACTTACGAAAAACGGCGAGGTCGAGGCGAAAAAATTTTTAATGGGGGGAGTTTAGGTACGACTAAATGACCGAATTAAAAATTTTTTTCAACAAAGGGATCGACGTTTTGCGTAAGTCCTGAAGGTATTAGACTACGGCCAGCAAAACAGCCGTTAAATAATTTCCTTCCGGAAACGCTGCCAATGTAGGATGACAACTCGATGGCCCAAAAATACCAAGGATACGGGCTTGTTTTCCTACTGCCGCAGCCTGATTGCTAACCAAGGCACTAAACTCCATTGTCGACAAGGCAGATGAACAGTTACAGGTCATCAACAACGATCCAGAACGCATAGCCTTGAATACTTCTCGATGCAAGAAGCGATAATAATTTTTAGCACGCTGCAAATGCTGCTGCGAAGGAACCAGTTTTGGTGGATCCAAGACAACCAAATCATAATCACCCGCATGAGTTAAATAATCACGCGCATCTGCTTCAATGAATTCTATCGTATCAATACCATTCAATACTGCATTTTGTTTCGCTTGGTAAATCGCCTGTGCGGAACTATCAACAGCTGTTACTTTGCTAGCCCCCGCTTTCGCCGCATGCAAGGCAAACCCGCCGGTATAGGAATAAAGATCCAAAACGTTCTTCCCTTTCGCCAAAGCTGCAATACGTTGATGATTTTCACGTTGATCAAGAAAAAGGCCTGTCTTTTGTGCCTGGGAGAAATCAACCTGATAAATAACACCGGCTTCAAGCACTTGCTCAGTCGCTGCGACAAGTTCTTCCATGTCCTCTTTCCAACCGTCTTGGGCTAAAGGTTTTTTTGCGCCAACCAAACAATCTTGTCTTGAGGTAAAAGTTCGCCCAGAGCCTGCTTAATAATTTCCTTATTTGCCTCAACCCAATAAGCTGAACTGGCTATTGCACAAACTTGATTAAACCGATCAATCGTCAACCCTGACAAACCGTCGGCCTCACTATTAAACAAACGGTAAGCTGTTGTCATTTCGTTAGATAAGTTAAGACATTGCCGAATGGTTAAAGCCTGCTTTAAGCGCTGCAAGACAATCGCTGCCAACGTATTGCTGGCACACATTTCCCCTGCCCGCATAAGAACACGCACACGATAAAGTGAATGTTCATTATAAACGCCCGTTGCCAGAAATTCCTTGTCCTCACTAAAAACATCGACTAAATCACCAGTCACCAACTTACCGGTTGTTTTACTGATTGCTTTTGGGAAAACCCACGGATGGCCGCGTAACAGTGCATTTTGTTTCGTTTTGTGAAGATAAACTACAGGTTTCATGGCTATTTCCGAAACGCTAAAAGTCGGCTAATCTACACTACTGTGTTGTGGTATCGCAAGGTGGAACACTTTATGCGCAGATTTTTTATGGTATCCACGATAGCCTTTCTATTCTCCTATGTCCAAGTTACAACAGCTGGACCTTGGTTCACAGGTCCTTTATTAGCTCCCGCAGGACATACGGTACCTAATGGCCATACTAACGTTGAAATCTACGGCTTTGATACTATCAATAATGGTATTTATAGTCGTCACTGGAAATTACTTCATGTACCAACTGGCCAAAGCCAGGTCTTAAACCCGATATTTACACATGGCATAACTGATCGAATGGATGTGCAGTTTGGCCTGCCTTATGTTTATAACCGTTTATTAGGTACCAATTCGAATGGCCTTGGCGATACTTCTGCTGGTTTGGGCTTACAACTGATAGAACAAAAAGATAGACTTTGGCGCCCTGATCTGCGCTTCCTGGTACAAGAAATTATTCCCACCGGCAATTTTAAAAATCTTGATCCGAGCAGTAATGGCGTTGATGCAACGGGATTAGGAAGTTACCAAACCGTTTTTTCTCTCAATTTTCAACATCTGCTACACCTGACTGACGTTCATTATTTTCGTTCGCGTTTGAGCGTAACATATGTTTATGCCAGTCCCGTATCCATTCAAGGTTTAAGTAGCTATGGAGGGACTCCTAGTACGGATGGCAATATTCGACCTGGCGATCTGGTGAGTTTGGATCTGGCGGCAGAACTAACATTGACCCAAAATTGGGTTGCGGTGATGGAAACTTATATTGCTAATCGGCAAAAAACCCGATTTAGAGGCACTATCGGCAATGATGCAACAGGAAACCCTGGTATGATAGGCCACTCAGCCGTTGATAAAATAACGTTGGCACCAGCTATAGAATATAATTTTCTTCCAATGTGGGCATCATTGCTGGCCCATGGTTTACAGTAGCTGGGCGTGAGACTGTTGACTATGTTTCCACGTGCTCGC
>NZ_CALJ01000157.1 GCF_000308315.1 Legionella tunisiensis | reverse complement strand
CGCTGATTACCTTGCTATTCGTATAACTTCGTATAATGTATGCTATACGAAGTTATTACGGTCAGGTAATGAAACAAACTAAAGGACAGGCTAATCCTGAACAAATAAATCATTTGTTAAGAACTTACCTGTCTCAAGATCACTAAACGACAACCCGCTTAAAAGCGGGTTATGCCGCTTTTATCAATAAGATTTCACAATCACAGTTGAACCAACATCCATAAACTCCTGGTTCAACCACTTCGCAGCGCCTGGTAAAACCCTTATGCAACCATGGCTGGCATTATAGTTAGGTACTTCATAAGCGGCGTGAATAGAATAACCCCCATTGAAGTGCATACAATAAGGCATTCTCGCGCCACCACCCGTTTCAATTGGGTAAAGACTAGAAGTACACTCCTCTCCTTTCTTGGAATAGACTCTGAAAGTTCCTGTAACTGTACGGCATCCTCGACCAACGTCCTCACAATAGTCTTTACCACCAGAGGCACTTCCTGTTTTTAACGCGATTACCTTGCGCGTCGTAGGCAGCCCAAGCGGTCGCTTTCGGGTCAAAAATAAATACTTTTCTACCCGTTGCTGGTCGTTTTTCTGGGAAATAGCTTGCTCCTTTTGTATCAGACAGGTAACTTATGGTGTAATGCGTATAGCCCGCATCATCCACAATTGAATCGCGCCCCCCCATCGTGGAACAGGCGGCCGTCAACACACACAACGGTCCAATGATTAGTTGTTTTTCATTGGTGAACCCTCCCTCTTTTTTATGTTATCGGGAGAAGTTTGAATAAATTTAGGCTTTTTATAAAAAATTTTAACTAATTGTTTTTTTATAATCTTTTAGATCAATTAAAAACTCTTTTGCGAACTCATCAGGAAGCATTGCCATAATGGCTAAAGCGAGCTGTTTATCAGTACATTCAAAACAACCACCCCGAGGAGGCATCGCATTAAATCCATTTTCGGTATGCTCTATTAATTGCTTTAGCCTCCCCTTAACACGCGCTTCCCAGTCTGCATTTTGTTTCATTCTAGGGGCACCAAGTGGGATCAAAGGCTTTACTGCATGACAATTGCTACAAAAATGCTGCACGATTTGCTCACCTTCATTTTTACTGCCTTTGATAGCATTTAGAAAGGCTTGCGGATGATGGCTTTCTGCGCAAGAAAAAGTCGTTGTTAACCACCCACACAACACAGTCATTACCAGTTTATAGTGCAACTTCACAATTCCCCCTAAAGTTGGCTCGTAATTTGCTTAAAAAAAGAATTCATTCAAATGAGAACAATCTATGCTAAAACGCAGTATCCTAGTTTTTTACTCATTTTTGCAAGCCCTTTATTACAAGCAGAAGCCATCCAATCATTAACCATGATTGAAGAACGTATCACCCAGCATGTACTTAATGCCTTAAGTGCCGCAGATCAAAAGGATATCCATATTTCAACCGGTAAAATCGATGCCAGATTAAAATTGCGTGCTTGTGATACCAATAAACTTGAAGTATTTAACCCCTATCAAACCTCAATATTAAATGCCACCACCTTGGGAATTCGATGTCAAGAAACTGGCAAACATTGGACACTTTATGTGCCAATAAAAATAAGTGTACAAAAAACATTCTGGTCGCTAAACGTCCTCTACTTAAAGGCACTCAAATTGGTAAAGACGACATTGAAATAGCCGCTATGGACATTAGTCTCTTAAAACAAGGCTATTATACCAAAATGGAAGATATTATTGGTCTGGTTTGTAAACAAAATCTAATCCAGGGTAGTGCTTTCAATCCTGCAATTTTGCAAACAGCTGTACTGATTCATAAGGGGGAGCAAGTGCGTATCCAAGCCATCAGTGAAATGCTTAATGTAAGTATGGAAGGAATAGCCCTAAATGATGGTAGTTTAGGAGACACTATTAAAGTGAAAAATCTATCTTCCAAACGAATCATTGAGGCACAAATTCAAGCTAGAAAACAGGTTAGGGTTGCCATTTAAAAATGTTATTAAAATCATAGTGACTTTAATTAAAAAATATGATATAGGTTAAAAATTAAACGAAAATTACTAAAGATTTCACTACAGGAGCCGATAATAATCATGAGTGCAATTGAGAGTAATGTTATGGTCAACCCAATTAATGATTCAGGTAATTTCAAACGAGTAGAGGCAGACACCCGTCCACAGCGAACACAACCCGCTGCCCAAGAAAGTCACACCGAAGAAACTAACCTCGTTAGTCGGAGTGATACCTTAAAACAAATGGATGCACTCAAAGAATTTATTCGTGATGCTCAAGAAATCGATGAAGAGCGAGTTGCCTTTTTTAAAGAAGAACTTGCAGCAGGACGATACCAAATCCTCAGCGATAATATTGCTAAAAAATGGTTGCTGATCTTGAAGTAAATTGATCAATACAGTACTGATTTAGTGGCAAGAAACAGCCTTTATGTAATTGTGCCCGATATGAATTATAAGGACGTAAAAATGACTCAATTCAAAGCCGCCCAATTAGTTAATTTACTGCAGCAAGAACTAATTTGGCTCGATTCGCTGATTACCTTGCTATCTGAGGAAAAAACGTCCTCATTCAACGTCAATTTGATGCATTGGAATCACTGGCAGCACAAAAACAAGCGCTTTCCAATCATCTTGAACAAAGTGCCAAGCAACGCATTGAATTACTTGAAATGAATCTTCATGACAATCAACCTAAATTGGCTTTACAAGCACTTTTGCGTGCATGTTCAGTAGACGAAGCAACTCAGATTCAACAATTAAATAATCAACTCGCTGAAAAATTACTGTCCTGCCGCGAATTGAATGCCGTTAATGGGCAAGTAATTACAAGTAACCTCAATACGAGGCAAGAAATCATTGGTTCCTTAACGGGAAAAAATCAGGCCAATGCAACCAATCTTTACACAGCCAATGGTGATGTACAAATCACCACAGAGACAAGCAGGCATCAGGAAGCATAAATTTAAACCAAAATAACAATAATTTATCAATAGTTACTCATAATTAATCATTTTTTGCCTCTCAATATATAATCTGTTCCTTTTGTAGATAGAAAACCTATTATGGCAAAAAATGTTCTTTTTAACTTCATTGATCGTTATCTTGCAGAATCCCAAGCCTCTCTCCCTAATTGCCAGTCTGTAGAGTTAGACTCCACTAAAGAGGGGCGTACGTATTACCGTTTAGAGCTGAATCATAATAATCCAGCATCCATCCAATATGGCAAAACGAGCACATGTTGCTTAACCAAAAATCAGGGAGCAACTTAGCTTTTTCTCAACGACTCATGAAGAAGAATCAGAACCTGCTTTGGATAATGCAAATGATTTAGCTAGAGGAGGATAAAAGTCAGCCTTCTTAACTAAGCCTCTCAAGAGGCTTAGTTGAATTTAAGATTAACGTGCTTGCATCCGTAAGGCGCCATCAAAGCGAATGACTTCGCCGTTGATAAAACTATTTTCAATAATATGTACCACCAGGGCTGCAAACTCCTCTGGCTTGCCTAGACGCTTAGGGAAAGTCACTGTAGCTGCTAAACTATCTTGAACGTCTTGTGGCATGCTCAGTAGCATTGGGGTCGCAATTAAACCCGGCGCTATCGTATTCACACGAATGGCGTGTTGTGCCAATTCTCGTGCCGCAGGTAAGGTCATTGCTACAACACCGCCTTTGGAAGCACTATAAGCGGTCTGGCCAATTTGTCCTTCAAAGGCAGCAATAGAAGCCGTATTGATGATAACCCCTCGCTCCTGTGAGCCTGGTTCAGGTTCCAAACCTGCCATAGCCGTAGCTGCCACTCGCATCACATTAAACGTGCCTATCAGATTAACATCAATAACTTGCTTAAAAGCAGTTAAAGGCATCGCGCCTTCCTTCCCTACCATCCGTTTAGCAGGTGCTATCCCAGCACAATTGATACAAATTCTTGGCACACCGATTTGTGCGATTGTTTTGCAGTGCCCGCTCAATTTCTTCGGCAGAACTCACATCACAAGCCACAGCAAAAGCAAATTCTTTGGCGGCACCAGCCTCTATCTGCTTATCCCAGATAACAACTCTTACACCTCGCGCAGCTAATGCTTGCGCACAGGCTTTACCCATTCCCGAAGCACCACCGGTAATCACAGCAATTTGATTATCTAAATTCATTGTTTATCCTTTTGTTGTAAATAGGCTTTACTTAGTGCTTTGAATTGCGGCGTACCAGCCTGACCAACCCATTCAAAAAATACCATTTCTGACGTCACTAAATGAATACCTGCTTGCTCCATACGTCTAAGGCCATAGTTGTAATCAAGCTGACTTCGGCTGCTTATAGCATCAACTACGATATAGACTTCATAGCCGGCTGCCTTCATTTCCATTGCTGATTGCAAAACACAGACATGGGCTTCGATACCGATTAAAACGAGTTGCTTTTTATTAAGTGCCTTTAGGCTTTGCTTAAATGTAGGTTGACGAAAACAGGAAAAATGTACTTTTTCAAAACACTCGCCTTCTGCAATCAGGGAATGTAGCGGCTCGACAGTAACACCTAAACCACTTGGATATTGTTCACTCACTAATAAAGGTATTCCCAATTCTTTCGCCAAGTGAATAACCCATTGGCATCTAGCTACTAACGCTTCCGCCTCCTGAACAAAGGGGGTTAATTTTTCCTGCACATCAATCAATACAACACAAGATGTTTCTTTCTCTAACAGCATTCCTTTCTCCCACAGAAAAGCAACATCTCAACGCAAACCCAGAGTACTGTCAAATTTATTTGACAGTGTAGAGTGAAATCAATACAATGTAACAATGTTATATTACATTAATACATTATCATGAAAACACATCATAGCAACAAACAGGAAGCTACTCATCAACTGATGCATGCAATTAGTCTGCTAAACAATGCGGGGGAGGCTTTAGCTTTCTTTACGGATTTATGCACACCCGCTGAACTTGAAGCCATGGTGGATCGCTGGGAAGTTGTTCCTATGTTGCGACAAGGTGTCCCCTACCGCAGTATTCATGAGCAGACAGGGGTCAGTGTAACAACAATAACTCGTGTCGCCCGTTGCCTAAGTTTTGGTAGCGGCGGCTATTCCTTAATTGCTGAACGCTTGGAGCAGTCGTGAAAAAACGTTTACGTATAGCCTTACAGAAAAAAGGACGCTTAGCACAAGAATCCTTAAGTTTGTTGCAGAAGTGTGGTTTAAAATTTCGTGTTAAAGAGAATGGTCTCCTTGCTCACGTTGATAACTTTCCCATTGATCTGCTTTTTGTTCGTGATGATGATATCCCAACCCTCATTTTTGATGGCCTCTGCGATGGGGGTCTTGTTGGCGAGAATGTCTTACTGGAGGCCGCTCTGAATGCAACGAATAAAATCCTATAAAAACCGTTTTAGCCTTAGGCAGTTGCCGTTGTCGTTTATCCATTGCAGTGCCGGAAACATTTGACTACCGTGGCCCAGGCAGCTTGGATGGTAAACGTATTGCCACCAGTTATCCCCTCTTGCTAACTCAATATTTAGCGAAAGAGCAAATCTGTGCAGAAAGTCTTGTTCTGTCAGGTTCTGTTGAAGTAGCCCCTCGTATGGGAATGGCCGATGTCATCTGTGACCTGGTTTCCTCCGGTCAAACCTTGGAGGATAATAAATTAGTTGAAGTTGAAACCGTGTTACATAGCCAGGCAGTTTTTATTCAAGCCGAGCATCCTATGGAGCCATCTTTCCAAGATTTATTTGCCATGTTGCAAAGACGAATCCAAGCCGTCCAACAAGCTAGTGAACGGAAATACATTCTTTTTCATGCACCCAAAATAGCCTTGGAACGTATCTGTGAACAACTTCCCGGTGCGGAATCACCGACCATCATGCCCTTACCAGCTAGTCCTGACAAAGTAGCGGTGCATGTCGTTTCCAGTGAAGGTATTTTCTGGAATACCTTGGAAACCATTCAATCCCTAGGTGCCAGTTCAATTCTGGTACTACCCATTGAAAAAATGCTGGAGTGACTCTGATGTTAACTATAAATAATTGGCGAAATTTATCCTTAGAAGAAAAACAACAACGACTAACAAGGCCGCTCATCAATAATCACTGTCGCAAACAGGTCGAAGACATTATTGCTACTGTACAACAACGAGGAGATGACGCCTTATTTGCTTTTACCCGTGAATTTGATCAAGTTGAATTAAGCACGCTAAGGGTTGCAACTGACGCCATCAATGCAGCCCGAATTAGTGCACAAGCATTGCAAGCTCTAACTGCAGCAATTCAGACTATTACCACTTACCACCAAGCGGTGATGCCACAGGCAAAGCAAATAATAACCGCAAAAGGGATTTCTATTTCCCGTACTCACAGACCAATCAATAAAGTTGGTTTGTATGTACCTGGAGGCAATAGTACACCACTGGTTTCATCCTTGCTCATGCAAGCGATTCCAGCCAAGGTTGCGGGTTGCCCAATCAAAGTCTTGTGTACACCACCTAATGCATACGGAGAAATTGATCCTCACCTTTTAGTAGCGGCACGTCTTTGTGACATCGACACGATTTATCAAATTGGTGGCGCTCAAGCTATTGCAGCCATGGCTTATGGCACCGAATCCATTGCCAAAATGGATAAATTATTTGGTCCAGGTAATCGCTATGTAACAGAAGCAAAAGCACACGTTGCTGCCGATCCTTACGGTGCCGCAATCGATATGCCTGCTGGGCCATCAGAAGTGATGATCACAGCCGATGATCAAGCCAATCCTGATTTCGTTGCCGCCGATTTATTGGCACAGGCCGAGCATGGTACCGATTCGCAGGCGATTTTACTCTGTGAAAGTGAAGACTTTGCTGTTAAAGTCAATCAATCGATTAGCCAGCAACTATCCGCCTTATCCAGACAGACGATCATTCAGCAGGCTTTGCAACACAGTATTATTCTCGTGTGTGATGAACGTAGTGAACAACTTGATATTATCAATCGCTATGCACCCGAGCATTTAATCATTAATCGTATTGACGCAGTCAATTGGGTGCCAGCGATTAGCGCTGCCGGGACGATCTTTCTCGGTCCGTGGGCCGCAGAAACGATGGGAGATTACCTAAGCGGCTCTAACCATGTTTTACCGACCAATGGTTATGCCCGTAATCACAGCGGCCTTAGTACCATCGACTTCTTAAAAACGCTGAGTGTGCAGTCTATTACTGCCGAAGGCCTTGCCACCCTTGGGGAAGCAGCACAAACGCTCGCCTTTATTGAAGGTCTGGACGCTCATGCCAAAGCCATTGAAGTGCGATTAAACACCTTGGAGTCTTAATATGTCAGTCTTAAATTTAATTCGTCCTGATCTAGTCACTATGAAACCTTATGTACCTAACGGTGATGAGTTGAATTGCCGCTTGCATGCCAATGAATCACCCAGATCACCTATACCGTTTATAGATACTCCTTTAAATCATTATCCAGATGCCCGACAGCAGCAATTAGTGCTAGAACAACTCGCTGAACACTATCAAATCAGCAGTGAACAAATGGTTTTAACCCGTGGTAGTGATGATGGAATTGATTTGGTAATGCGTTTATTCCTGCGTGCAAGGATCGATAGTATCTTGCAATGCCCTCCCACGTTTCCTATGTATGCCTTTTATGCTCGTCTACAGCAGGCCGAGATTATCAATTGCCCGCTGGATGCAGAAAACGGTTTTAGTCTGGATCTACAAAAATTATTGGCCCTTTGGCAACCCGATTGTAAAATCATTATGCTCTGCCAACCCAATAACCCAACGGCGAGTTTGTTGGATTTAGACACCATCTCGCAACTTTGCAAGCACTTCAAAGACAAAGCCGTTGTGGTTGTTGATGAAGCCTATATTGATTTCGCTCAATTTCCCAGTGCAGCAAGTTTACTTACGTCTTTTGATAATTTGATCGTACTTCGCACCCTATCTAAAGCCTATGGCATGGCAGGGTTACGCCTGGGTACTGTCATTGCTCAATCGCAGATCATCCAAGCTCTAAAAAATATTACTCCCCCTTATACCTTATCCAGTGTCGTGCTTAATTTGGCTAAAAAAGCATTAGCTGATCAACAATGGTTCGCTCAGAATGTGCAGCAAATACTGAATGCTCGTACTCAATTAATGACTGAACTACAGCAATCATCTTGGATAGACATTGTCTACCCAAGCCGTACCAATTTCATGTTCGTGCGTAGCGCTTATGCATTTCCTCTGGCTGCCTGGTTTGCTAAGCATGACATTGCGGTACGTCATTTTACCGGCCTCCCCCTGTTGCAAAATCACTTGCGCATTAGTGTGGGCGACGAATCCCAAAATCAACGCCTGATAACTGCATTGAAAGCCTTTAAGGGAGAATAAACTATGCAAAAAATTCTCTTTATTGATCGAGACGGTACTCTGGTTGAAGAACCAACAGATTTCCAAGTGGATGACTTAGACAAAATTCGTTTATGTGCTGATGTCATCCCTGCCCTACTCTCTTTGCAACAGGCAGGCTTTCGTCTGATTATGGTTAGCAATCAGGATGGCTTGGGAACTGACAGTTTCCCGCAGCAATCGTTTCAACGCTGCCATGATTTCATTCTCTCTTTATTTGCTACGCAAGGTATTTATTTTAGCGAGGTATTTATCTGTCCTCACAGAGACAATGACCACTGCAATTGTCGTAAACCGAAAACAGGTTTACTGGATGCCTTTTTACAACAAAATGCGCTCGATCGAAAGCAATGTTGGGTTATTGGCGATCGCCCAACGGATAAAGAATTAGCAGAAAATGTAGGGATTGGTTTTTTACCAATTCATGCAAGCCACGGTTGGAAATCAGTAGCGCAAACCATTCTACAACAGGAAAGAACAGCAATCATTCAACGCCAAACCAAAGAAACAACGATTGAGTTGCGAATCAATTTGGATGCCGAATTGGAAAATAAGATCCACACTCCGATTGGTTTTTTCAGTCATATGCTGGAACAAATTGCCAAACACGGTGGGTTGGGGCTGCAAGTACACGCTAAAGGCGATATTGAAGTCGATGAGCACCATTTAATTGAAGATACTGCTCTTGCTTTAGGCGAAGCACTTAAACAAGCTTTAGGCGATAAATGGGGCATTGCCCGCTATGGCTTTACCCTACCTATGGATGAAGCACTGGCTAGCGTCGCTTTGGATCTTTGCGGCCGCAGTTATTGTGTTTTTGAAGGCCAATTTACACGTGAATTTGTTGGCGGCATGGCAACTGAAATGGTACCGCATTTTTTCCACTCATTGGCCAGCAGCTTAGGCGCTACTTTACACATCAAAGTAGAGGGGAAAAACCATCACCACATGATTGAAGCTTGCTTCAAAGCGCTGGGTCGGACACTACGCCAAGCTTGTATGCGTTGTGATAATAACTTGCCTTCCACCAAGGGGGTTTTATGATTGCAGTTATTGATATCACTGGTAATAATCTAAGCTCATTAACGAATGCCATTAAACGCTTAGGCTACGACTATCAATTAACGCACCAGGCAAATGATCTTATTCAGGCAAGCCACGTCATTTTGCCCGGCGTGGGTGCAGCAGCAAGTGCTATGCGTGCCCTACATGACTATCAATTAACAGACGTCTTGCAGCAGTTACCTCAGCCTTTATTAGGCATTTGCCTTGGCATGCAATTATTGTTTGCCCACAGTGAAGAAGGGGATGTACCCTGTTTAAACTTGCTTCCTGGTGTAATCAAACGTTTATCACTAACAAAGGAACATCCTATTCCTCATATGGGATGGAACAAATTACACTGGACGAAAACCACGCCACTAGCAAAAGGATTGACTGCTGACGATTATGTCTATTTTGTCCATAGTTATGCTTTGCTGAATGATGAACATGCCTTGGCCCGTTGCCAATATGGCCAAGATTTTACAGCCATTGTGCAGCATGGAAATATTTATGGGATGCAATTTCATCCGGAAAAATCAGCCGATACGGGACTGAAACTACTCAACAATTTTTTACAGCTGGAGGAGCCATGCTAATTATTCCTGCGATTGATTTACAGCAAGGCCGCTGTGTACGCTTACGCCAAGGGCAATTTGAAGACGTATCAATTTACGACTACGCCCCCATCTCGCAGGCACAACATTATGCCCAGCAAGGGGCGACTCATTTACACATCGTCGATCTGGATGGTGCCAAAACAGGAAAAATTCAGCAATTGAAACTCATAAAAAGCATGC
>NZ_CALJ01000158.1 GCF_000308315.1 Legionella tunisiensis | reverse complement strand
ACAAGATGTTTTACGTCAGGTCGATGTCATACTTGGTCCTACTACACCCACTTGTGCCTTTAAGCTGGGTGAAAAAACCGATCCTATACAAAATTATCTGGCAGATGTATTTACAGTAGCAGCCAATTTGGCGGGTCTTCCTGCTCTTTCTATTCCTGCAGGTTTTAGTCAGGGTTTACCTATTGGTATGCAATTAATCGGCAACCATTTTAGCGAGGCGCAATTACTCAACCTTGCTTATTTTTATCAACAAGATACCAACTGGCACCAAGCCAGACCAACCTATAAAAGGGTGATATTTATGGCATGGGATACTGTTATTGGTCTTGAAGTTCATGCTCAATTAAAAACACAATCAAAACTTTTTTCAGGAGCAGCAACTCGTTTTGGTGCACAACCTAATTCACAAACCTGTTTTATTGATGCGGGCTTACCTGGCATTTTACCTGTGCTGAATCAAAAAGCAGTAGAAATGGCTATTCAGTTCGGTTTGGCTATTCATGCTAAAATCAATGATTATTCCTACTTTGAACGAAAAATTACTTTTATCCGGATTTACCTAAAGGGTACCAGATAAGTCAATTCCAACGTCCTATTGTTAGTGATGGTTCGCTGCTTGTCGAAATGAACGATGGGAGCACAAAAGAAATTACTATCGTCAGAGCCCATCTGGAAGAAGATGCTGGTAAATCACTGCACGATGCTCATCTGCAATATACCGGAATCGATCTGAATCGCGCCGGCACTCCACTGCTGGAGATCGTCACTGCCCCTTGTCTTTTCTCGGCTGAAGAGGTTGTGAACTACCTTAAAACCTTACATCAGCTAGTTCGCTTTCTAGGAATTTGTGATGGCAATATGCAGGAAGGCTCTTTTCGCTGCGATGTGAATATCTCTCTAAAACCTGCTGGTTCAAGCAAGCTTGGTACCCGCACAGAACTTAAAAATCTTAATTCTTTCCGCTTTATCGAGAAAGCAATCACCTATGAACAGGCCAGACATCAGGATTTACTTGAAAGCGGTCAAGCAGTTCAACAGGAGACAAGACTCTATTGTCCAACAACCGAGACTACTCAAGTGTTAAGATCAAAAGAAAATGAAAATGATTATCGCTATTTCCCTGATCCAGATTTATTGCCAATTCATATAACTGCCAAAAATCTGGCTGACATTACGCAAAACATGCCCTTATTGCCTGAGCAAATTAGACAAACGCTCAGAAAAAATCAATCGCTGCATACTGATGACATTTATTTTTTACTATCCTCCCCGGCAACCTGCCATTTTTTCCAGACGGTAAAACAATACTGTCATGCAGATGACAAGATCGTTATTAATTGGCTTAAAGGCAATTATGCAGCTGCTCTTAACGAAACCAATCTTGATTTTGACAATCCACCGGTTTCTGCAAAAACCCTGGCCTCTTTGCTAAATCATCTTCATGAGCAAAAAATATCAGGCAAAATCGCCAAGGAAATTTTTGCTAAATTATGGGCAGGCGAAGGCAGCGTTGAAGACATTATTAAGAAAGAAGGCTATGAGCAAGTTAGTCATAATCAACTTGAGGAACTTATTCAAACAATTGTTCAGCAATATCCTCAACAAGCAGCAGATTACCGGGCTGGTAAAGAAAAATTACTAGCATTTTTTATTGGTCAGGTAATGAAACAAACTAAAGGACAGGCTAATCCTGAACAAATAAATCATTTG
>NZ_CALJ01000159.1 GCF_000308315.1 Legionella tunisiensis | reverse complement strand
TTAATTTAACGACTGGTGCCTGAAGCAAGGCAGTAAAATCAGGCGAACCACTAAATAAATCCCCTTCCCAACTTACAGTACCAGCTTCTAAGGCTTCACGTTCTGTGGAAGACATAGCGGGCATCGCTTTACTAACGACAGCAAAGATACGGCGAGATAACAGTGTTCTGCGTAGTGGTTTAATTGCACAAAGAACCAATACTGCCAAAACAGCCCACAAAAGGAACTGCGCTAGAAAACCGGGAGAGCCATAACGTACAATCAATAATGCAAATAAAGCATAACTTATAGCCCATACAGCAAGGGAAGCTTGCCTGGCCAGTAATAAAAGAGCTCCACTCACCACCGCCAGAACAATCAGACTATGCAACACTGTTTTCTCCTTTCAGTAAACAATCCTTGAATTCAATTAAATTCCTGCAACAAGATAATGTGCAGCAAAAAACGAGGCAAGGCAATATTGCCGATACTTTATTAGCGCAACAAATACCGTCATTTCAGTATAGCATCAAGTAGAGTGAAAATTTGAGTTGCCAACTCAGTTGGATGCTCCATAGGTAACATATGCGTTCCCTCTACCTTAAAACATACAATATGGTAATGCTTTTTCATATAGCGCACATCGAGCCTGTCCACCACTGTACTTTTATTTCCATAAATCAAAGCCACAGGAACCCTCGCTTTTCCAGCGTAAGCAGGCAAGATATGTGGGATCGTACGATAAATCAAATATTCAATATGACGATCAAAACGTAATACATATCCTTGGCCTGTTTGTTGTAAACCATAATCAATATAGTCTTTTAAACAGGCTTCAGTAAACGTTTGAAACAACTCTCGGCCTTTCAAATAAGCCAGTAATTGCTCTCTATTTTGCCAACACTCTCTTCTGCCACGGGTACGACCAGCCGGGGTTATTCTATCAATCACTCCCAGCGCTTTAGCAAGACGTACCATGCTTGATTTAAAATGCCCTAGAAGTGGCGAATCAATCATGATAACCGCTTTAAATAACTGTGGTTCCTCAATCGCTGCCAAAAGACTCAATACACCGCCAAGAGAGTGTCCAAGGCCAATCACGGGCTGATTGGCCTGTCTTTTGACACTGGCAATGATTTCTTCAACCAGAAAATGCCAATTTTCGGTGACCGGAAATTGGGGGTTATGACCAATCCTATCGATGTAACAATAATCATATTGTTCTTTCAACTTATCCAATAACTGCTTATAGCAAAGCGCAGGAAATCCATTACCATGAGCAAAATGAATTAATCCTTTCACGAAACCACCAGTTTATGGCTCTCTCGTTTCAATGAAATAATCGCATAAGTAAAATAAATAGACAAAACGATAAGCAAAACGAAGCCAAACCAATTAAACAACCAACCCATTGTCAACATAAATAACAACAATACGATTTGCGGCGTTGAACTGACTATTAATAATCGAGTGGCTTGCTTATAGCCAAGCGATAATTTAAGAAATAATTTCGCTACAAATTGTCCCATGAGAGCAAAGGCCAGAAAAAAACGAGGTACATGGCAAAGAAAATCAACGCCACCATAGGATAGATAATTGTAGCTGAAAGATATTTAACTCGTTCAATCCCAGACGACTTTACCCAACGCTTGCCATCGAAAACTTCATTCACTTGCCCACTAATTGTTTGCACAAAAAGACTACTCTCCGCGTTAACAGGCTCTTTGGAAAAAAGAATTGTGGGGAAGGAAAGCGGTACATAAATTTATCTTTGGTAATTAGAGTTGTCAAATAAGGATAGGTACTATTAATGGTCTGTACCTTACCTGTTGTATCAACAATCAAAACAACCTGACCAGCTTTATTTTTACCATATAGGGCATCGGCTTATCGAAGGATACTTTACCATTTTGAATGTAAATTGAGGGTAATTCTTCAAGTGGTCGAATCATCTCTTCGTTAACAAAACGATTAAAATCAGAAGTAACACGCACAGCAAAGGGAATAGAAACAATAAACATCAGTAATAAAAGATAAAGAAGGCCAAACCCCTTCCACCGTTTCCCTACATCAACATAAAGACGGCTACTAAAAAAGAAAGATAGAGTGCTTGCCAATAAGTATAAAATGGGGTATCAATCTCACGTAATGTCTTCGTTTGCTCAGTCATGCCAGCCTCCCAATCGCAATCCGGTTTTTTGATGAAATAGATTAGCTTTATTTACAAGAAGTTCCAAGGCAAGTTGTTCCTCAACTATCTCAGTATCTGCAGAAATTTTTACTGAAAAGCGGGCCTTACCACAGCAACTCATAACTTGAATGAGCTTGTCAGCCCCCATATCATCAATAAACTCTATTTTTACTGGAATTGCCCCAGGTTTATTCCTGACAGTAAAATTTAAGTGTTCAGGCCTTATCCCCACTACCACCTCCGCTCCACAGGTCAGAGATTCCTTCAACACAGGTAAGGATAGCTCAATACCCATTTCAGTGACTATTTTCTGTTTCGTCAAGTCTATTTTTGCAGGTAAAAAATTAATTGGATAATGCCCAGTAAAGCCAGCCACAAACAGTGAAGCCGGTTGTTGATACAGCATCTGTGGAGAACCAATCTGCTCAACCTGCCCTTTATTTAAAACCAATACCCTGGATGCCATTGTCATCGCCTCAGTCTGATCGTGTGTTACATATAAACAAGTAGTACGGAGTTGTTGATGCAATTTTTTAATTTCATAGCGCATTTCTGCCCGTAATTTTGCATCCAGATTAGAAAGAGGCTCATCAAATAAAAACACAGCTGGTGAACGAACAATAGCACGTCCCATTGCTACGCGTTGCCGCTGTCCACCAGAAAGTGCCTGCGGTTTACGCAGTAAATAATCCGAGAGCTGGAGCATCGCAGCGACCTCATGTACTCGTTGCTGGATCTGAGTCTTCTTCATCCCACGCATTTTCAGGCCATAGGCCATATTATCGTAAACAGTCATATGCGGATAAAGTGCATAGTTTTGAAAAACCATAGCCATATCACGCTTGGAAGCAGGAATTTTGTTAACACATTGATTATTGATCAGAATACTGCCACTGCTGACCGTATCCAAACCTGCAACAAGGCGTAACAAGGTTGATTTGCCGCAACCAGACGGTCCAACCACAGCAACAAACTCTCCTTTTTCTATACTTAAACTCACTTTATTGAGAATAGGCTGTTGGCCATAGAATTTGCTGACATCTACTAAATTTACTGTTGCCATTAATGCGTAAGCCCCTTTTCAAACCAACGTTGCATGGTAATCACTACCAAACAAGGTGGTAACAAAGCAATCAAAGCAATCGTCATGATGTAATGCCATTGAGGGATTTGATCTGCTACTCCCACCAAATAACGGATGCCCATCACTATTGTTGCCATATTAGTGTCTGTGGTAATAACCAACGGCCAAAGATATTGGTTCCAACCATATACAAAAAGAATAATAAACAAAGCAGCTATCTGTGTCTTGGATAAGGGTAAAAGAACGTCTAAAAAATCTCAAGGGCCCTGCGCCGTCAAGTTTAGCTGCATCAACAAGTTCTTTAGGAACCGTTTTAAAAAACTGTCTAAATAAAAAAGTAGCTGTAGCAGAAGCCATTAGCGGCAAGGTAAGACCAGCAAAGGTATTCAACCAGGCAAAAGAAGCAATGACTTGAAAAGTAGGTACTATTCTTACTTCGACAGGCAACATCATGGTAGAAAAAATGAGTGCGAAACAGAGTTTTTTAAAGGGAATTCAAAATAAACCAACGCAAAGGCTGAACCGAGAGCCAAAATAATTTTGCCTCCGGCAATTAAAACCGCCATCAACAAACTATTGAGTAACATTTGCCAAACGGGTTGGCCACCTGTCACTACTAATCCTTCCGTGAGTACTATTTTCAAGTTGTGAAAAAAAGCGGTCCCAGGCCAGATAGGTAAAGGCGCCTGCATCATGGCAGCCCCCTCATGACTAGCTGCTACTAAGGCCAGATATAAAGGTACGAATAAAGCAGCAATTGCTAAACACAGTAATCCATGAGTAAGCAGACTATTTAGAGTTTTCATTCGTAATGCACCTTTTTTCAAGGTAACGAAATTGGATTAGGGTGAGAGCGACAACCATTAACATCAGCATTACTGATTGAGCTGATGAGCTACCTGGATCCATGCCGACAAAACCATCTTTATAGACTTTATAAATTAGGGTTGTTGTACTGTTACCCGGCCCACCATTGGTCATTACATCAATAATGCCAAAGGTGTCAAAGAAGGCATAGATCAAATTCATAACTAAAAGAAAAAACGTGGTTGGCGATAATAAGGGAAAAATAATTTGCCAAAATCGCCGCCAAGCTGAAGCACCATCAATAATAGCTGCTTCAATCAAGGAATTGGGAATTGCCTTAAGCGCCGCAAAGAAAAAAGAAAATTATAACTAAATTGTTGCCAGCTTGCTGTCAATATGACAACAAGTAAAGCCTGTTTGGCGTTAATCAAATAATTAAAATTAATCCCTAACTCCCGTAAACCATATGCTAACCAGCCAATCGTAGGCTGACACAAAAAACGCCATAATATAGCCGCCACTGCAGGAGCAACAGCATAAGGCCAGAGAAGTAAGGTTTTATAGATGCGCTGACTTTTTTCCGGCTCTGTACAAGTACTGCTAACAATAAACCCAAACTCATTGTTAGTAGAGTTACAAAGAAAGCAATGACTAAAGTAACCAGAACTGCTTTGCCATAACCAGGATCTTTAAATAAATCAAAAAATTAGCGAGGCCTGCAAAACGGTTATGCAAGCCGAAAGCATCACTAAAAAACAGATTGAATCAAAGCACTGCAAGCAGGCCAGATAAAAATAACAGAGTAATAAGCAGTTGAGGGAGTATAAACATCAACGCTACTTTCTTATGCTGCGTATATTTTGACATCCAGCACCAAATTACTAGCTAATCTGCAAGTATATAACGAAGACTTTTCATTTTGCGAGTCTTAATCCGTTAAGAAATTGTAAGTAACTGGAATCTGTTTTTTAGAAGATTTATAGTACTGTTTTTACTGGCCAATAAGAAGTCGCTTATGCGTTGCGTAATCATAGAGAATCCAGGCCCTGAAAGCCGTTTACTTATTAAAGAAGAAGCAAAACCCACCTATGATAAAGAGCAAATTTTGGTGCAGGTAAAAGCAACTGCAGTAAATCGTGCTGATTTACTACAACGGCGTGGTAAATACCCCCCACCAAGGGGTGAATCGACCATTCCTGGGTTGGAGGTTGCAGGCGAAGTGGTTGAAATAGGCTCTGCTGTGAAAAAATTTAAACCTGGTGATCGTGTTTATGGTCTCGTAGCTGGTGGAGGTTATGCCGAATATTGTTCTGTACATCAAAATCTTGCTGCAATTATTCCAGAGTCATGGGATTTTAGTTATGCAGCAGCTCTCCCCGAAGCCTTAATGACAGCACATGCTACTATTTTTCTAATTGGACAACTAAAACAAGGACAAACACTATTAATTCATGCAGCAGGTAGCGGTATTTCTTCCATTGCTATTCAAATGGCTAATCATCTAGGTGCCAGGGTCATTAGTACCACCAGTAACCAAGAGAAAATGGATAAGGCCTTACATTTAGGCGCATCGACTCTTATCAATTACAATCAAAAGGACTTCGAAGCAGTTCTTGGAGCAGAATCAGTTGATGTTATTGTTGATTTTATAGGTGGAAGCTATTTTCCCAAACACTTAAGACTCTTGAAGCTACAGGGAAAATTAATCCAGATTTCCTGCATGGATGGTTATAAAGCGGAATGTGATCTAGCACTACTCATGAGAAAACGGTTAGCGATCCATGGTTTTGTTTTACGTTCCCAATCCCTTTATGAAAAAACCATGTTATGGAGAGCAGTACAGCAACAATGGCCTACAGCGCTACTTAACAAGCATATAGTCCCTGTAATCGACTCTGAATTCAAATTTGAGGACATTGAGGCAGCCCATGCCCGCATGCTAAATAGCGACCACTTTGGCAAGATCATTGTGCGTATTAATTAAGGTACTTATGGCTTGATTTTCGAGCATCGCAGCACAGCATACATATAAGTATGTGAGCAGCGAAGCGCAGAAAATCAAGCCATAAGCACCAAGATAGTAGAAATATTATCCGTCCTTACGTTGCATTCTTAAGGTACGCTGTAGCAACTGCGTATAAATAGGATCATTACCAGCCAATTGCACAACAGTTGTTGAAGTCAGGCAACAAACCATCAGTGGTAATATCAATAAATAATTCTGCGTCATTTCTACCACAAGAATAATACCTGTTATCGGTGCACGAACTGCTGCAGAAAATAGCGCACCCATGCCTGCTACAGCAAACATCCCTGGATGAATTGTCGTATCATGACTGAATGCTTCAAAAAGATAGGATGCAGCAATACCGAGTAAAGTCCCTAATGCCAGCATAGGGGCAAAGATTCCTCCCGGTACACTCGAAGAATAACAAATCATGGTGGTAAAAACCTAATCACAAATAACATTAATAATGCAGAGAATGGTGGCGATAAGGTTAGAGAACGTTCAATAATATCGTAGCCTCCACCTACTGTTTCCGGGTAAGCGTAAGCAAGATAGCCTACAAAAAAGCCTATAAACAGCACATAGCCAATACGTGTTTTAAACGTTAAGCTGTCTGTAAAATATAATGTCTTCATCAATACTATATTGAATACTAAACCGGCGAAGCCCACCACGATACCAAAATAAAAAGAACCATAACGATTGCAGGCTGGGTAAAGTAAAGACATCCATGACAATGACTGGTTGCGAACCAATCATATAATGCAAGGTTATGGTAGCCATTACACAACAAATAGCTACTGTTTTAAAATTGGTAAACGAAAAATTAAACTGACTGCGCATTTCCTCCAGCACAAACAATACGCCGGCTAATGGCGCATTAAAAGCGGTTGCCAGGCCTGCTGCTGCACCTGCTGCAATTAGTGTATCACAGCGTTCACGCGGTAGATGCAAATAGTCCCCTAACATAGCACCGAGATTGCCTCCCATTTGGATCGTGGGTCCCTCACGACCAAGAACCATTTTTGCGCAAATTGCCATCACCCCACCAATGAATTTCACGGGCAGTAAGCGTCGCCAAAAAATTTCACGCTCATGCAATAAGGTTCCTTCGATTTCCTGCACACCACTGCCGGAGGCTTCTGGTGCAAAGCCTCTTACTAAAAACCAGGTAATAAAGACCAACATCATGGAAATCAGCGCCGAGATTAACCAAACCGGCAAACCTTGAGCCTCACTGGCGTGGAAAAGCGCTACGAGAAACTGATTGCCATAAGAAATCACTATTTGAAAAAAGAACCAACCATCCCTGTCAGAATGCCTAATAGGATAGCTGTTGCATAAATAATTAAAATTTTATCGCGCATTGCTCCTCACCATGTTCATTAAATTCCCTATAATGCGTAACCCAGCTTGATTGGGCATAGATAGAATGGTTTCCGGATGAAATTGCACAGCGTGCACAGGTAGTGTTTTATGTGAAACTGCCATAACAATACCATCGCGACTCAAGGCAGTTACCCGCAATTCATCTGGTACTTGCTCCAGTATTGCATAGAGTGAATGATATCGTCCCGCCGTAAAAGACGATCCTAAGCCAGCAAATATTCCGGTTTCGTCTTTAACATCAATTTCAGAAGCCTTACCATGCATCGGGTAAGTCAAAACACCAAGCTCTCCACCAAAATATTCCACAATTCCTTGTAAACCCAGACAGACGCCAAACAAAGGAATCTGATGTTCAAGTACTGTTGCAATAGTCTGCTCTAACTTAAAATCTACCGGCTTTCCAGGACCAGGAGAAAGAAGAACCAGATCAAAATGATGGTTTTGCAAATAATCCTGAACATACTCACTGCGGACAGTCAAAACGTCCGCCCCGGTCTGACGAACATAATTAGCCAAGGTATGAACAAAAGAATCTTGATGATCGACTAGTAATACGCGTTTGCCAACACCATTTTGTGGTATTGTATTAGTCAGGCCTGCTTTAGCTTGCGGTTTTTGCAAAATATCCAAAAACGCAGAGGCTTTTAATCTTGTTTCCTGTTCTTCAGCCTTCGGTTCTGAATCATAAAGTAATGTTGCTCCCACACGAATTTCAGCTATTCCCTGCTGAATACGCATCGTTCTTAACACAAGTCCTGTATTTAAATTTCCATTAAAACCAAACCAGCCTACAGCACCGGCATACCATCTGCGCGGTGATTTCTCATGTTGCTCAATGAAATTCATTGCCCATAGCTTGGGAGCACCAGTCACGGTAACCACCCACATATGGGTTAAAAAAGCATCCACAGCATCAAAATTAGAGCGCAAAACTCCTTCTACATGATCAACTGTATGGATCAAACGTGAATACATTTCGATTTGACGACGTCCTACTACACGCACACTTCCTGCTTCGCAAATTCTTGACTTATCATTTCTATCGACATCAGTACACATTGTAAGTTCGGATGCTTCTTTCTCCGACTCTAACAAAAGCTGGATATTGTGGGCATCCTCTATCGCGTCAGCCCCACGCTTGATAGTGCCTGAAATCGGACAGGTTTCGACACGTCTGCCTTGTACCCGCACATACATTTCCGGGGAAGCACCGACTAAATATTCATCCTTGCCAAGGTTAAGGAAAAACCATAAGGCGATGGATTAACGCGACGCATACGGGTAAAAATCGCCGAGGGTTGTTCCGAACAGTGGGCATAAAAAGTTTGACTGGGAACCACTTCAAAAAGATCACCACAAGCAAAACGTTCCTTGGCGGTCTCCACCAGTTTGGCGTATTCACCAGGAGCATGATCACAATCTCTTTCCGGCTTAAACTTAGGGTCGTAAGATTTAAATTCTCCTTCTCGCGGCAACGACTGCGTAGACTTTCCTTGGTATTGAAAATCGTAACGACGAATAAAGGCTGTTTCTTTGCGGTGATTAACGACATAAATTTCATCAGGTAAATACAAAACCATTTCCCGCTGTTCGGACGAACGTTCTTTATGTTGTTGCAATTTTTCAAATTGAAAAATCAAATCATAACCAAAAGCACCATACAAACCTAAATAAGGTTCATCTGATTTAAAAAAGCGATTAATTGGCGTAATACCGTGAATATGGAAGGCTGGTGACTCCGCTCTTCCTCACTGAAAATCTGTTGTGACGCTTGTACTTCGAGTTTGCAACATTGCAGCGACTGCTCAGAAATGATTAATTCCTTACTTGCTTGCAATAAAGGTAAAATCATCGCCAATAAAATTTCACCACGCTTGTTCAAAGCCTCCAAATAAATTTCATCTGTTTTGCAAATAACAGCCAGAGGTGGGTTATAAAAACCAATATCCCAACAGGTGTAACGTCCAGGGTATTCAAAACTCGAGGCAAATAATGCCCCTCGATGCGTATCAAGCCGTTCAAGAAGAGGCTCAATAGCATTCTCATAAGCCAAAGTATGCTCTTCATACTCAATATGAATTCCACCCGCGGTTTTTACCTGCTGTAACATCGCTAATACACTCAATCAAAAACAATAATAAGTTCCATCCATTCTACTTTAAAACCCGCTCTCTGCAAGAAATACAGAGGAATCCAGATCGCATGAGACAGTTTCACTACCTCAAAACTCGGTAGAAAGGGGATTGTATCTTACGAGCAGCAGGGTATAATTTTTTTCACTCTTGTGGGAAAAATGATGTTTAAAAAACTGATTTAGAAAATATTGCACAACTTGCTTGTCTCGATCCTGAAGCTGATAATTACGCACAGCTTGCTGAAGAAGTTGGTGCGATTATGGATTTTGTCGAACAGCTACGCCAAATCAAGACAACTGGGATAGCTCCTCTTTTCCATCCTTTTGATTTACACCAAAGACTAAGAGAAGATGCAATCAGTGAAGAAGATTGCCGTAAACAATTAGCGGAAATTGCACCGCTATTTGAGGATGATTTGTATCTCGTTCCCAAAGTAATCGACCCAGGACAATAAGTTTATGCACAAGCATTCTTTACGTGAATTAATTCTTGCTTTAAAACGACGTGAATTCTCAAGTACTGAATTAACGCAACATTATTTGAATCGAATTCGACAACATAACGAACTCAATAGTTTTATTAGTATTGATGAAGAATCTGCGCTGACCTGTGCGGCTAAAGCCGATAAACAATTACAAACCGGAAACGCCAAGTTACTGACTGGCATCCCTATAGCACATAAAGATATCTTCTGTACACAATCATTGCCAACGACCTGCGGGTCAAAGATGCTGGCCAATTTCCATGCCCCCTATCAAGCCACCATTGTATCAAAACTGGACGCTGAAGGTGTTGTTGTTTTAGGTAAAACCAATATGGATGAGTTTGCCATGGGTTCCACCAATGAGAACAGTTACTATGGTGCAGTAAAAAACCCTTGGGATCTGGAACGTGTACCTGGCGGCTCATCAGGTGGTTCTGCAGCGGCTGTTGCTGCACGTCTTATTCCTTTTGCAACCGGTTCTGATACCGGTGGTTCTATCAGGCAACCGGCCGCTTTTTGTGGTATTTCAGGCATCAAACCGACCTATGGTCTGATTTCAAGATTTGGCATGGTCGCTTATGCCTCAAGCCTAGATCAAGCAGGACCAATGGCTAACAGTGCGGAAGAATTAGCCTTGATTTTACAAACAATGGCAGGTTTCGATACCAACGATTCAACTTCAGTCTCCTGCAAGATTCCCGATTATTCTGCAGCCTTGAACCAATCTATAAACGGTTTACGTATAGGTTTACCTTCTTGTTTTTTCCAAAAAGAAGTTGAACCTGACATTCAACAAGCCATCCGTGATGCGGTAAAAATCTTGCAATATGCAGGCGCTAAAATTGTGCAACTTGATTTGACACTACAACCTTTATGGGTGCCTTGCTATTACGTCATTGCCTGTGCAGAAGCCTCATCTAATCTATCACGCTACGATGGTATACGCTTTGGTTACCGTAGCAATAAAGGAAATACCTTAAAAGAGTTAATTACGAACTCTCGTAGTGAAGGATTTGGTATGGAAGTTAAACGACGTATCCTTACCGGTACCCATGTCTTATCCTCAGGCTATTTTGACGATTATTACCTGCA
>NZ_CALJ01000160.1 GCF_000308315.1 Legionella tunisiensis | reverse complement strand
CAAGGCTTAACACAGATGCACCAGCTATTAAGCGCTGCTTTCATGCCTATCGCAGATAAAATACAAACACCTAAACCACCGACTACAACCACGATTAACATGACGGGTGACACGGTAGTCCAACACTGCGGAGATGCTCTTTTCATTCGCAAACGGCCTGAGTTAAAACGTCGCGTTCTATTGTGTGGGCATATGGATACAGTCTATGCGGCTAGTCACCCGTTTCAAACCCTAACCTCCTTGAATGACAATGAAATAAACGGCCCTGGCGTTGCCGATATGAAAGGAGGAATCATTGTTATGCTACATGCCCTGGCAGCTTTTGAAGAAAGCTCTATTGCTTCCGAGCTCGGTTGGGATGTACTGATTAATGCTGATGAAGAAATTGGCTCTCCTACTTCAAGCCCTTTCTTAGCGGAAATTGCTTCTAACTATCAGGCTGCATTGGTTTATGAACCTGCTATGAATGCTAATGGCATGTTGGCTAAAAATCGCCGCGGCAGCGGCAAATTGACCATTGTTGCTACCGGTAAATCAGCCCATGTTGGTCGTGCTTTCTTTGAGGGTCGCAATGCTATTTGCTATCTTGCCGAGGCAATTACCAGTATCCATGCCTTAAATGGACAACGTGATGGTATTACTATTAACGTGGGTAAAATTGCTGGTGGTGAAGCATTGAATGTTGTGCCTGATAAAGCCGTTACCAAATTGGATGTCCGTATCAATCAACCAGAAGATGAAACATGGGTGCGACAACAGCTCACGGCACTCATCAATAAAATGAAGCGTGAAGACTGTTCATTAACTCTTCATGGTGAATTCGGGCGACCAGTTAAACGAATTAGTCCAGCGACTGAACGGCTATTTAACCGTATCAAACAGGTTGGACGAGAACTTGATTTATCGATAGACTGGCAAGATAGTGGTGGCTGCTGTGATGGCAACAATCTTGCGCAGCAGGGTTTACCGGTTATTGACACCTTGGGTGTCCGTGGAGGCAATATTCATAGTCCAAATGAATTTATCTTACTGGATAGTCTTGTTGAACGCGCTTCACTTAGTGCCCTGTTACTTCTTGACTTAGCAGGTGGTGGACTTGAGGAATTAATAAGATGATGCTATTTCGCCGTGCGCGAGAAACCGATCTAGACGCTATTTTTCATCTTGCTGAACATTGTGGTATTGGCATGACCACCCTGCCAAAAGATAAAGAACTTCTGCATAAGCGCCTTGCCTGGTCTTGTGCTTCCTTTGAAAAAACGGTTCACCGGCCAAAGAGTGAGTATTATTTATTTGTATTGGAGGAGCCAGAAAAAGGACAAGTTATTGGAACCTCAGCGATTGAAGCAGCGACTGGACATGAACTCCCGTTCTATTCCTACAAGTTATCTAAACGCACACGAATCTGCCATTCTCTTAATATTCGTAGTGATTATGAAGTACTAAGTCTGGTTAATGATAATCAAGGACGCAGCGAAATATGTACCTTATTTCTAGAACCCGCTTATAGACACAGTAGTAATGGCCTGCTTCTTTCACGAGCCCGTTTTCTCTTTATTGCTCATTATCCCAATCGTTTTGCTTCTACCATCATTGCTGAAATGCGCGGTATCTCAGATGAATGGGGACATTCCCCCTTTTGGGATAATGTAGGCAGACATTTTTTTCATATGCCTTTTGCTGATGCTGATCGATTAACAATCTCTACGAACAAGCAATTTATCGCTGATTTAATGCCAAGAAACCCATTGTATGTCAAATTACTTGCACCAGAAGCACAAGCAGTTATTGGCAAACCTCATCAATCCACTGTCCCAGCAATGAACATCTTGCTACATGAAGGTTTTCGCTATCATTGTTATGTCGATATTTTTGATGCAGGCCCCACAATCGAAGCACCCCGCAACCAAATACGCACGCTTGCAGCCAGTCGCATTATGACCATTAAAAGTATTAGTGATGAAGTAGGTAGCAAACGTTTTTTACTTGCAAATACGAAGCTTGATTTTCGTGCCACTGTTAGTCAAGCTATTTTTAATACTCAGCAAGCATCTTGCATTATTAGCAAGGAAACCGCGCGACTCTTAGGCGTGAAGCGGGGTGATTGTGTACGTATAGCCCCTTTGCAAATTGAAGAACCAACTATTTATAGCGAGCAAAAAATGAATATCGGCCAACAAAATGACAGCGCAGCGAATCATTATTTTGGAGGCCGTTGGATAAAAGGAGAAGGACAACCCTTTGTCTCAAGAAATCCTGCAGATAACTCAGTAATTTGGCAAGGCACTAGCGCAACACCTACAGAAATAGCCAAGGCCTGTGAAGCAGCCCATCTTGCTTTGCCTTACTGGTCTTCCCTTGATGTTGATACGCGAGCCAACTATTTGCACCTCTTTGCTAAAGAAGTGGAAACAAAACGTGATGAACTTACCTACCTAATCTCCTTGGAAACAGGGAAACCTTTATGGGAAGCATTAACCGAAGTGAATGCGGTTATCGCTAAAATTAATTTATCGATTCAAGCTTATCAAGAACGCAATGCAGAAAAACAAGCTACACTTCCCGATGCAAACGCCTGCTTGCGCTATAAGCCACATGGAGTTATTGCTGTTCTGGGTGCCTTTAACTTTCCAGCCCATTTAAGTAATGGCCATATCGTACCTGCTCTGTTGGCAGGAAATACGGTTATCTATAAACCAAGTGAGTTGGCCCCAGCCGTTGCACAGTTCATTATTCAATGCTGGCATGAAAGTGGTTTGCCCCAAGGCGTTATTAATTGCGTACAAGGCAACGCTGATTGTGGCAAAGCACTCCTATCCACCGATATTCAAGGCGTGTACTTTACAGGCAGCTATCATACAGGCCGACAGATTCACCAGCATTTTAGTGAAAACCCGAAGTTATCTTAGCACTTGAAATGGGAGGCAATAATCCACTCGTCATTGATGAGGTTAAAGATATAGATGCTGCTATTTATCATACTCTGGTTTCCACAATGATTACGGCTGGCCAACGCTGCAGTTGTGCTAGACGAGTACTGATTGCGGATAATCAATCTGGTGATCGAATCCTTGCACGTTTTATAAAAGCTTGTGAAAAAATTCGCGTCGGCTCCTTTACTAATAAACCAGAACCTTTCTTAGGTCCAGTTATTAGCTACGAACACGCGCTACTGCATCTGCAAGCACAGAAGAAACTCATTCACAATGGTGGTATTAATTTATTAACCATGTCTTTACTTGCCGAAAAGACAGGTTTACTTTCACCAGGAATCATCGATATGACCAAAGCTCATTCAGTTACTGATGAAGAAATTTTTGCACCTTTGGTCCAGATTTATCGTTATCAAAATTTTGAAGAAGCTTTAGCACTTGCAAATCAAACACGCTATGGTTTGGTAGCAGGCTTGCTAAGCGACAATTCAGAGCACTATCAGCAGTTCTACCATACAGTACGTGCAGGCTTAATCAATTGGAACAGGCCAACCACTGGCGCAGTAAGCAGCCTTCCTTTCGGTGGTATCGGCCACAGTGGTAATCATCGCCCGAGTGCTTATTTTGCTACTGATTATTGCACTTATCCCATTGCAAGTCTGGAGCAACCTCATTTAACTACGCCAGCGCAACTATTGCCTGGCATCGATTTGAGCTAAGCTTATGCAAACCTATGAATTAAATTTGGATGGTCTGGTTGGCCCAACTCACAATTATGCCGGCCTTGCTGCAGGTAACCTTGCTTCAACATCGAACGCTTTGAGTGGCTCCAATCCTCAGGCAGCCGCACTTCAGGGGCTCGCCAAAATGCGTTTATTACATCAATCTGGCATCAAACAAGCCTTATTCCCACCGCACCAACGCCCCAATCTTCAATTATTGTATCAATTAGGGTTTAGCGGTACAGCTGCCCAGCAAATTGAAAAAGCCTATCGTAGCGCTCCCGAATTGTTGAATGCTTGTTATTCTGCTTCTAGTATGTGGACTGCCAATGCGGCAACTGTTTCAGCAAGCGTTGATACAGCTGATAAGCGAGTTCATTTCACAGCAGCCAATTTAATTAGTAATTTACATCGCTGTCAGGAAGCTGATTTTTCAAGCCATTTGTTACAAGCACTCTTTCACGATAAAACTTACTTTAATCATCACCCTGTATTACCGAAAAGTGTTACCACAGGTGATGAAGGCGCAGCCAATCATAATCGTTTATGCGTCAAACACAACGCAGCCGCTATCAATCTCTTTGTTTACGGTAAACAAGCGTTAGCAAAAAACTCTGGATCACTAAATAGTCCCTTAAAATATCCTGCACGGCAAACACTCGAAGCTTCACAAGCGATTGCCAGATCGCATTTGTTAAACCCCAATCAAGTTATTTTTGCTTGCCAAAATCCACTTGCAATTGATCAGGGCGTTTTTCATAATGATGTCATCGCTGTCGCCAATGAATCAGTGCTGTTTATTCATGAGGATGCTTTTTTACGTCAGACAGAAATCCTAAATGAGTTGCAAAACAAAGCTAACTTCCATGTTCAGATCCTGCAAGTTAGCCGTAGTCGTCTCAGTGTAGCCGAAGCGGTGGGCTCTTATCTCTTTAACTCACAACTCATTACCCTACCTAACGCGGCAGAAAACAGCAGAATGCTTTTGATTGCTCCTAGTGAATGCCAAGAAAACCCTGTGGTTAAGGCACTGATTGATGAGTTGCTAGCTGATGATGCAAATCCTATTGCTGCTGCGCACTATCTTGATCTTAGGCAGAGTATGCGCAATGGAGGCGGTCCTGCTTGCCTGCGATTACGCGTCCCTTTAACTGAATCAGAGCTTCACGCAATGCATCAAGGAGTTTTAGTGAATGATACCTTACTAGACCGTATGGAAACGTGGGTTAAACGCCATTATCGTACTCAATTACAAGCTAAAGACTTAATTGATCCCTTACTTATTGATGAATGTTTATCAGCCTTAGATGAATTAAGCACCCTCTTAAACCTGGGTGCAATTTATCCTTTTCAACGTGAAAAAACGAGTAAGGTATGTGGAAAACCATCGCAGGACGGTGTATTTATCGCTCATCAACGGGCGTCAGAGTTTTTCAAAATTTTTTCTTTCGTTGGTTAAAATTTGACGGGACTGCCCTGCAAACTATTTTGAACAGACGTTTTCCTCAGCGACCAGGGTTACAGTACATCAAACCACTCGTTTTGGCTGCGCAATTACAACCAGGCAATTGCTGTATGCTCGGACTTGGAGGAGGCGGAGCAACTCACGCCCTATCTTCCTCTCTGGAAGACTTTCAATTGACTGCAGTTGAAAACAATCGTGAAGTAATTGATATAGCTAAGCGCTTTTTTATGGTTGATAGCCTTAAGAATCTTCATATTGTGCATCAGGATGCTAGTATCTTCGTGCAAGAAAATACACTGCTATTTCAACATCTACTTGTTGATCTATTCAATACAGAAGTCTTTCCACCACAATGCAACACAGAACAATTTTTTCTTATTGCATGCACTCCTTATTACCTGGCGGAATTCTCGCAGTCAATTTGGCCAATAGACATGAGCAATGGCCTATTTTTCAACTTATCCGACAACAATTTTCATCTGCTACAGTTGCCTTACCCGTTAAAAATTGCGCCAACATGATCATACTAGCCTGTAAAAGCGAGACAGCGGCTTCTTTATTAGATCTTCTTAAACATAGTAAAAACTTAAACGTTTAAGTTGGGATAGCAAATGGGGTTGTATAGCGGAGATAAAAAATTAGGTACTGTTGGCATTTCGCCAACTCGAGTGATTAGACCTTGATTTTCAAGCATCGCCATGGAGCATACACCATTGGTATGTGAGTAGCAAAGCACGGCAATCGAGGCATAATCACCAAGATGGTAGAAATATATTAAACTTCCATCAAATCTTTTTCTTTTTCAACAAGTACTGCATCCACATCAGCGATGTATTTATCAGTTAACTTCTGGATAACTTCTCCAGCACGACGCTCATCATCCTCAGAAATTTCTTTCTCTTTGACTAGCTCTTTAAGATGAGTATTTGCATCACGGCGAATATTACGAATCGCTACCCGACCTTGCTCACCCTCAGCTCTGACAACGCGAATCAATTCTTTACGGCGCTCCTCAGTCAAAGGAGGCATAGGCACGCGAATCGCACTACCTGCTGTTGCTGGATTTAAGCCTAAATCGGAGGTCAAAATTGCTTTTTCAATAGCTGCGACCATCGATTTTTCCCAAGGTGTTACCAGTAGAGTCCGAGAATCACTACTTGTAACATTCGCTACTTGATTCAAAGGAGTTAGCGTACCGTAGTAATCAACTTGAACATGATCCAACAAGCCAGCGTTAGCACGACCTGTGCGAATCTTAGTCAAATCATGTTGCAACGTCTCAACGGTCTTTTTCATCCGCTTTTCAGCGTCTTGCTTAATATCATTGATCATGGTTCGCTCCTACTATGGTTCCAACACGTTCACCAAGGACAATTTTCTTTAGCGCATTTGGAGCAGTCAGGTTAAATACTTGTAAAGGCATACCGTGATCCTGGCATAAACAAATGGCAGTAGAATCCATTACCTGCAGTCCATCGCTCAATACTTTTTTGTAAGTTAAATAATCATAACGGGTCGCCAGTGGATTTTTAATCGGATCATCCGAATAAATACCATCTACCTTTGTTGCTTTTAACACAACATCCGCTCCAACTTCAATGGCACGCAAGCAGGCAGCAGAATCCGTCGTAAAAAAGGATTACCAGTACCCGCAGCAAAAATTACGACATGACCATTACGTAAGTGAGTAATTGCTTTACGCCGATGGTAAGGATCAACCATTCCCATCATAGGAATGGCCGACATAATTCGTGCTGGTAAATCAATACGCTCCAAAGCATCCCTTAAAGCCAACGCATTCATTACAGTGGCAAGCATACCCATATGATCGCCAGTCACTCGACCTAATCCAACCTCAGACAAGGCTTTACCACGAAACAGATTGCCGCCGCCAATGACCAAACCGACTTCAACACCCATGTGAATAAGTTCAGCCACATCTTTGGCAATACGATCAAGAACAGACGGGTCAATACCAAATTGAGATTGTCCCATTAACGCTTCACCACTATATTTAAGTAAAATGCGTTTATATTTTAATTGAGGATGCTGATTACCATTCATAATTAATCACGAACCTGAGCCATTACTTCTTCCACGAAATTATCTTCTTTCTTCTCTATACCTTCACCCACTTCAAAGCGAATGAAAGAGATTACTTCAGCATTCTTTTCTTTTAACAATTGACCCACTTTTTTGTTGGGATCTTTCACAAAAGGCTGACCTAATAGACTAACTTCATCGATAAACTTGTTGATACGCCCTTCGATCATTTTATCAATGATATCTTGTGGCTTGCCACTCTCACGTGCTTGTGCTGTGAAAATATCACGCTCATTTTCGATCGCTTCTGCAGGAACCTGATCACGATTAACCACCAACGGACGGCTAGCAGCGATATGCATAGCAATATCTTTTGCGAGCGCTTCATCACCATTCTTAAGAGCAACCATAACACCAATTCGGGTACCATGCAGGTAGAAACCAATAACACCATCACACTGCATTCTCTCCATACGACGCAACTTGATATTCTCACCGATTTTAGCTACAAGTTCTTGTCGTGCTTGCTCAACCGTACTATTAGTACTGATTAAGGTTTCATTTGCCAGGGCAGTCATGTCGTTGGCTGCGCTTCTTAATGTTGTTTCTGCAACTTTGCCAGCAAAACCAGTGAAATTCTCATCACGGGCTACGAAATCAGTTTCGCTATTGATTTCTAACATAACAGCAGAGCGGCCATCAGCTGCGCGAGCAACAACGATTACCCCTTCTGCAGCAACTCTATCTGCTTTTTTATCAGCTTTAGCTTGTCCAGCTTTACGCATTTCAGAAATTGCCAGCTCAATATCACCGTTAGTAGCAATCAAGAATTTCTTACACTCCATCATTCCAGCGCCAGTACGCTCACGCAGTTGCATGACTAATGCAGCACTAATCGACATATTTCAATCCTCCACATAGCAAAAAGGGGGCACGTTAACGACGCAACGCCCCCCTTTATATTCAAAATTAATTACTCATCCGCTTTGTCTGATTCTTTATCAGCAACAGCAATCTCCACAAACTCAGCATCTGATGACACACCACCAACTGTGTTACCACGCTTCGCATCGAGAATAGCGTCTGCAATGCAACGAACATAGATATCTACTGCGCGCATAGAATCATCATTACCCGGAACAACATAATCGATGTTATCAGGGGAGTTATTAGTATCAACAATACCAATAACAGGAATTTTTAAACGTCGAGCTTCTTCGACAGCAATGTGCTCAAAACCAACGTCGACAACAAACAGTGCGTCAGGTAATCCACCCATATCTTCGATACCGCCCAAGCCACGCTCTAATTTCTCCAGCTCTCTAGTCAGCATCAAGGCTTCTTTCTTAATCATTGATTCGAAGATACCTTTATCACGCATTTCTTTCAATTCTTTCAGGCGGAAAATGGATTGACGAACTGTCTTATAATTAGTCAACATACCACCTAACCAACGATGATCAACATAGGGCATTCCACAGCGCTTTGCATGCTCGCGAATACTGTCTTGAGCTGCTCTTTTAGTACCTACAAACAGAATTTTGGCTTTATTAGAAGCTAAACGGCCGACGTAATTGATAACATCATTTAGCATTGGCAGCGTTTTTTCTAGGTTGATGATATGGATCTTGTTTCGCGAACCAAAAATGTACTCCGCCATTTTAGGGTTCCAAAAACGGGTTCTATGCCCAAAGTGAGCACCCGCTTCGAGTAATTCACGCATACTAACATTCATTAATAAATCTCCAGGGTTAGGCCTCCACGTTTCCCATACGGTACCCTTCATCTGGGACCCAACCGCATGTGACGAAACGTGTGTGTCGTTAAAAGCGCCATATTTATACCATAACCTGAGATTCTCAGCAAATGTAATTGGCTTAATTAATTAATTTTTAGCAAGAAATACGCAAAAATAATCGGTTACGTCTATACTGCTTGCTGTAACTCATAAAAATTAACTAAGGATAGTATCATGACTAGAGGAATATTAGCGGCAGTAATTTTGGCCATTTCATTACTTGCAGCGCAAACCTTGTTTGCTTCTTCCTCAACGCAAACAGCACAAAGTTGTAATTGCTGTGTTGACGGCATGAGACAAATTCTTAACACCTTGAATCTCAGTACAGATCAACAAGCGAAAATAAAAGCCATCAAAGCTCAGCTCAAATCAGATACCCAAAGCACCTGGGATCAATTGAACGACATTCGTAGACAAATCCATGCATTAATGCAATCTGACAAGGTTGATGAAGCCAAATTAGATAGTTTAGTTGATAAAAAATGGTCCTTATTGGTAAGGGAATTAAGGCTAAAATCAGAGCTAGAATTCAGATATATAGTGTCCTTACTGCCGAACAAAAAACTCAATTTCAATCTTTACTGAAACAACAGATGGAAAAACGCAAACAACTTTTTAAAAGATGCCACTAATTTTTAACCCCCGCATCGCGGGGGGTTTTATGCTACTTGTTTTCGGTGCCTTTATTTCTATCGTAGTTAATCCATTCATCCCCAGAAAAACGGATCGCCAATCTTGATTTTCCCTTTATAATTGAATAGACCTCTTTCGAAATTCGCTGCAGTACGCGTAGCACGAGGAGAAACTGCACGCAGAATCGGAGTGTACCCGCTAAACACCAAGACATGAAGAGTCTGAACACCGCATCGACAAAGCGATGCGCCACTACAGCAGAATTTCGAAAGAAGTCTCCTAACAGTGTTGATCAAGATAAGCTTATGCTACTATTAAATTTTTTTGCGGATTAAACAATGGCAGTAACTATTAAGACTCCTGAAGAAATTGAAAAAATGCGCGTGGCCGGCAAATTGGCAGGTGAAGTATTGGAAATGATAGGTCCCCATGTGCAAGAAGGAATTACTACAGATGAACTCAACTCAATCTGTCATGATTACATTGTCAATGAGCAGGAAGCCATTCCTGCGCCATTGAATTATAATGGTTTTCCAAAATCAATTTGTACTTCAATTAACCATGTAGTCTGCCATGGCATCCCAAGTAAAAAGGCGCTAAAAGACGGTGATATCATCAATATTGATATCACCGTTATTAAAGATGGCTATCACGGCGATACCAGTAAAATGTTTTTTATTGGTAATCCTTCCATCAAAGCCAAGCATGTCGTTGCCGTTGCTCATGAATGCTTGTTTATTGGTATTAATATGGTAAAACCCGGCGTTCGTTTGGGTGACATTGGCCACGCGATCCAACAACACGCTGAAAAAATCGTTGTTCAGTAGTTCGTGAATACTGTGGGCATGGTATTGGACGTATTTTTCATGAAGATCCGCAGGTTCTTCACTATGGCACACCAGGAACTGGTGAAATTTTACGCCCTGGGATGACTTTTACTATTGAGCCAATGGTGAATGTTGGTAAACATCATACTCGATTGCTACCTGATAACTGGACTGTAGTTACTAAAGATCACAGCTTATCTGCCCAATGGGAGCATACCCTGCTGGTTACCGACGATGGGGTTGAAATACTTACTTTACGTAATGAAGAACGATAATCGTGCTTTAAAACAATCCATCAAACAGTTCAAGGATGAACTGTGTGAAGAGTTTCGCCAAAAAGGAAATATTAGTACCATCACACGTAAATTAGTCACCTTTATTGATAAAATTCTTTTTACTCTTTTCCAAAAAAATCGCCTGCATTTTGGTAATAAATTTTGTCTTTTGGCTTTAGGCAGTTATGGACGTCGTGAATTACAACTGTATTCTGATGTTGATTTCCTGCTACTTCATACTGAAAAAATTACCAAAACCCATTCCCAACGAGCCCAGGCCTTTATTCAGGATTGCTGGGATGTTGGTTTAGATATCAGCCATCAGATAACTACTGTCGCAGCGTGTGCTGAGCTAGCCAGTAAAGAGTTAAGTGTGATATCCAGTATTCTTGATATGTACTTGATTTGTGGCCGTGGTGTATTGATGGAAGAATTATTCTATCAAACCCATCCTCTGCATATGTGGTCGAGTCATGATTATTTTTTGCTAAACAACAAGAACAGCAACAGCGTTATGTGAAATATGGGGAAACTGCTTATAACCTGGAGCCCAATGTCAAATACGGTGCTGGAGGTTTGCGTGATCTCCATACGTTATTAAGTATTGGCAAACGCCATTTTGGCATTAAGAAACTGGCAGATGGTATTAGTAGTGGTTTTATCACCGATAAAGAATATGAAGAACTAATTTACTGTCAACATTTCTTATGGCGAGTACGCTTCGCTTTGCATATGCTGGCTGAAAAACGTGAAGAACGTTTGCTCTTTGATTATCAGGTTAAATTAGCGGCACTATTTGGCTTCACAGACAATACTCACTCATTAGCCATTGAGCAATTTATGAAAGCTTACTTCAAAGTTATAAAGCGTAACCGAGAGCTTAATGAGATGTTGGTACAATGGTTTGCTGAAGCAATAGTCCATCATCAAAAACAGTTGATTACTCGTTTAGACAGCGCTTTTCAACTCTCGAACAATCATATTGAAGTAAGACATCCCAAGGTATTTGCCCAAAAACCGCAAACCTTACTTGAATTATTTTTATGGATGGCCAAACGCCCTGATATTGAAGGTGTTCGCGCAAGCACTATTCGACTAATTCGCCAACACCTTTATTTAATGAATAAACAATTTCGTTCTTCCAAAGCAGCAACGCAATGTTTTATTGCAATTTTCAATAGCGCGCAAGATCCTTATAAAGCACTACATCATATGAACCGATATGGGATCCTAGGCCATTATCTGGATTGCTTTGCCGCAGTAACTGGGCAAATGCAGTATGATTTATTCCACATCTATACCGTCGACCAACATACGCTTTTTGTCATTCGAAATTTAGCTCGTTTTCTGAAAATCGACTATAGCAAACAATTTCCTTTAGCTGCACAATTAATGGCTACTGTTAAAAAACGTGGCATTTTGTATTTATCTGCCCTCTTCCATGATATCGCCAAAGGACGTGGAGGCGATCACTCCGAATTAGGGGCTGAAGAAGCACAGCAATTTGCTCTACGCCATAAATTAAGTGATGAAGATAGAGATTTGCTGGTTTGGTTAGTACGCAATCATTTATTAATGTCGCAAACAGCGCAACGGCAAGATATTTATGATCCCAAAACCATTCGCCAGTTTTGTAGTGTGCTCCCCAAAGCAGACTACCTTGAATACCTTTATCTACTTACTGTTGCCGATATCTGTGCCACCAACCAAAAACTGTGGAATGCCTGGAAAGACTCCTTATTGAGGGAACTATACTGGGCAGCCCATCAAGCCATGCAACAAGAGCAAACCCAACTGGATGAAACAGCCCTTATTAATCAACGCAAACAGGAAGCGCTTGCTATTTTGGTAAGTGAAGTCGGCTCACCAGCAATGATTGAAGAATTATGGTCACATTTTAAAGGCAGGTATTTTCTTCATGAGCCACCCGACGTTATCGCGAGACACACTGCCGCTATTCTTAACTGCCAACAATTCCCTCTTGTACTGATTATGCCGCATCATAGCGAAGGGGGAACAGAAGTATTTATCTATATGCCCCATCGGGACGAACGTTTTACTATCACGACAACAGTACTAAGCAATCATTATGCGACAATTCAGGAAGCAGCTATTTTAACCTGCGAAAATAATTATGATCTGGATACTTACATTATTCTTGATGAACATCACCAAGCTTTTTTCGATGAACGCAGAACGGCTTATATTCAGCAAGCACTAATGAATCAGTTAGCTGATACAACCCAACTACCTACTATCTCTCACCGCAGGATTTCGCGCACGCAAGCCCATTTTAATTTGAAACCACAAATTACCTTTAGTGAAGATAACCAACACCAACAGACACGTTTATTTTTAGTCACCCCTGATAGACCTGGTTTATTGGCCAATATTAGTCGCGTATTTCTAAAACTACGTATTTATTTGCACAATGCAAAAATTGCTACTGCCGGTGAACGAGCAGAAGATATGTTCTTTATATCCACTGAAACAGGCCATCCCTTGAATAAAGAAGAAAAAGACTTACTCAAACAAACACTCATTGCAGCTCTGACTAACGACGGCTTTTGAAAAAATCAGCCAATAGCGTAGCACAAGGCTGCTGCATAATCCCTTCATCAATTTGCACCTGGTGATTCAGTGGGTAACCTTGTAATAAATTATAAACTGAACCTGCCGCACCGGCCTTAAAATCACGCGTGGCAAATACCAGACGTGCAATACGGGCGTGGATCAAAGCACCAGCACACATAGAACAAGGCTCCAAAGTAACATAGAGCGTCGTATTTAAGAGTCGGTAGTTTTGAAGACAGGCTGCTGCAGCACGAATTGCTATTAACTCGGCATGGGCACAAGGATCATTCGTTTGAATCACCTGATTCCAACCTCGTCCTAACAGGGTAGTATTATCATCAGCGACCAAAACTGCCCCGACAGGAACCTCACCCTGCTCTTTGGCTGTAAGCGCAAAATCATAAGCCTGCGCCATCCAAAATGCATCGATAATAACCCACCCCCTGTCGGGAAACAGCGTATTTGGTACATCTTAAACCTGCACTCAAATACAACTGGTTACCTGGATTCTAAATTAATCACCTGAGCTATTGCATACATCATTTATTCCCATTCAATCGTCGCAGGTGGTTTACCAGAAATGTCATAGGTCACACGCGACACTCCGACAACTTCATTGATAATACGGTTGGATACCTGCGCTAAAAAATCCCATGGCAGCTGAGCCCAGTGTGCGGTCATGAAATCAATGGTTTCAACAGCACGCAAACAAATCACATAATCATAGCGTCGTCCATCTCCCATAACACCAACACTTTTCACCGGTAGAAACACAGCAAAGGCTTGACTGACTTTGTGGTATAAATCAGCAGCATGCAACTCTTCAAGGTAAATAGCATCCGCCTGGCGTAAAATATCTGCATAGTCTTTTTTAACTTGGCCTAAGATCCGTACACCAAGACCAGGTCCAGGGAAAGGATGGCGATAAACCATTTCATAGGGTAAGCCCAATTCCAAACCAATTGTGCGCACTTCATCTTTAAACAATTCACGGATCGGCTCCAGTAATTGTAAGTTCAAAGTGTCTGGTAACCCACCCACATTATGATGAGATTTTATTACGACAGCCGCACCATTCGTTTTTGTAGCAGCTGATTCAATAACGTCAGGATAAATAGTACCCTGAGCTAACCATTTCACGTTAGGTATACGCTGTGCTTCTTCATCAAAAACTTCAATAAAGGTATGACCAATAATTTTTCGCTTTTTCTCAGGGCAATCAACTCCCTCTAAAGCTTGTAAAAATCTCTTTTCCGCATTGACAGCAATAACATGTATTCCCATATGTTGGCCAAACATAGCCATAACTTGCTCTGCTTCATTTAATCGCAGTAATCCCGTATCAACAAAGACACAGACTAACTGTGTGCCAATAGCTCGATGCAATAAAGCAGCAACGACTGATGAATCCACCCCACCAGACAGCCCCAATAAAACCTGTTGATCACCAACTTGCTGACGAATGGTCGCTATGGCTTGCTCAATAATGTTATCAGCGGTCCAATTGGTTTCCGCCTTACAAATATCGACTACAAAACGCTGCAATATACGCAAGCCTTGTAAGGTATGCGTCACTTCCGGATGGAATTGCAAGCCATACCAATGCTTTTCTTCATTCGCCATACCAGCAATTGGTGCATTCCGAGTTTCACAAATGACTTTAAAACCAGAAGGAAGAACAGTCACCTTATCCCCATGACTCATCCACACATCAAGTAAAGCATCGCCTCCTGGTGTCGCCCGATCTTCGATATCATGCAATAATTGGCTATGTCCATGCAGACGCAATTCGGCATAACCAAACTCTCGAATAGTCGAAGATTGCACTTCGCCACCCAATTGCACTGCCATTGTTTGCATGCCATAACAGATACCCAACAATGGCAAACCTGATGTAAATAACCAGTCGGGTGCCCGCGGATTGGTATGCAAGGTCACTGTGGAAGGACCACCAGAAAGAATAATACCGCAAGGATCCAAAACTTGTAGTGTACTCACTTCAATATTGAAAGGATGAATTTCACAATACACACCCATTTCGCGCACACGTCGTGCTATCAACTGCGTATACTGAGAGCCAAAATCAAGAATAACAAGTGGGCGCTTTTTTATATTTTTTATCATAATCAATTATCAACCTGATAATTAGGTGCCTGTTTAGTAATACTTACATCATGTACATGTGACTCACGCATACCCGCATTTGTCACTTGAACAAATTCAGCTTTTTCATGCAGCTCCGTAATTGTGTTGCAGCCTGTATATCCCATGCATGAACGTAGTCCACCTATCATTTGATGAATAATAGTTTGTACAGGGCCTTTATAAGCAACTCGTCCTTCAATACCTTCAGGTACCAATTTTTCTGCTCCCTGGCTAATATCCTGAAAATAGCGATCACTTGAACCCTGTGCTTGTGCCATAGCCCCGATAGATCCCATACCGCGATAATTTTTATAAGTGCGGCCTTGATAAAGCTCAATCTCACCAGGAGATTCCTCTGTACCAGCAAATATTCCTCCCAGCATGACTGTATAAGCACCGGCTGCCAGCGCTTTACAGATATCACCGGAAAAACGAATACCTCCGTCTGCAATAAGCGGCACTTTACCTTTAAGTCCTGCTGCCACATTCGCTATAGCGGTAATTTGCGGGACACCAACTCCGGTAACAATCCGGGTAGTACATATTGACCCAGGACCAATGCCGACTTTAACTGCATCAACGCCAGCAGCAACTAAATCAAGGGCAGCAGAAGCCGTGGCGATATTTCCACCAATTACCTGAACTCGAGGAAAATGTTTCTTTATCCATTTCACACGGTTTAACACACCTTGAGAATGACCATGAGCTGTATCAACAATAAGAACATCAACGCCTGCGTCAACCAGAGCAGCCACCCGTTCTTCGGTACCTTCACCAACACCTACTGCAGCGCCTACTCGCAATTGCTCAGAACTGTCTTTACAAGCAAAAGGATTCTCTTTTGCTTTTTGAATATCCTTTACCGTAATAAGGCCACGCAAACTAAAAGCATCATTGACAACCAGTAGTTTCTCAATTCGGTGCTTGTGCAACAAACTGCGTACTTCCTCCCGTCCAGCACCTTCTTTTACCGTTACCAAACGTTCCCGTGGCGTCATAACAGCCGATACAGGTAAAGACAGATTGGTTTCAAAACGAATATCTCTTGAAGTGACGATTCCAACAAGCAAATCACCTTCTACAACGGGAACACCAGAAAAATTATGTTTAGTCATAACATCTAGTAATTCACCAACTGTCACATTGGGTGTGACAGAAATAGGATCTTTAACCATGCCACTTTCAAATTTCTTTACTTTTCGCACTTCCTCCGCTTGATCCGCGATACTCATATTTTTGTGGATAATACCTATACCACCTTCTTGAGCAATGGCAATCGCCAGGCGGGCTTCCGTCACAGTATCCATAGCAGCTGATACAAGCGGGATATTTAATTCGATCTCGCGGGTCAAGAAAGTTTTGAGAGAAACTTCTTTCGGCAGCACTGTTGAGTGGGCAGGAATCAATAATACATCATCAAAAGTCAATGCTTGCTGCGCAACAGAAAGAGACATACCACACTCCGACAATTAAATTAACCGAATATTATACAAGCATTCTGGAAAATGATAAATGACTGTCCATAAAATAATGGGCCACTTCATAGTAGATATCAATAAAAAGATCAATTTGTTAAATATAAAAACAATGCTTATACTTATTTGTATCCAACCTAGCAAGGACGCATCATGAAAAAAATGTTAATCATAGTGGCGGTAGTTGCCTCAGTTGCATTACTATCGGGTTGTGGGTGCGGTACTTTCAGCTGTACAACCACTTGCCCTTGTGAGTATACATCAACTTGTTGTGGCTCTAATGGTTGGTATTAATCACTGGCCTAGAGCACTATATTAACAGCTAAAAAGAATTAGGAGTGGCTGCCTGTTGATTCATGAAAAGCAGCCACATCCTCTTTGTTCATAATTGATACAACCCCCTTAATCATCATTAACTTTCCTTTACAAACAAGGATAGAAGGAAAATTCTCTTGCCTTAAACAGGGCACTTTAAAACCTGCCTTGACCGTTTGTATAAATTAATTTTCTCTAACTCATCATTGAGCTTGAACTGAACAATCAATAACGTGTAAACTGGGCTAAATTATTTAACTGGTCGACTAACAGGAAGGGTTCAACGTTGGCTAAAATTATTGTTGTTACATCAGGTAAAGGTGGTGTAGGTAAAACGACTACTTCCGCGGCTTTGTCTTCGGGTCTTGCCATGCGAGGCCATAAAACGGTAGTCATCGATTTTGATATAGGATTGCGAAATCTTGATATTATCATGGGCTGCGAACGCCGTGTTGTCTATGATTTTGTTAATGTTATTAATGGTGAAGCAAGCCTGAACCAAGCCTTGATAAAAGATAAACGCCTACCGCATCTTTCTATTTTGCCAGCCTCCCAAACTCGCGATAAAGACGCATTAACACTGGAAGGCGTTGAAAAAGTGCTGAATGAATTGGCCAATGAATTTGATTATATCATTTGTGATTCACCAGCTGGTATCGAGACAGGTGCTCATATGGCCATGTATTTTGCTGATCATGCCATCGTGGTGACAAATCCTGAAGTATCATCGGTGCGTGACTCTGATCGGATTTTAGGTATTTTAGCCAGTAAAACCAAACGTGCGGTTGAAAATAGCACACCGATTCAAGAGCATTTATTGTTGACTCGTTATGATCCAGAGCGTGTCGAAAAAGGTGATATGTTATCTGTTGAAGACGTTAAAGAGATTCTCGCGATCCCTCTCATTGGTGTTATTCCTGAATCAAAAGCTGTTCTTAAAGCCTCTAACACGGGCACACCAGTCACCCTTGATGAAGCCAGTGACGCTGGCCTTGCCTATCAGGATGCTATAGCTCGTTTTCTAGGGGAAAACAGACCTATGCGTTTTGTTCAAAGTGAGCGGAAAGGCCTGTTGCGCCGCTTGTTCGGTAAAAACAAGGAGGATGTACCAGCATGAGCCTATTTAACTATCTGAGGAAACGTAACAGCACAGCTTCTGTCGCCAAAGAGCGTCTACAAATTATCATCTCGCATGAGCGCTCTCAACGCAACACGCCTGATTACCTGCCTAAATTACAAGAAGAAATTTTGGCAGTTATCGCTAAATATATTCGCGTCTCTCGCGATCAAGTCAGCGTGAATCTAGAACGTATGGGTGATAATTCCGTACTTGAATTAAATGTTACTATGCCTGATGAGGCTGTAGAAGACGCTTAGACTGTTCTTTGACTGGTTTCTTATTTTCTTCCTGTCGAGGTACTGCTTCGTTTTGGAAAAGGCATGTACACAAAATTCATACACCACGTAGAAAAACATCATTCCGAACAAAGTGAGGAATCTTCGATTGGAGGATCTCTCACTGCGTTCGAGATGACGTAGAAAAGCATCCCACAAGAGGGATGCCTATTAGGTTATAAATAAATGAGGCAATATCAAACCACCTCAGTGGCTAAACCATCCTGTGTAGGGATTTTTTTCTTAGATTGATTAAATAGATTATCTATTGGCTGTCGACGCAATTCTTCATCGCTGAAATCGTCAACAGCAATGATTTGTTGCCTCGCCTGTTCAGCCTCTCTAAGCTGAGCAGCTTGCTTAGCATCCAAAATACCACCATGCTCAGCTTCGTCAATTTGTTCAAGTAATGTTAGTGAAGTCAAAGTACCTTCTTTAACTGCCTTACCAACCTTTCTCTCAAGATCTTCAACAGCGCATATTTTATGGAAAGTTTCCTCCAAACGTCCTAGAGGACAATTATCCAGCGGCTCAACAAACACAAAGCGAGTTAAGCGTGTGCGTGCTTCATTAGGCTCCGTGAGTAAATGTGCCAATTTCTGTCCCAATTTATCAGAAGGTCTGTGTCGTTGGCTGCCTAAGGGTTGCAGCAACAATTTCAACACAATCCGTGCCCAACGTGCGGGGAAATTTGCTATTACACCATGAATTGCCAATTCACATTCATGCAGTAACTGCTGGCAGCTCCACTCGACCAAGGGAATATCAGACTCGGGCTCGCCATCATTGTGAAAGCGTTTTAATACCGCAGAAATTAAATATAAATTACTGAGCACATCGCCTAAACGCGCTGAGATTTTTTCTTTACGCTTTAATTCCCCACCCATCACTACCATTGAAAAATCAGCCAGGAAAGCTAAATTAGTACTGTAGCGGTGTACAAGTTGATAATACCGCCATACTGAACTTCTTGGCGTCGCAGTAAAACGCGCATCAGTGAATGCAAAAATTAGCGATTTGGTTAAATTAGCTAGTACAAATCCCGCATGCCCCCAAAAAGCGCTATCAAAAGCAACAAGATTATGTTCCCGCACACTTTCCAATTCACGGAATACATAAGGATGGCAGCGAATGGCTCCCTGTCCAAAAATAATGAGACTACGAGTTAAAATATTGGCACCTTCAACAGTAATACTGATAGGTGCATTCTGGTAACCACGACCCAGGTAATTATTGGGTCCGAGACAGATCCCCTTACCACCGTGAATATCCATAGCATCCATAACCAATTGACGAGCTCTTTCGGTCGTATTGTATTTCAAAATAGCACCAGCAACGGAAGGTTTGGCGCCATTATCTATCGCTGCAGCAGTCATGGTTAGCCCGGCGTCAATAAGATAAGTATTAGCAGCAATACGGGCTAAAGGTTCTTCTATCCCTTCAAAATTGGCAATTGCCTGGTTAAATTGCTTACGTACTCTAGCATAAGCACCACTTACCAATGCACCGGCTTGTGATCCTCCCGCAGCACTCGAAGGTAAGGAAATCGCTCTGCCAGCACTTAAACACTCCATTAACATTCGCCAGCCAGCCCCAGCCATCTCGGCACCACCAATGAGACAGTCAATTGGTACAAAAACATCTTTTCCCTGAGTGGGTCCATTCAAAAACCCTGTATTTAAGGGGAAATGACGGCGTCCCTTTATAACGCCAGGGGTATTAGCAGGAATTAAGGCACAAGTAATTCCAACATCAGTTCCTTTACCCAGTAAATTGTCAGGATCAAAGAGACGAAATGCCAAACCAATCACAGTTGCTACCGGGCACAGCGTAATATACCGTTTACTCCAGGTTAAACGCACACCCAAAACCTCTTGACCATTAACTTCCTGGCGACACACGATGCCTTTGTCAGGGATGGACGCAGCATCAGAGCCAGCATTAGGACCAGTCAAAGCAAAACAGGGAATTTCTCGGCCATCTGCTAAACGCGGTAAGTAAAATTCTTTTTGCTCCTGAGTACCATATTTCAATAATAATTCTGCAGGACCTAATGAGTTTGGTACGGAAATAGTACTACCAACAGTCACGGAGCGGCCATAGACTCTGGCTAAAATGGACATTTGCGCTGTTGCTGAAAAATCAAGGCCACCATAATTTTTGGGTATAATCATCCCCAAGAAGCCTTTTTCTTTAATAAACTCCCACATCTCAGGAGGCATATCCGTTCTTACATGAGTAATATCCCAATCATCAATCATGCGACATAATTCATTAACCGGACCATCAATAAAAGCCTGTTCTTCCGCTAGTTAA
>NZ_CALJ01000161.1 GCF_000308315.1 Legionella tunisiensis | reverse complement strand
AAGCAAGAAAAAACTCGCTTCCGGTATTTCTTTAGCAATACGACCGAATAAAATTAACTGTAACGATTGGTTGTATTGGGCCAGTTGTGTTAGCAAACTGTGCATGAAAGGACGCCAGTGCTTTGCATGAAATCGTACCTCGTCTTTACTATAAACCAAAGAAGCATTTAAAAGTAAAAATCCTTTATTAATCATGGAGGTAAAAAACTGCTCTGCCGTTTGCCAATAATGCGATTTATCAAGCCTCGCAATCGCTGTTTGTGAACGATCCTGCTGTAAATCACCTCTAGCAACTAATAACATCTTTATCCAATTTCGCAAGGAAGTTGCGCGATTCACTTCTTTGCTGAATCCTGTGTAGCTCCATAAACTATGGACTGAGTTATCCCAAAATGCATAACCATTCGCTGACTCGGCGCGAGGATAAGGTGACTCACCCAATAAAACATATTTTGTTTCACTAAGAGGGAGACTAAAAGCAGCAAATAAGGAATCGATACCAGGCAACCAATGATTGCTATTTTGCAATTGTAAAAGATAGTCTTTATCAATCTGCTTTAAGGCCAACGCAACTATCTTGTGCCATTGCGGATGGATTTTTTCCAATAAATAATGCACGATTTCTCCGAAAAATCAGCATTATACAAAGTTCAATCGCCTCTTCCTATTCCTAGTGTATTCTTATTTCACTTAGGTTAAGAAATAGCTACTGAGTTAATCTGTTGCAATGCCCCCATAAAGAGACTTATATTGCGGAGCCCAAGAATTTCAGCTAATGTCATAAGCTTTGTGTATGAGTTAGAGTAATGGATCGAGTAACAAAGGAATTGGTTCACGCTTTGAGTGACCGTAAGCAGGTCATGATAGAACAATTACATCAATTCTGTGCTATCAACTCTG
>NZ_CALJ01000162.1 GCF_000308315.1 Legionella tunisiensis | reverse complement strand
GACGGTAATACAGTAACCACTGACGATATTAAAGCAATCGCTGACTGGCTACATAAAAAATCATCTCACCATGAAATTGCTTATCGACCTGCTAGAGTATTAATGCAAGACTTTACTGGTGTTCCAGCCGTTGTTGATCTCGCTGCCATGCGTGCTGCCTTGGAAAAAATGGGCGGTGATGCCAAGAAAATTTCTCCACTTTCTCCCGTTGATCTGGTTATTGACCATTCTGTAATGGTGGATAAATTTGCCAGCGCTGATGCACTTAAAATCAATACAGAAATTGAAATTGAACGCAATAAAGAACGCTATGAATTTTTGCGCTGGGGCCAAAAAGCCTTTGCTAATTTCCAGGTAGTTCCACCCGGTACTGGTATCTGTCACCAGGTTAACCTGGAGTATTTAGGCAAAACAGTTTGGTCTAGCAAGCATAACGGAAATCTGTATGCCTATCCTGACACACTAGTCGGTACTGACTCACATACCACGATGATTAATGGCTTAGGCGTATTAGGCTGGGGAGTAGGTGGTATTGAAGCCGAGGCAGCCATGCTCGGCCAACCCGTCTCTATGTTGATTCCGGAAGTAATTGGTTTTAAGTTAACCGGTAAGCTTAAGGAAGGTATTACAGCAACCGATCTGGTACTGACCGTCACCCAAATGCTGCGCAAAAAAGGCGTTGTAGGAAAATTCGTTGAATTCTACGGCCCAGGCCTGGCGGATTTGCCTCTCGCCGATCGCGCTACGATCTCTAATATGGCGCCTGAATACGGTGCAACCTGCGGCTTTTTCCCGGTAGACAAAGAGACCTTACGCTATATGGAGTTAACCGGACGTGACGCTCATACTATCACTTTAGTCGAAAGTTATTGTAAAGCTCAAGGCTTATGGTATGACAGTCAAGCAGAAGATCCCATTTTTACTGATACCCTTCATCTTGATTTATCAACTGTTGAACCTTCTTTAGCTGGTCCGAAGCGCCCTCAAGATAAGGTTAATTTAAAAACCTTAGGTCAGGAATTTGACATCTTTCTGGAAGAAGTGGGCAAGGCAAAAGAGAAAGGAAAAGCATTTCCAGTAAAAACAATAATTTTGAAATGCATCATGGTAATATCGTTATTGCTGCGATAACCAGTTGTACCAATACCTCGAATCCCAGTGTACTCATGGCTGCAGGTCTAGTTGCTAAAAAAGCGATTGAAAAAGGCCTCTCACGTAAACCCTGGGTCAAATCATCATTAGCGCCTGGTTCAAAAGTAGTCACCGATTATTTGCGCCATGCTGGTTTACAAACTTATTTAGATCAGCTTGGCTTCAATCTGGTGGGTTATGGTTGCACTACCTGTATTGGTAACTCAGGTCCTTTGCCTGATGACATTGCCCATTGTGTGGCTGATAACGACCTCGTAGTTTGCTCCGTTCTTTCTGGTAATCGCAACTTTGAAGGCAGAGTCCATCCACAAGTGCGAGCTAACTGGCTGGCATCACCTCCCCTTGTTGTTGCTTATGCATTAATTGGTACCACTTGTATTGATCTAAGCCAAGATCCATTGGGACAAGATGCTAATGGCAACGATGTATTCCTCAAAGATATCTGGCCAAGTAATGCGGAAGTTGCGGCCGCAGTTGCTCAAGTATCTAGTACCATGTTTCGTAAGGAATATGCCGAAGTATTTCAAGGCGATGAACACTGGCAAGCGATCAAAACAAGTAGCGGATCTACCTATAGTTGGGATGCCAATTCTACCTATATCCAACATCCGCCTTTCTTTGAAAATCTTTCAGCAAAACCACAGGCAATTAAATCAATAACCAAAGCTTATGTCTTGGCTCTTTTAGGAGACTCAATTACTACAGACCATATTTCACCTGCCGGCTCGATTAAAGCAAACTCACCTGCCGGTTTATACCTGAAATCCAAAGGGGTTAAGGAAGCCGATTTTAATTCCTATGGCTCACGTCGTGGTAATCATGAAGTCATGATGCGAGGAACCTTCGCCAATATTCGCATTCGCAATGAAATGACTCCGGAAGTTGAAGGTGGTGTTACTCGCCATATCCCCTCAGGCAAAGTGATGTCAATTTATGATGCCTCCATGCTTTATCAAAAAGAACATCAGCAACTTGTTGTTATCGCTGGTAAAGAATACGGTACTGGTTCGTCACGAGATTGGGCAGCAAAAGGAACAAATCTCCTGGGTGTCAAAGCAGTTATTGCTGAAAGCTTTGAACGCATCCATCGTTCTAACCTGATTGGTATGGGTGTACTACCACTGCAATTCCTGGAAGGTACAACAAGAAAGACTTTACAACTTGATGGTTCCGAGCGGATTAGTATTGCTGTCGATGATTCACTAAAACCCGGAGCAAAACTAACTATGGTTATTGCACAGCAAGATGGCAGCGAAAAGAAAGTAGAGGTACTCTGTCGTATCGATACAGCCAATGAATTGCAATACTACCGTCATGGCGGAATCTTGCAGTATGTATTGCGTAATTTAATCTGAGCTTTCAGGGCTATGAAACCTGATAAGGTTTCATAGCCCTAAATTTCATTTAAGTATTTCCAAAGGCCGTACAGATTGATTTTATAAAGGTAAACTGCTAAATTTTCCCGCTTACAAATTTACCTAATTTATCTGCATGATCAGACACCGCCAATTGTCTTAGCTGCATCCACTAAGGACCCCGCATGCGTTCTTCTAAAAAAGTTTTGTCGGTTTTTTCTCTAGTTATGATCAATGTGATTGCTGTTGATAGTCTACGTACACTTCCTATCAGTGCAAAATTAGGTCTATCCTTAGTCTCTTATTATCTAGTTGCAGCAATCACTTTTTTATTCCTATCGCCCTTGTTGCTGCTGAATTAGCCACAGCTTATCCTAATACAGGCGGTCTTTATGTTTGGGTACGTGAAGCGTTTGGTCGCCGAGCAGGCTTTATTACCATTTGGCTGCAATGGATTTATAATGTGGTCTGGTATCCGACGATCCTCGCTTTTATAGCAGCGACCTTATCCTATCTTTTTGCACCCCAACTTGCTAATAATAAAGCCTATCTTCTCATTACTGTATTGAGCCTTTTTTGGATTTTTACCTTACTTAACTGTTTTGGTATGAAACTATCTAGTATCGTTAGTGTTATTGGAGCTAGTGTAGGTACAATTTTGCCTATGGTTGGTATCAGTATGTTAGGAGCTGTTTGGCTTTTTCAAGGCCGCCCGCTTACTGCAGATATGCCCTCATCCTGGATCCCGAATTTCAGTTCAATAGGAAACTTATCCCTTTTCTCAGCCGTACTATTTGGCTTACTCGGTATGGAAATGTCTGCTGTACATGCAGAAGAAGTTAAAAACCCCCCAACGCGATTATCCTCGTGCCATTTTATATTCAGCCATTCTTATTTTCGCCACACTGGTAAGCGGATCTCTGGCTATTGTTCTTGTAGTACCTAATCATCAATTAAGTGTAGTCTCCGGCTTGATTGATGCTTATGCCATTTTCTTTGAGTCTTATCATATGCCTTGGATGACTCCTTTGATTGCTGTGTTTATTATTCTCGGCGGCTTAAGCGGTGTATCAGCATGGATTATTGGTCCAACTAAAGGCTTACTGGTATCTGCACTGGATGGCTCTCTACCACAACTATTTGCTAAGGTTAATCGCTATGGAGCACCTGTAGCTATTTTAATTACTCAGGGTATTATTTTTACTCTTTTAAGCTCGGTGTTTATCTTACTGGACTCCATTAATGCTGCTTATTGGTTACTAAGCGATCTCAGTGCCCAAATGGCTCTATTGGTATATATTTTCATGTTTGCTGCTGCGATAAAATTACGCTACAGCAAACCAGATCAGCCACGAAGCTACAAAATACCTGGAGGAAACCTGGTTATGTGGCTAGTGGCAGGCATTGGACTGATTTGTTGCCTTGTTGCAATGCTTATAGGTTTTGTACCACCAACACAAATTCCAATAAATAATATTTTCTTATTTGAAGCATTTTTATTTGGCGGTTTATTTCTCTTTGTTGCACTGCCCTGGTGGTTTGCTAAAAAACATGAAGAAGAGTTTGATAAGACCCATCCTGACCATTACATTGACTAGTACATTTTGACTAGATCTTTAATGGCCTCTAAGTCCATAAATGACTCATAAGCTATGCAAAAATATGTTGGGATTACTCGGCGTCTGCACAGGGAGGGCAAACCATTGCCCTTCCGCGCAGACAGAGCGCTACGGACATTAGAGGCATTTATTGCACCTTTGACTGTACAAAACGCGTCGGGATTTCTCTAATAAACTAAATACCTTCTGGAATTGACATCAAACTGGCGTTACCGCCTGCTGCAGTCGTATCTACTGTATAAGTTCGTTCATGACATAAACGCAGTAAATAATGCGGCCCCCCGGCTTTAGGTCCTGTACCGGAAAGACCTTCGCCACCAAAGGGTTGCAAACCAACCACAGCACCAATCATATTACGGTTGACATAGCAATTCCCGACATGCACTCGTTGGCGAATATATTCAACCGTTTGACTGATTCTACTATGTATTCCTAAAGTTAACCCATAGCCAGTACTATTAATCTGCTCGATAACGTTGTCCAAGGCTTTACGTTTATAGCTAATGATGTGAAGCACTGGTCCAAAAACTTCTTTTTTAAGAACAGCCATATTCTCAATAGCAATTGCAGTAGGTGGCATGAAATAACCCGTTTCACATTCTTCTGACAGCTTGCATTGATAAATAATCTCACAATTTTGTTGCATAGCGGCCACGTGCGCATTTAATCCAGCCAAAGCCTCGCTATCAATGACCGGCCCTACATCCGTAGCAAGCCAGCGTGGAGCACCAATTTGCAGTTCAGCCATAGCTCCTTTAAGCAGTTCAAGCATACGTGGATAGACTTCCTCTTGCACATACAAGACCCGTAAAGCTGAACAACGTTGACCCGCACTACCAAAAGCCGATGCAATCACGTCCACAGTCACTTGTTCTAATAAAGCAGAAGAATCAACAATCATGGCATTTTGGCCACCCGTCTCGGCAATCAAAGGAATAATTTCTCCGCCACGAGCCGCTAAAATTTTATTAATGTTTTCTGCTGTTTGCGTTGAACCGGTAAAGATTACCGCTTTTATACGACGACCCGCCACCAAGGGCGCTCCCACTGCTTCACCAGTACCTGGTAATAACTGCACCACATCAACTGGAATGCCGGCTTGATGCATCAGCTTCACGGCAAAAGCAGCTATCAGTGATGTTTGTTCAGCCGGTTTGGCAACCACAGAATTCCCAGTCACCAACGCAGCAACAACTTGGCCAGTAAAGATAGCTAGAGGGAAGTTCCATGGACTAATACATAAAACAACTCCTCGACCATGCAAGCTAAGCTCATTTAATTCCCCTGTATAGCCATGAAGACGCGTAGGTTTAGCCATCAGTTTTTCCGCCATCATGGCATAATAACGGCAGAAATCTACTGCCTCACGCACTTCTGCTACCCCATCACTCCAAGTCTTACCTGCCTCTAAACAAGCCATAGCAAGCAATTCTGGCATATTTTCTTCTAAAAGATTGGCGAAGCGTTCAAGGCAAGCAGTACGTTCACTCACTGGTCTATTACACCACGCGGGAAAAGCTCGTTCTGCCTGAGACAATGCCCAGTCAATATCCTGTAACGTAGCGTCACTTACTCTACCAATCAATTGCCCTGGATTTTGTGGCGAAGTCACACTTCTATCAAGCTCTCCCCCCTGTCTACCAGCGATCAGTGGTTTGGCCTGCCAATGCGCCAGATCCATATTGGTATAGAGTTGTTGTAAGGATGCTACGGCTTCTCGATCAGAAAAATCAAAACCGCTGGAATTTTTTCTTTCTGGTAAAAAATGGAAGCTGGTAAAGGAATATTTTGGTTTATCTTACTAAGTAAGTGGTTCGCTTTACTTACTGGATCTTCAACCAAAGTACTGATTGGAGCCTTTTCATCAACAATGCGATTTACGAAAGAGGAATTTGCTCCATTTTCTAATAAACGACGAACCAGATAGGGTAATAAATCTTCGTGACTCCCAACCGGCGCATAGATTCGGCATGGGATACCAAGACGGTTTGCTGGAACAACCTGTTCATAAAGTTCGTTACCCATACCATGCAGACATTGAAATTCAAAATCACGATAGTCGCCAACTAAATTTAAAATCATAGCAACAGAATAGGCATTATGAGTAGCGAACTGCGGATAAATAGCATCGGTCATCGTCAATAATTTTTTAGCGCAGGCTTGAAACGAAACATCAGTGAATACTTTGCGGGTAAATACAGGGTATTCAGAAAACCCTTGCATTTGTGTTTTTTAATTTCACTGTCCCAATAAGCCCCCTTAATCAAACGAACCATCATTCGTCGTTGTTTGCTTCGAGCCAAAGCAGCCACCCAATCCAACAAATAAAATGCTCGTTTTTGATACGACTGTACCGCCATTCCAAACCCATGCCAGCCATACAAACTATCATCACTAAAAACACGTTCAATAACATCAAGAGATAAATCAAGGCGCTCTGATTCTTCAGCATCAATCGTTAGCGCAATGTCATAGTGTTTAGCCAATTGAGCAAGAGCCAAGAGCTTCGGAGAAAGCTCTTCCATAACCCGCGCATGCTTTGCTTCTTGATAACGCGGATGTAAAGCAGAGAGTTTTATCGAAATCCCCGCACGCTGATAAACATTAGTACGCTTATCTACGCTATTCCCAATTGCTTCAATAGCATCCTTATAAGCAGTAAAATAACGACCTGCATCGACAGCAGTGAGTGCAGCCTCACCTAACATATCATAAGAATAGCGATATCCTATCGCCTCCTTTTTCTTTGATCGAGATAGTGCTTCATTGATCGTTCGGCCGGTAACAAATTGCTTACTCATAATACGCATTGCTTTATCGGCAGCCTTACGCACAACCCCTTCACCGCTGCGGTTAATTAATTTAAATAAAGCCTTACTTAACACGGAATCTGCACGCTCGGGAGTTAAAACTTTACCAGTTAACATCAAAGCCCAGGTTGTTGCATTAACAAAAAAGAATCACTTTGGCCTCGGTGTGACTTCCAGTCGGCTGTTGTAAGTTTGTCTTTTATTAAACTGTCGATGGTAGCGTTGTCGGGCACACGCAATAATGCCTCCGCTAAGCACATGAGCGCGATCCCTTCATCACTGGTAAGAGAATATTGTGTCAAAAAAGAATCAATCCCTGTACTCTTTTTACGCTCAGCGCGAACCTGTTCAACTAAATGGGTTGCCGCATTACGAATAGCAACGATTTGCTCACTACTTAATGCCGCCTTTTCGATAAGCTCTGTCATTAAGGTTAATTCGTCAATCCGATATGCCTTATTAATCTGCGCACGAGTACCTTGAGGAAATTGTGCTGAGTAGCGCTCAAGCATATTTGTCTCCAATCCAACGGGTCAAAAAATATCAAGCGATGATAATGCAGAATACGTCTAATTGAAATCCGTCTGCTGCAATCACACAATAAAATGGGCTGAATTCCAGCCCATTTTGGATAGAAAAGGCCTGTTAGACAAACAAAAAACGATCTAATTACATACTAATTGAGCCAATATAGAACTATCAATAAGGCGAAAATTCGCATCTTTGGTTTACATTTTGTCCTATTTAATGTATTATTGGCCAATTGATTTAGCCCATTTATTTGTTAACCCCCTGAATTGATTAATATTCACCCCTAATGATCAAGTATCTCCCTTGTGATTTTACATTTGCATTACTTGTAAATATAATCACCATCTTTCTGAGACCTTGTTTCAAGGCGCGTTAACAAGAAAAAAGGAGTAATATGAGTACTATATTAAGCATACTTTCTGCGGCTTTCTTTTCCACTACCGCTACTACGGGTACTGCACCCTATGGAATTAAAACTGGCTTTGATGTCAACAAACATGTTCAACATCTTAGTCAAAAAGCCCCAAAACTTAATAGAAATGTTCTTAAGCTTGCTCTAACTGCTTATAAAAAAGCCTCTGACAAAGGTGCCGTAAAAAACCTGTTTTAACTGTTATTGATTATTCTTTACCTTCCAACAAACAACGGATGTGGGTTTTTGATCTCAATAAAGAACGCCTTTTGTATAATACTTACGTAGCGCATGGCAAGAACTCAGGAATGGATACTCCTCACCATTTTTCTAACAAATTTTCTAGTAAAGAAACCAGCCTGGGTACCTATGTTACACGCGATACTTACATAGGCTCTAAGGGCTACTCTTTAAATCTGCAAGGTCTGGAAAGAGGTTTTAACGACAATGCCTATCACAGACGCGTGGTCATTCATGGTGCATGGTATGTAGAACCCGATTTCATTAAGAAAGCTGGACGGGCAGGACGCAGCTGGGGATGCCCATCTATCGCTAAAACTCTAGCGAAGCCCGTGATTAACACAATCAAAGGTGGTTCAGTAGTGTTTGCTTACTATCCTGATAGCTACTATCTCTCGCATTCAGGCTATGTATCAGTATAAATAACAAAAGCCAGGGTTCTTTAAGCCCTGGCTTTTAGCAATCATCCTTTCAGGACATCCTATCCTGAAAAATCGTCCCTGATCATCACTTCCCTATGATTAGAATTCCCTTTAGAAGACCCCAAATCCGTTGAAGTCATATTCAAAATTTAGCAATTAGCTTTCTGTTGTGCAAGACAACCAATTATAATTCAAAAGAGACATTTTATTTCCCAAATAAAATTAAATCATTATTATTCATGTGGTTATATTTAAATAAAGAATAATTTCTTTGAGTGAAACATCGATTTCTTACTATAGATTGAGAAATCTCTTGGGGTAATGCAAGACAACTAGCAATTAAAGGGTCACCAATGAATTCTCATTTCTGCCTGATAATTTTATTCTTTAGTAGTAAAAAATTGGATTTTTACTGATTAAATCACGAAACTGCCTTGCTAATGCTACTATTTATGATAGTTTAATCGGGATTTAATTGCTTCAGAGTGTAACTATGAATAGGCAAAACGAAAGCGTTAAAAAAGATAAATTGCAAATTATTGATTGGTTAATAGAACATTTCCCCAATGCTTTCTTTAAAAAGGGAAGTCAAGTTAAACCACTGCAAATTGGTATTTTCGACGATATTATCGATTTTTACGAACGTTTGGATACACCTACTTTCAGTAAGAAAGCCTTACGTGAAGCGCTCAGCTATTACAGTTCATCGCCTGCTTACTTAAACTGCCAAAAAGCAAACACGGCTCGTGTTGATTTATTTGGCAATGAGGTAGATGTCGTTACAGAGGAACAAGCCAAATATGCCCACCAGCGTTACCAACAACGTTATGTGGATAAAAAAGCTCAAGGCTTGAAGCAAGACACTAAATAGTTAACATCGACTGAATCCTTTAATCCTGCTACACGGTTTAATGGATTATACGACAGACCAGCCATATCAATGAATTCAAGTCCAACCGCTCTTATCATGTTTACCATTTCGCTAGGTTTAATAAATTTATCAAAATCATGTGTTTGTTTAGGCAATAATCCTAATAGATACTCTGCTGCCAAAATCACTGTGGTATAAGCTTTAAATGTCCTATTGATGGTAGATAAAAAGAGGTAGCCTCCCGGCTTTAACAAGCGAGCGCAATGTTCAATCACAAGCTGTGGTTCTTGTACATGTTCCAACATTTCCATACAGGTAACCACATCAAACATCGGGCTCTCATAGTCTTCGATAGGACAACAAACGTAATCAATGACTAATTTGCTTTCTTTGGCATGCGCTTTGGCAGTCTCAATTGCCTCTGCTTCAACATCTAGGCCTGTTACTTTAGCACCTTGGACAGCCATACCCTCGCATAAAATACCCCCGCCACAACCAACATCCAGGACAGCACTTTGTTTGAGTTCACAATATTTATTTATAAATTCAAGACGTG
>NZ_CALJ01000163.1 GCF_000308315.1 Legionella tunisiensis | reverse complement strand
CTAGATCATGTGGTTTTCGCTCGTTCGCAAGCTCCTCACGTAGAGCTTGGAACGCTTTCAAAGGTGTAATGAGTGTTTCTAATTCTATAAATTGATTTTGGTAAGTTTTCGGTAAATGAGTCACAAATTTCAATTGAATATCCAATTGTATCAGCACACCAACAACTGCATTAACTCCTTCATAACAGCGTTGTTGACGTAACATCTTTGCTATTGTAAGCCATCGTTGAAAAGCCTGAAGCTGTGCGGCTTGATCATGATGTTGGGAGATATTTTGACGAATGAAATCTTCTAAGTTTTTTCTTACCTTAAAAAATTAAGAACCTCTGGGCTAGCTTTTTCAAGCTGTGCAAAACCAGAAGGGTTTTCAAAATCAGAAACATTTAATTTTTTAAAAGCTTCTGTTAAAACATAATCGACCAATCTTGCATGTTGTAAGATAATTTTGCTATCTATATATCTATATACGGTATGCGCTTTTTTATTGTTTCCAATTGCTTTTTTACAGCAGGTTCGCTTGCTTTTTCGTCCCATTCTTTTGTAGACAACTTCTTGTTAAGAAAATTACCGTTCTGTTGAAACCAATCAAGAAAATAATTTTTAGACTTTTCCAGAACTGCCATGTCTCAACCCCCATAGGTAATCATAATTAAGATTTGATTATTTCATACTAATGCGAAGAATGATCTTTAAGCGAAATAGTCAATAAGGCTTTTCTTGATTCTACCTGTTAATGGTGTAGTAGCAAGTACCTGTTCATCATTAATATCATGATCAAACCGTATTTTTTCATCATATTGTGGGGATTGTTGTCTATGATTACTATTTGACTCAATATTGACCTGCGATAAATTGATACCTTGTTCAGCCATCATATCTCGTAACCGAGGTAGGGCTTGTTCAATCAAATCTCTCACGGATACCGAGTGAGTCGTAATATTAACAGTAGCAGCTTCTTTAACCACTTTAATGCTGACTTCCAATGGACCTAACTCTGGCGGATTTAATTTTATAGTCGCGCTTTTAATTTTTGTTGGCCCACCCAAATAATCTGTTGATTAAATTCATTGCCCCATTCGGGATTCATAACGCTCTGTGGTAATTCAATCACTTTCGCTGGCACTGCCATAGCAGTCGGAGTTTGCACATTTAGATGATTAATCATAGCAGGCATTATAGCTGTCAGATTTTTGTCGTTGCTTTGTTCTGTTACGAACGTTCCATTATCTTCAGAGCTCAACGCTAATAAATCTCTCTCAGAGACTATTGATGGGATACTAGCGTCTGAATCTTTAGTTTGTTTAAGGATAGTCTGTAAGTGAGTCTCACTACTTGAATAATCACTAATTGATTTTACAAATGATAACTCTTGTTGACTTGACTTATCCAAGTTAACCGCTTTGGATTGCTCTGTTATCTGTTTGTCCTCTTCATACACAATGACGGGAAGCTCTTCTACTTCCGGTCCTTTATTT
>NZ_CALJ01000164.1 GCF_000308315.1 Legionella tunisiensis | reverse complement strand
TAGTACTTCATTTTTAATATCAAACATAATGGATCCCTGCCTAGTGATCAGATAAATAGTTATAAACTGTAGCCCGCGAAATATTGAGAATCTGTGCAATGTAGGTCGCAGCATGTTTGGCAGTAAAAGCACCGGCTTGCTGGAGATGCTCTATAAGCTCTTTTTTTCTTGACGTTTTAACGTTTCTAGACTTAAGTGATGTTCCGCTAAATAATGATGAATGTAATGATTCATACGTTCTTGCCAATCCTCTTTAAATAAGGGAATCGGCTGAGATACCAACTGCTCACAACTAATAAATTGGCCCATCACCGCTTGGATTTGGTCTAGTTTTGAAATATCAAGATTAATACATAACATACCAACGGCTTGATTTTTTTCATCGCGGATAATACTGCTTACTGACTTAAGCTTTCGTCTGTCCCAATTTATTTTTTCATACGGACCAATGCAATCAGACAAGGTTGCCATCTCTTCTTCTTCGCTTAGTAAAGAAGAATCCCCTACTCTTCTTTTAGAAAAAGGATGATAAATCGCCACAATTCGATTTTCTTTCATATCGTGTATAACCACTTCAGCATAGGGATATAAGAGTCGTTGAATTGCCTCAGCGGTAGGTAAAAAGGCTTTAATTGCTTTTTTCATAAAATAATTCTAATGACAAAAATACAATTTAATCTAAATTAGACTAAATTGTCAAATAAATGAGTTTTGGCAAATAGCAGCGCATATTTGACGCGTGCTCCCTGATTTTTGTTATAGTAGTAACATTCGTCAAAGCTTGATTACCTGATCTTTCAAGAGATTAACTATGAAGCGTATTCCCCTCTCTTCTTTCTTGTTATTTTTTTAGTAGTCCGACTTTTGCCAGCTATACAATTAATGAAGTAAAAAATTACTACCAAATCAGCGGCAACACAGAACAAACCTTACGCGAACAAATGGGTGAGTTGGGACCAGTCATTAAAGGCCATCACTACGATGCTCAAACAATTTGGTATGTTACTTGGAATTTTAACTGGCACTATAACCACCCTTCACAAAATCCCTGTTATGTGAAAGATGTTAAGGTATCAGTCAATGTAACGAGTATTCTTCCTGAATGGACCAATCAAAATACCAGCACCCCTTATTTACAAAACAAATGGAATACTTATCTGGGCAATCTAGTCAAACATGAAGAAGGTCATGGAAATAATGGTAAACAAGCAGCCATAGAAATTGAGCAAGCCTTGCTTAATGCCCCAGCTATGACGAATTGTAATGCGTTGAAAACAGAACTTAACATGAGAGCGAAAGAGATTATCAGCAAACATAATACCTGGGATACACAGTATGATATGGATACTAATCATGGTAAAAATCAAGGTGCCATTTTTCCCTAGCCATGTAGGACGGCCCCTCCTGGTCCGACATGCCCACTATGACAATGCCTGTTGGGCAAAGCACCTAACCTGCACCTGCTCTTGATTTTCGAGCGTAGAACGATCGACAGCCTCTCAAATAATCTATACTAAGATTAGATTTGGCTGTACAGAATGGATATCAATGAAACAAACAGGGATGGTACTGCAAGGAGGCGGTGCATTAGGAGCTTATGAATTTGGCGCCTTAAAACGCCTCTATGAGACTCATAAATTCTCACCAGATATTATTTCAGGGGTTTCCATTGGTGCCATTAATGCCATAGCATTGGTTGGCGCCAGAGATGAACCGATTTCGACCCTTGGGGAAATTTGGGAAGAGCTCTCTGTTTTTCCCTTTCCTTTGCTCAACGAGAAATTAGCCTCTTATCTAGCCTTGTTTGGTAATCAATCCTTCTTCCATCTGCGCACAGACTATTGGAATCTGTCTAATTGGACAAGTTTCTATTTCACTAAGCCTCTACAACAATTATTAGACAAGTACATAGATTTTAAAAAAGTGAATAATACCGCCATTCGGCTAATTCTTACTGCAACGGATGTTGCAACGGGAAAAGTAAAAACGTTCACTAATCAAGGCGAGGATCGCACGGAAATAACACCCTTGCATGTTTTAGCCAGCGGAAGCTTGCCTCCCGGGTTTCCAATAACAACCATTAAGAATAAGCACTATTGGGATGGCGGTTTATTTGACAACACACCTTTATCCCCCGTTTTGGAGTGTCTTGATCCAAACCCTGCCGTAGAAAAACAAATTATTGTCATCAATCTTTTTCCCAGCCAAGGCAAAATACCTGGCAATATGATTGATGTTTTTGACAGAATTTTTGAAATCCAATTTTCCAATAAGATAAGGTTTAACAAAGAGTTAACTGAAAAAATCAATGAATACATAGAGACAATTGATGAAATTGAAAAAATCATCCCTGGTAATAGTCCTATTAGACAACTACCAGGCTACCAACGTCTTATCAACTATAAATATATTGAGAATGTCGAACCAGAAACGGTAAATGCCCCTTTTGATTTTTCTCCCAATACTATCCAAAAGCGAATTGCTGCGGGCTACCGTGATGCGGACAATGCTTTGTCCAGGATCTCTTAATCCTTATTGACAACTACTCGATGGATATATTCCTTCCTTTTTAATGAACGATTCGTTAACTGCCCGTGAGCCATCAACAATCTTAGCTGGGAGAAAAAAAAGCAATTTACTTGCGACAGTTTCCCCTACCTGCTTGATGGGAGGGGCAGCCACAGTACTACTCATCACCGTTGGCAATAAGGTACTGCTCATTTCTGAAGATGAGTTGCTTTCTTCACCTAATTTATCAACCCCATCCAACTCGATACTCCGTCGTCGCTGCCAGTCATTAAAGTCAACTTGAATTTTTGTTAAGGTAGGTGCCAGTTCTATTTGTAAGGATTCAGGCAATTTTTCGAAGAGTTCAGAGATCCTATTAACAACTACGCCTTTCGTATCAAATGTACTTATCAGTGGCAATTCTCTAACTAACGTTAAGAACAAAATATAATCTTGGTGAAATTGCCGCAATCTGACAATTTCATACCCAGCGTTATCCTGATCGAATGCTTCATAGCCCTCATCCAATGCTTGATTCATTCGTAGCCATAACACTTGATTTTTAAGTACGACCCCAATTAATAAACTCGTGCTAGAAAATTCGGACTCATCCAGACAACATTTAGCAAGTTGTTTTCCAGTCATAAGCAATAGTGTATCTTGCAATTCTTGCATCAAACATTGATAAGCGATGCCAAAGGATCCTAAAGATTCCTTTAAAGCACCAAAAAGGAAATGAACAGCTGATGCTTTAGCAAGTTCGGTTGAATTTTGGGTATTTTGCAGTACTTTTATGAGAACAACTGTATTAAAACTATACGTTAATGCCATTTCAACAGCCTGCCAATAGGGCTGTACATCGGAACTTCGCTTCTCTGTGCAGGAAGAGAAATGAGGTGTTAAATCATCTTCCATAGTAAATAAACAACGGAGAAAATAGCCAGCTCTATGAGGAGGCTTAGCCCCTTCCTCATCAGCCATTAATAATATCTCCGTTAAGGTTTCAGCTTGCCGTAATAAACTGTTAGAAAAGCTATTAAACTGTTTAACCAGCTTGGCCAATTCTACGGTATTAAAATCGAAAATACTCTTTTCATCAGAAGCAGAAAGTATATTGAACCAAATTTTCATCTGCTCAGCAAAAGGAGTGACCAGATTCACCGGCAAAGCAATCGCTATGGGTGTACTCTCCAAAAATGTAATTTGCGATAAGCTTGACTCAACGGAAGCAACGGCAAAATCCTGCAAAGTTGTCATTTTTGTTAGCCGCGTATGTAATATTTCTGCTAAATCGCGAGAAAATTGTTGCGAATTCCCTTCTGCACCTAAAATTACCACGTTAAAAGATTCGATACAAAGATACTTAGCCAGCTCTGTTTTTGTCTTATTATCCAACAAATCAAGAGGCATCTGTTGTAATGCGCAAGCAACCATATCGGCGAATATTTCCTCATCTACTTTACCCAGCAAATTTTTCGCCTGCTCTGCGATAGCTGGAAATAACCCTTTGATTTTTTTGTAATTTAGAAAATAACCTTTTGTATAGCCTTTGAGATTGAACCATCCCTGGTATTCAAATGGGTCTAAAAGATCATCATTATTTTTTTATGACCAAAATAACGAAAGGCAGCCCCCCAATCAATGCGTGCAAATTGAATAAAATCAATTGCAAGAGCAGCAATGACTTCCAAACAAACGACATTACCACTATGTACACTGTTATCACCTAACAGTAAAGAAAACATCAAAATGATAGCAAGACCAAAATACTGCCTTAATTGTGTGAGTAATAAGTAATACTGAGGACCACAAAACATTTCCCACAAAGGATCCCGATCTGAACCATCACGGTAACCAGTACCAATAATTTTAAATAATTCCTTGAATACAATTTTTGGCTGAATAAGGCCGTAGCTCTTATCGTCAAATTGAATCAGATCCGCGCAAATAAAGGAATCATGATAGATTTCATCAATCAATTCGCGTGTTATGAATTCTTTTAGCAACAAGCCAGCGAATAATTCAGTAAATAGCTCTTTAAGATCCTGCGGTTTTTTAATGAAAAATTCATTTCCATCTGGATCACGATAAAAACCGTCTACCTCACCATGGGTTTTACCACCTTTTTTATCCTTAAACTTGGTTAGTAGTTTATCTTTATAATAGATTGGCATGGTTGGCTCTAATAAAATCCCTTCCCTTAATCATTTTTATCGCTTCTTGTAGAAATTGGCAACAGATTAACGATAATTTCTTATCTTTTGACAGGACGCATGTTAATTTGGAGCTTGGTATGCTATCAGTGACAATTTTCACCTTATCCACTTATCAAAAGCCTTTGTGAATAGGTTGCTTGCCTTGATATTCTTTTGATTGCACCGGATTGTACTCATAGTGAACATCATTCTCAGTACCAGTATGATCCACTGGCGTAGTATCAAAACTTCCCCCCTGATTGCTAATAGTATACAAGTCGGTACCTGTACCAGGATTGTACGATTGCGGTGAACTGGCGCCTGGTGGTTGTATCGGTGGTGAAGATGCCCATGCATTCACGGCATTTATCAATATTAAAACTGCCAACGCCCTAAGGTTTGTTAATATCCTCTTAGCCATTAACCTCTCCCTGAAAGCAAATGCCTCTCTAAATAAACTATAGCTGGAAATTATCGCCCCGCGCGCCTTTCAGAGCTTTATTAAACATAAACAAAGAAAGGGTTAATGCGCTTAAAAAGGGCTTACTGCCTATTCTATTTGCAAAAATTACAGTACACTGCAATCCTTGATTAGAATCATTGTGTTTCTCAGCAGAAGAATGATTTAGCATGAACAAATTAAAGAAAATATTAGCCGACTAATTTTTGTAGGCCGTTGGCTACAAACCCCTTTGTATTTTGGCCTCATGCTTATTTTAATCGCCTATGTTTATCGTTTTATCAAAGAGTTATTTCATTTAATTATCCATATCAATGGCTTTAATGATATTCAAATCATGTTAGGTGTATTGGATTTAATTGATGTAGTTATGATAGCAAATCTACTCATTATGGTGGTTATGGGCGGCTATGAAACTTTTGTATCTAAATTGAATTTGCACAATCATCCTGACCAACCCGAATGGCTGGATGAGCTAGATGCTGGTGCCATGAAAATTAAACTGGCGCTCGCACTCATTGGAATTTCCTCAATCCATTTGTTGCGTACCTTTATCGACCCGACCAAGCAAACTAGCAATACTGTCATGTGGCAGGTAGTTATTCACCTGACTTTAGTTCTTTCAGCCTTAGCGATAGCGTACATTAATCGTTTATTGGCAAAAAACCACCATTGACTATTTTTTTCAACAAAATAATTTTTAGTTAAGTTTATTTTGTTAGAATTTATGCAATCAAAGATCAATAAGGCAATAAAGCAACCATGTCTACTTACTGGAAATATAAAAATTTAAGTATTTTTGCTTATGGAAAAAAGGCAAATACAGCTGGTCCAAGCTGGCGGTTTGAGCAGGCACGCAGTGATTGGGATCGCTGGGCCACAAGTGGTGAAATCTGCCCTATTTATATTAATGGTATTCAACTTTCCATCCTGCGGGAAGACAAGGGCTTTGATACCGAAAAAGACTTGCAAACCTTTTTTAAACAATATTTTCCCAAACAGACTCCGGAAGAACAAGAGACTTTAGTTAATCAATCTTGCGCACATTTTCATCAAGCAGGTCTACTTTTTGCGACTAATTTTTGTGTAAAAAACATTCAACATGGTGAAATTCGAGCGCTCGACCCAATCACCAAAATTGATTTAGTTGTCACAGACGATGGTTGGTTAATTAAGGAACAACAAACGTATAAAGGCCTGGTTTCTTCCCTGGGGATAAAAGATGAAATTACCAAACCAGACGAATTTCATGCTCAAACAACTACAACCTACTTATTAAATCAAGATGGTATTCAACTGCTTGATCTTGAAATTGATTGCCCAAGCCATAATGCTTCAAGTATTTTTGATACACGAAGTGTGTGGAAAAAAATCTGCCAATATATAATGAATATGTTGATTGATTATAACTATATTCAAGAAAAAAGCAGCGAACCAATCTCTATAGAAAGCGAGTCAGCCCCTAATACGGGTAATAGCCCTTAGTAATTTGTCAATTTCTAACATAAGGACGTGTTTTTAGCCTTTTTTCTAAAAACACGCTTCTATAGGATTAATTTTTTAAAAATATTCAATTTACCATTAAAATACTAGCAAAAATCTTATTCTAGAAACAAAAAAATAATAGCAGTACAATGAATGAATACTTATTCTTTGCATTAATTAGCTTTGGAGCGTGGAAGCTTAGGCATAGGCTATGAGCTATGCCAGCAAAAGTCCTGATGATTACTGTTGCTCATTGAACTTTTTTATGCTGTTAAGCTAAATAATTAAACATTTTATCCCCCTTTCTGGATGAATGTCCTTCGCTTATGCCTTAATTTTTATAAATTCCTTTATAATTCTTTGAGCTTATGATTATTATTATATAATTCGACCTTGCCTTACGGTATAGAATGAATGGTCTAACGGATAGATGATTACAGGAGTTTTATGAAATTAAATGACAGTAAATTGAGTGTCATGTTAATACTCTGCACAGGCCTAGGAATACAGGAAATTCATGCAGCTAACAATCTACCTCTTTTTAGCAATCTATCCTCTACCATTTATTCATCCTTTGTTGCCAGCCTGAGTGGCGGTCCTGTATGGGAAAATGGCGGTAGAACACAAACTTTTTTCTCGCGCCCCAGATTGAAAAATCCTATGTAAAAATAAGACAACAGATGCTTTAGCAGAGGGTGAGCTTTTTGTAGGAATACAAAAATCGCTATATAAGGACCAATTCCAAAGCCAAATTGGCCTTGCCATAGTCACGACAGGAAATGCACAGTTGTCAGGCTACATATGGGATGATGCCGATCCGCAATTTAATATTTACATTTACAACTACCGCATAAAACACTCTCATATCGCTGTGAAAGCTAAGATTTTGGCCGATAGAGGTTATGTTGTTATCCCTTGGATTAGTGGCAGTATAGGTGTTGGATTTAACGAAGCTTATCGTTTCACCAGTATGCCGACGATTTTTGAAGCGTTACCAACGCCCGACTTTGTATCTCATACCAAAACAGCATTCACTTATACTCTTGGTGCTGGCATACAAAAAGCATTAACTCCAAATTGGCAAATTGGTATTGGCTATGAATTTGCTGATTGGGGGAAAAGCCAACTTGCGCGAGCTCCGGGACAAACGGTGAGTACGGGCTTGACCCTAGATCATCTATATACTAATGGGTTTTTAGTGAATATTACTTACCTTGCTTAGTGACTAGACAAAATTACTTCGCTTAGTAACAAGTGACCTTTTTAGGGATAAAGCCTCCCTCACTCATAATCGTTTGATCAAACGTTATTTCACAACGAGTAATCTTTGCCGGTAAAGCTTGAGCAAGTTGTATGGCCGTTTGATTATAGGCGCAAACGATATAAATAGTATCCTTGGGTGAGAAAGACCACTTGGCCATTTTCCTGTTGGCTATATCAGGTTTGAGATTCGCTAAATCCTTAGGATCACCAGCATAAAAAGCAATGCTGTTCAGATAATAACTCCCTTTACTAACAATCTGACTCCAACCTGGATAAGTGTTCATCAAGGTTTCCATCGCATCAATTTCTTTTGGACAGGACGGTGAAAAAACTGTGGTTGCTAAGGCCATCGGCACAGCAGCGATAAACCCTAAAATCGCCGAACTAAAGGTATATTTTCTATCTATCAATTTACCACCTATTAACCGATCGCAATAACGAAACATTAAATATTCAAAAATGAGTGTATTAGAAACAATAATTGATCAAAATATACCATATTGTCTATAATTTAAAATAGCCTTAACGAACTAAGGACCGTAACATGAACAGCAACTCTGTTAAAAACCTTGGCTTGTTGCCCGCACTCATAGTCTCTGCTTTAGTGTTTTTAACGGCCGCTTATACGTCCGATTCGCATGCAGCTCCCATCCAAAACCAAACATCAAACGCAACAAAGAACATGCAATTGGCCTATTTCCAAGTTTATCGCAATTACCCACGATATTATTATTATGGTCCTAGCTACTATCGCCCTGGTTATTACTATCGTCCAGGACCGGTTTATTGGCCTAGCAGGGGTCCCTACTATGGCGTGCGTTGCCAGAAGAAATGTTACGTTAATCGCTATGGCACCGTTGTTCGTTGTGTAAGAAATTGTTATTAATTTCCCACAATTGAATTGGAGCTCAAAAAACAGGTAGAAACTGCCCTTTCTTCCAACGCAAGCGTTTCTTCCGGAGCTACCGCCGACTGCCAAAACCAAGGCTTTCTCTTAGTATTGGATCTTGATAAATCAGCAGTACTTTTCTCTCTCATTAAAGCAGGGCACTCACTATTCTCTTCTACAGCCGTTGGATTACAGACCACGCTATCTTTTTTTCCTGCTATTTTCTCATAAGTATCTCGCATGTCAGGAGGCAACCAGGGTAATGGTCTTGTCTGGGCAATTAAAATACCCTGCACCATTTTTTGCTTGGCAGCGAGCTGTTGAAAAGAGGAATGCTTGGGTCCAATTTCACGCTGATTCCCCCCTAGCACTTCACTAAATCCAGTGAGATCTCTAATCCACATGAATATACAGGCTAGATCA
>NZ_CALJ01000165.1 GCF_000308315.1 Legionella tunisiensis | reverse complement strand
ACTTACTTTACGACTTTACTAACCGTAACGTTAACTAACGTACTAATCCCGTTTTCTTTACCCGTTACGTTTAACTTCCCGGTTAAAAAAAACAAACTCCCCCGGCATACTTACAATAATCACTCAATACACTATAGCGCTCATCAATTCCGGATGATTTATAAATAGCTTTTAATAATCTTTTTTAACGGGATTAAGTTTTAGACTAATACCAATGATTTCAGCAATCTCTTTCTGGCTGCGTTTATAAGGCGGATTGGCAGTTCCTATTGCTGTAATTGCAGATTGCATAATGAAGTCCCTTATTAACAGATAATTATCTGGGCATTAGCCGTTGTTAAATAGTCGTAAAAGCTTGCTCTTAGCAACGAGTATTTTTACTCAATGCAAATAAGCTATACTACAAGAAATCTAGTTGGCAAGAGTGTAACATGAGTCTAATGCAACGTCTTAAAAGCTCTTGGGATTTCTTAATCTGCTGTATGCAGTTTTTGAAAAAAATCCGGACTTAATCATCTTACCCATACTTAGCTTAGTTGCAATGCTCGTGATTATTGCCTCTCTAGTGGGCGCCTCATTTTTGGAGATAGATGTATTACTCCAATATTACCAAACCAATGTAGCCATCCTGATTATTGGCTTATTGCTTTTTATTTTTATTGTCCTTTATCATTCTTTACTTTAACGCCTCACTCATTACTTGCGTTATCGAACGTATGCAAGGAAATAAAATGACCGTTTTCCGTGCCCTCTTTCTTACTTTAAAAAAGACTGGCCCTTTACTGCAATGGACCTTCATTAGCGCCACAGTATGTGCACTGCTTAATGCTTTAGAACGAACACATGATATTGTTGCTGATATTCTTTCAGCCATTTTTGGCTTTTCTTGGGCCATTACTACTTATTTCGTTTTGCCGATTATGATTGTTGAGAACATGGGACCGATTACAGCTTTCAAACACTCAATTAAACTCATTGGTAAAGGTTGGCGAAAGTTGATCTCTGCAAATTTCATCTTGTTTTTGTTTGTTGCAGCAATTATTGGTATATTCTACTTGGTCGCCTATCTTTTTCAGGAAACAAATCAATCCTTACCAGTCAATATACCAATCATTCTCGGTTTGCTTGTTTTATGGATCATTATTAGTAAAGCCTTTAATACTATTTTTAATTGTGCCCTATATCTAACTATTAGCGGCAAACCATTGCAAGGTTTTGACAAAGCCCTACTTTCTGAATTAGTTGTAAAGAAATAAGTTGAATCGCTAACCAGAGGCTATGGACAAAAAAATTTTGATCTGCTGTTCGCCTTAAGGCATCTTATTGCAATTTTTTGCAGTGTAGTAGCTATTTTCATCATTAAACAGATTACACTGTTTTTATATATCAAACCCTACCAAAACCTCGATCTCCTTACTCTCTGCCATATTCTCTGGCATTCAAACGATCTTTTTTACAGTTAATTCTAGTTTTTAATTTTCTTATCAAACCACTTTTTATTTATTGCGTGATTATTTATCTTTTTTAATCTGCAAAGTAAAAGTAACGCCTCCAAAAATTTGAATAATGCTCATATCATTCAGCGTTTATTCAAATTAAGATGAGCTAAAGGAATATAATTAGAGTGCTCCTTACCTGGTTTGCTTTCAAATAAACAAATCTCATCAATCCATATCTTGGGAATAACCGGTATTTCAATTTGCTCCAAGGAAAAAGATTGATGATGAACGCGCCGTAAACGACCTAGTGTTAGATGTCCCCGAAACGCGCGGGCTTCAACAGGGTAATTGGTTGCCTTGATTCCTTGACCAATCGCTACAGACAGTTGAGTTAAACAATCACTTGGTTCTACTGCTAAAGAAATAATTCGCGGATGCGTTGGCGTCGGAAAAAACTCCATAGCCTTCAATTCTAAATAAAACGAAGGTGTATTGGTTAAGCTACTACGAACATTTTCAATAAGTTGTGCAATATCCTTAAGATGAAGCTCTGGCATAAATTGTAGAGTGATATGCAAGTTTTCACTATGCATCCAATGCACTGCAGTAACAGGAACATAGGTCTGCGCTGAAGTCAGCACTTCTGCCAATAAATGCCGAGTCGATTGGGGTATGGCAAGAGCAAAAAAGCACGAATTGGTTTCATTATTTAAGCCAAAAAATTAATTCATCTAAGCACGGATATGTTCGTCATGATATATTTATGCATCTTATCAACCTTCATTCAACGAAATTACACTTTCACATTCATTCCAAATAAAATAGCTTGCTTATGGAAATCGTATGGGGTTAATTATTATAGGGCATTAAAATCAATCCCCCCTAACTACTATGGAATTACTAGTCTGTAACCCGGATAAACGGGCATTAGCTGACCACTCAATCTGACCTTGAGGAAAAACAGGGAAAGCAGCATGAACTGAAGAAGAGACGCTTAAAAGACCAGTAAAAAAACTAATCTTACTTAATTGCTTTGTATTATTTAGAAATCCTTTCAATCTATCACTCCCTCTGGTGATCAAGATTAATGATACTTATTTTTAAAAAGGACGCAATTTTTTATGTCGCAATCATAATCCGTTCTTTGCAAAGAGAAGACAGTTCAATCAAATCAAGATAAACTTGCTATCATTAAATGGCTGATTTATTTACTATGCTTTTACAAAAATCCCAACACAGAGTTTTTTAAAAAAATAATTATTGTTTTTTGGGCTATTTGGTGGTTGATAGCGCTCTGGACAGATATCGTAGGCCTGCTGGCACACCTTGGTTTATTACAAAAAAGCTGGGCACCAGATACCAACTATCCTTTTCTTGTCGACTCATTAAAGATGTACAATCCCCCTTTTTGGCTCCCTCCACTTTGCTTCGCGGGAATTCTGCTGTGGTCACTAATTTCTACCCTCGCCTTTGGCTGGGCGTGTACTGGTTTGAATCAACCAACGGCATGCTGGAGACAAAGGGCAGATATAGCATTTATTATCTCACTTAGCTACTGGTTGGCTTTTTCCTCGCTGACCAGCTAGTCATGAAGTTCGATCTGGAGGAAAACCACATGGTACAAGGTGGTTTTCAATTATTAACTTATTTGGCGCTTTATATACTTCCGACAAAAACAGAGAATAATTTATCAACTCCCTGAGTTTTTAATTGCTCTTTCATAAACAGCCTTCGCAATCTGTAAATCTTGTACCGCTAGGCCTGTTAAATCAGCAATCGTTATTTGCTGATCATTACTACGTCCTTTTTCAGACCAGCAATAATTGCTCCTAACTCAATCAATTGCATTTTAGTAATGATTTTTTTACGTAATGCATGCGCTGCATCACCACGTTTAATACTCTGCGAAATACTATCAGTCACAATTAGTTCTGCTGCAGCAAAGATGTTTTCATCCAATTCTTGTTTTAGCGGTGTATCAGCTCCAACTGCAGTAATATGAGTACCTTTTCTAATTTGATTTGCAAAAAGGATTGGTACAAAGGATGGTGTTGTTGTAACAATGAGATTGCAACTATTTGCTAATACATCCATCGATTGTGTGATCTCGATTCGACAGATTTCATTTTGCACCTGATTTTGAAATTCTAACAACTTAGTCCAATCTCTTCCCCATACAACGATATCTTTACAGGAGATAATTTGTTGCAAAAAATAAAGTTGTAACCTCGCTTGTGTCCCTGTACCAACGATTCCAATTCTATTAACAATTCGTGGGGCAAGGTATTTGGCAGCAATTGCACCCGCAACTGCTGTTCGTATATCCGTTAAATACCCTTCATCAAGGATGAATAGCCTCCAAAACGCCCGTTTTTTGGCTAAAAAGCAACATGAGTCCATGACTGGAAGGAAGGTTTAATTTAGGATTTTCATAAAATCCTGAAGCTATTTTTACCACATAAAATTCATCACCGGTTATATAACCATATTTGATATGCACATCACCTGGTGGCCTAATAAAGCACAACTCCCCTACCGGTGGCATCACGGTATTTCCCATTGAATAAGCAATAAAACCTTCTTTCAGTTTGGGAATAAGATTCACTCCATGAAGTAATTCTTTTATCTCAGCCAACGTAATGATTTTCATTTATATTAATCAAATACCTTCTTCAAGGTCTCTAGGCTGATATTTCCACCACTTAGAATAACCACTACATTTTTGGCATGAAATTGCTCGGCATTTTTGATAAGGGCAGCTAGAGCAACAGCCGCTGCCCCTTCAATTAAAAGATGCTGCGTTTTAATGAGGGTAATAATCGCGTCTTTCATTTCTTCTTCAGATACCAGAATGTAGTCATCAACCAATTTTTCGCAAATTTCAAAGGTGATGGCATCTGGTTCAATCCCACCCGCTGTTGCGTCAGAAAGGGTTGCTATGGTTTCCAAATCTATAATTTGTCCTGCTTTTATGGATTCAGCCATAACAGGAGAATTCTTTGGTAAGCAACCATAAATTTTTGTTTTTGGTGAAACAACTTTCAAATAACTAGCAATCCCAGCGATTAACCCGCCGCCGCCAATGGGAACCAAAACCACATCAATCTTATCTAATTGACGAACTAATTCCGTAGCAATTGTTCCTTGACCAGCAATGACTTGTGGATCATTGTAAGGCGAAATATAAATCATGTTGTGTTGCTCGGCATAATGACGAGCATACATTTCAGTTTGCATGCAATCGGTAGCATAAAACTCCAGGACTGCATCGTAATTACGAATATTCTCTATCTTTGTACAAGAAGTATTTTCTGGAACAAAAACCATGCCGGGAAGATGTAATTTATGAAGACCAAAAGCAACCGCAGCCCCATGATTTCCAGACGAAGCAGTAACAAGCCCCTGCTGTTGTTGTGATGAACTTAACAAAAGCAATTTATTGAACGCGCCCCGTATTTTGAAAGAGCCCGTGTATTGCAGATTTTCACACTTTAAGTAAGTATTGGTATTAGTTATTCTGC
>NZ_CALJ01000166.1 GCF_000308315.1 Legionella tunisiensis | reverse complement strand
GGATTGGCACCTCAATGGGTGGCCTAATCGGCATGATGATGGCTGCCCTGCCTAACTCACCTATTCGCCGTCTAATCATGAATGATGTTGGCCCACAGATACCTGTCCATGCTCTTTGGCGATTATCCAAATATGCGGGTAAAGATCCGGAGTTCTTGAGTAAGGAGCACGCTAAAGAATATTTCAAAACTATCTATGCTACCTTTGGTGCTTTGAGTGAGGAGCAATGGGAAGAATTCACTGAGCATAGTATTGAAGAACGCTCACCTGGCATTTATGTAGTTAAATTGGATCCCGGTATTAAAGATGTGAAATGGCATGGTCATTTCTTAAAAAGAATTTCTGTCCAATCCCCCACAAAGCGTTTAGAAGGTATTTTATTTTGATATTGATCTTTGGTCTATCTGGCAAGAAATTAAATGCCCTGTCATGGTGATCCATGGTCGCCATTCCGATCTTCTACTTCCTGAACACATAAAAAAGATGCGCCGAATCCATCCTGATATTGAGGTCCTGGAGGTAGAAGACGCCGGACATGCTCCCGCTCTGCTTGATTTGGCACAACATAACGCAATATCAAGCTGGCTGGCACAGTAAAAATGCATCTACCTAAATCTTAATTATCAGTCCAGCGAACGAAGCCAGAGCTCCCCACAAAATTTTTCACAGCCTACGCCCCCACTTTATGCATAAGATTCAGTGTGATGGAATAATTGTAGAACTTTTATCATTTTCCTAGATCACTGGCTCCAGCACATAAAGTGGAACGTAGACTGTAAGAAAACATTAGTAAACTTCACAATATTCTTGTGTCATCTCCTCACTAAGCGTGTAATTTATATATTGTAAGTTTTGGGTCGCCTCTATTGGCTTTGGCCTTAATATTTTCGTGAGATCAAAAATCATACTCTGCAAGAAAATGAGCAAGTTTGACCGCACCGTCTTCAATCATATTTTCTTTAAAGGAGGCTTCAATTTGTCTTTTAAAGACCTGGATGTCCGCGTCACCGACCGGAGCAAATCCCCACCTTCCTTTCACTCTCCCAATATTAATGTGGATATATTGCTGCTTTTTTTGATCAAAATAAGAAACTACTAGTAAGTCAGATATTGAGCTTTCTCGAATTAGCCATACTGCTTTGCTAACCTTCGCTCTTGCTTGGTTGATGTCCATTCTATTTTCCACCAACATCGTATCAAGCGCAGCGAAAATAATTGGACAGGCCTCCATTCCCTTAGTTAACGCCTCTTTTGACCACATCGCTTTCTCCTTAAGGTGTCATCGAATTTGGATAGAAGAAAATTAACACTATTCCTGAAATAATATTATTAAGGCATTTTCATCTAACTCTCTATAAAATCCTTTATAAATAGAAAGAAAAGCATGCTTAAGCATACTACTAAACGTTAAGATAGCGCCCTCTTAAGCCTCGCACAAGAACTTGCTAATAAAAAGTGCACTCCCTTAAACCTAAGGGAGTCCCCATCACTATCAACGAAAGTATAAAATAGGGTACGAGCAAGGCCAGGAAGCCTTAAAAAACTCTTTGTGACTGCAACCTATCGATGAACGAAGCAAGGCTGCTCTCTACAATTTATTGCCTCATGAAGAAACAAAAAACAGAATTTAAGCATGGTAAAAAACTAAAAAATTAAATAATGCGAAAATGAAATGATAAGTATAAGGGTTGTTTACCCTTCGCTAACTTAATAAGCTTCTGCCTAATAGCAGAAATGAAAACAGCTCCTAGAATAAGTAACAGGAATCTTTAGATGGGTAATCTCAGAGCCATTAACAATGGCATACTCGCAGGTCTGGTCGCAGGGCTTTTTTTGCTTTCTTTCTACTAATGAGCGGGATGACTGAAGACCTTGGAAATATTATTGGTATACCTACGAGACTAGGTGGCTTTTTTGTACACCTTTGCATTAGCCTACTCGCTGGAATCGCTTTTGTTCTCCTGTTAGGCTCCTTAATTAATTCATGGTTAAGTGCAGTTATGTGGGGACTTTTATTTAGTATTGGTATGTGGATACTGGGTCCAATGACTTTGCAACCCCATTTGTCAACTGGTATTCCATTACTAGCACAATGGAGTTTTGCTGGATTTGAAAACAATAAACTTTCTTTAGTGGGCCATCTTATCTACGGTGTGATCTTAGGCCCCATTTATTATGTTTTAAAAAATACTTATTATAAAACTTAATTTTTACACATTGATACTTACAGAATGTAATGTAAAAGTGATTATGCGCATTTTATTGTTGGCGGCATAAATATAGGAACCCTATTTACCTTATTCGTCCACCCTTCTATCTATTCTTTATGTCAAAACCCAAACAACAAAAAGTTATTGTTAACCTAAGGTTGAGGGGAAATAAATTTCATAATAGATAAAAATTTCATCCATAAAGAATTATAATTATACAAACAAGGCAGAGGGGAATCTAGACATAGGAAGAGCTCATCATGGCCACTAATCCTAAAACGGCCCGTGTGTGATTTCTTTTCGTCTCGTTTTTAAAATTATCCTGTATAAAAATTAGATTGCTTATTCTTGTTCAATGGATCAATGATCCAAAGCAAATTTATTTGTCAGACGAAGTGCTGCTGCCAATTTAAATTTACTTGACGCAGGATCTTTATCTGCCGGTCCTGCCTTAGCCATACAATACTGGCAAACGTTGTTAAAAGCTAAAGCACGCCTAACTTGCTCAAGAAAATCAGCATCAAAAATATTACTTTGGAAGAAAGCCATCTCAAGTTGTTGCCATTGGACAGAAATTTCAGGTAAGTGACCTAAAAGTTTTTCAAAGGGTGTAACCCCTTGTTTTGATAACGTAATATGTGCCATGCTTATCCTAACCCTTGAAATAAATGTTGCATTTAATCTCGTTTAGTGTAAAATTTATCCAGTTATGAAACAAAAATTCTTATACACAGCACTTTTTGTTAGTTTACTTGCACTGCGTCTTTTTGCTGGATGGTGGTTCTGGCCTCAGCAAGAACAAACAGCCGTCGTGTTAAAACAAATCCCTTTTACCCAATTGCCTGGTTGGGAAACAACGAATGTCAGAAAATCACTGCTAACTTTTCAGGTTTCCTGTCGTACCTTTTTAAAGCAAGATCCTGAGCAATCAGTTGGTAGTCAACATATTGAGCTAAAAGCGGGGGATTGGCACCCAGCTTGCCAAGAGGCCTTGTCGATTACCTCTAGTTCAAAGGCAAGAGCACAAAAATTTTTCCAAAATGGTTTACAGTCGTCGAATTTTCCAATAGTGAGCCTGTGAGGGGTTTATTTACCGGCTACTACATGCCATTACTCCACGGAAGCTTAACGAAAACCAAGCAATACAATATACCTATTTATAGTTTACCGTCCGACCTGATTACAATTAACTTAGCTCCCTTTGATCCAAGCTTAAAAAATCGGCGGATTATTGGGCGATTAGAAAAAACACCGTGGTCCCTTACTACACACGTAAAGAAATCAATAAAGGAGCTATCGCTGACAAAGCCGAAGTTTTAGTTTGGATTGATGATCCCATTGACAGGGTTTTTTAGAAATTCAAGGTTCAGGCATTGTCCAACTGCCTGACGGCAAACGTATGTATGTTGGTTATGCAGGCCAGAATGGCGCCCCCTATACGTCGATAGCACGCGTGTTAATTGATAAAGGGATCATGACCAAAGATAATGCTTCGATGCAAGGAATCAAGCGCTATCTTAAAGCACATCCTGAAGAAATTGATGCTGTTTTAAATGAAAATAAATCCTTTGTTTTCTTCCAGGACTTAAAACAAAACGCGGCCTACGGTGCCCAAGGCGTTGCGTTGACCGCGGGTTACTCTCTGGCGATTGACCGCAAATATATCCCCCTGGGTGCTCCAATCTGGCTAAATACCACCAGACCAGATAAGCATCATGATGATAAAAAAGTATTTCAACGCTTAATGATTGCCCAAGATACTGGTGGCGCAATTCGCGGAATAGTACGTGGCGATGTTTATTGGGGAGCAGGTAAACAAGCAACTTTCATTGCCGGCCATATGAAAAATGCTGGTCATTACTGGTTGCTTCTACCACGCCATACTGTGACTCAATTCGAAAAAAGAATTGTCCTAAGAGATGACTAAGACAATTCCATTTTTATCAAAAAACAATCAAGATTTGTATTTCTGAAACAGACTATTAAGAACACTATCTTGAAAAATCATTTCAAAAGCTTCTTCAGTTGGTGCTTCTGGTGGCGTAGAGAGTGCAGGAGCAGTCCCCTCCAATGCTTCAGCTAAGCTGATAAAGCGATATCCATGTTGCTGATATAAATCAATGATATCCCCTAAGCAATAGCTATTAATCAAATTGGCATGAATTAACAATATTTGCTTAACTGGCTTGTCGCCATTAAGTTTTTTTGCTTTATTTTCTGCTCTTACTGTTTGACTCCAAATATAGGCGAGATATCTTTGTTTAAGGCGATTTAAATTTTGCTCTCGTAAACGATAGGGAATAGCAAATAACTGACTATTAAATAGAAAATCCTTACTATCAATCGTTACCGGTGCAATAATATATTGATGTTCAGCAAGGTAATCATAGACCTTCTGTTTTTTATCCCCTTTACTTTCGGCCAGGTAGGGATAACGGAAATATTTCTGTGTCGTCATTAATGGTGTTAAAATTTTATCTGCCTTATCTACATCCTCGATGTATTTTTCGGCGCTGACGCTATTTAAACTTCGATGAGAATAAGTATGATTCCCTAAAATAAAACCAGCTTGTTGGAATTGCTCTAAAAGTTCCCATTGCCCCTTTTCAATTGAACCAGCAATCACAAACCCAGTAGCCGGAACATTTTTATCCAGCAAGGTTTGCAGAATTTTCATAAAACGATCATGTTCTCGCTGTAAATTAGAGGCCTTACCATTTGCTGAGCCAACAAAAGGCAAATCATCAATAGTAATGGCTATTTCTCGGACTTCAGCAAAACTTGAATTGCTAACGATGCTTCCCAGTATGGCAAAACACAAAAGAGATTTCTTTCGAAACATGCTCAGGTATTTTTTCCACATTGCTAATCCCCCGACCCTAGTTTACGGATATTACTAACGTGCAAAGTCTGTACCAAAATTTATCCACTATTCGGAGTCCATAAAACAGCTGAAAATCGCATTCCCCCCTCACTCATAGTTAATCAATCAACTCAAACCACTGCAATCGCCATAATTCAAATAAAAACGCCAGATCCTGTTGTCGATTAAGAAAGGGAAGAAGTGCTATATTAGTTAATAAACGATGGTTACTAACCAGTTTGATTAAATCAGGCGAAACATCATTGCTAGGCCATTCATCGCCATTTATAAATAAGTTAAGACAAGACTCTTGAGAGTTTATCTGATAAGCAAAGCGACAAGATGCATTACGAATCATCCCTTCACCTTTAGCAAGCTGTTTGGCAAAAAGGCCGGTATCAATCATTTCCTCCTCCATCAAAGGCATCGGTAATAGCATTTCAGCCTGTTGATCCAAATGAGTAACGAAACGGCCAAACCAGTGTTGTAAATGGCTTTCATCAGCTATAACTTCTTGCAATAACTTTTTTGCATTTAGCCAAGCTTGCTTTGGTATTTCCGCTGAACCTTGATTAGCAGTCCAATCAGGATCTTGATATAAAAGACGAGATGGCTCTTTTTCTGCTAAATAATCTACAAAGCTATCTAATAACTCTTGACCTTGATAACTACGATATCCAAAAGAATACGTCATGCAATCAGCGCCAACCGCTATACCATAATGACCAACATGAGGAGGAAGATAGAGCATATCCCCTTCTTCAAGAGTATATTCTTCCTCCGTTAGGAACTGTTGCATAATACGTAATTCAATGCCGGGTAAATAATTATCGGCGTGACAATTTTTGGTCGTTAACGACCATTTTCTTTTTCCTTTTGCCTGATATAAGAAGACATCATAGTTGTCATAATGCGGACCAACACTGCCATGCTCAACAGCATAACTAATCATGACATCATCCACCCGCCATTGAGGAATGAAATTAAAATAATCAAGCATCAAAGCAACTTCTGGAATAAAACGATCCACACCTTGAACAAGTAAAGTCCAATGTGTTGAAGGTAGTTTTTTAAAATCTTTCGCCGCAAACGGTCCTCGCTTTAAATGCCAATGAGGCGCCTTTCCCGGTGTTTCAAAAACAAGACGACTTTCTATCTCTTCTTCCATTGACAAGCCGGCTAACTCATCGGCTGTGAGTGCATTAACAAAATCGGGCAGTGCCTGGCGAATCAGCAATGGTTTTTTTGCCAATATTCAGTTAGAAATTTATTTACATCAATCTTTTGAAAATACACCATTAAAACTCGCTTATCCAATCACGTTTTTGTGTAAAGAATATCATTTTTTAAGATTTTTCATCAGACAAATTTAGTGGCTGCAATTCTTATACTAAAGGCTTATAGTGTTACAAAACTACCAAATGAATGAATCATGAAAAATAATAAAACCTGCTTATCCCTCTTCTTAGGCTGTTTTATGATGAACGCTGTGGCAAGCAATAGCAGTCTTTGTCAGAAAGAGGAAACCATTCTATTTTCCTGTAGTACAAAACAGAACAAAATAATTTCTTTATGTGCTTCTAGGAAATTATCTGCTACTAGCGGTTATATTCAATATCGTTTCGGTAATAAAGAGGCGGTTGAATTGACTTATCCAGCGAATCAGACTGTACTCGCTAACAAAGCTTTTCAGGGACGCTCCCAAATGTTTAGCGGCGGAGGCGGAATCTACTTACGCTTCAAAAACCAGGTTTATGATTATCTACTTTATGAAGGTATCGGTAAAGGCTGGACTGTCAGCGGCCTTGTGCTATTGAAAAATTCGAAATTCTTAACTTATTTTGCCTGTGCAAATAAAGCAATGAGTGAAATTACTCCCGATCTGTTAAATAAGCTTAATATCCCGCAAGATAGCGACGAAAACGAATTTTTTCCCGCTGATATACCTGGTTTAAGTTAAATACCAGGGACTATTATATTTCGCTAGCTTGAGTGCTTGATATTAGCGCATCGCAGCTGGGTAGCTTATTTGCTTGCAGACAGGATAGTCTTTCTCTAGATATAGTGTGTCTTTAAGAGTACCGACTCCAAAGTTAATCCTGGTCCAAAAGCACAACTAAAGATTGACTTATTGTTATCCTGTTTCCCTAAGCTATCCCAAATACTTTTTAAAACAAATAAAACGGTAGCAGAAGACATGTTGCCATATTTCCGTAAAACCTCATAAGAATGACGGTTGTCATCCGCGCTAATCTGTAAAGCATCTTCACAGGCTTGCAGAATTTTAAGACCGCCAGGATGAATGGCATAATAATCAATGTCTTTAGCAGACCAAGTTGAATGGCGGAGTAATTTCTCCATAAAGCTGGCAATCCCAGATTTTTATAACCGCTGGAACATAAGCGCTTAGAACGATATCAAAACCATGATCAGCGATATGCCATGCCATTTCCTGCTTAGTCTGTGGAATTAAATCACAATAAAAAGATTCCAGGCTCATGTAGGTCTGATTTTGTGGTTTAGTTTCAATTAAGATTGCGGCAGCACCATCAGCAAAAATAGCATTTGAAATGATATTTTTAGTAGCAAGATCTTTTTGAAAATGAATCGAGCATAACTCAATACAAACCACTAATACTTTTGCACCTGGTTGCGCACGACAAATTGCATCTGCTGCTTTCATGCCATTAAAAGCACCATAACATCCCATAAAATTAATGGCCATCCGATTTGTAGACGAATTCAACCCCAACTGCTGCACAATTTCGATATCAATTCCCGGCGCATACATGCCAGTACAACTGACGGTAACCAAATGAGTAATTTCTTTTTATCGCAATTTTTTACCCTATCTAAACAATTTTGAATAGCATGAAGCGCAAGCGTTAAAGCATGGCACTTATAGATATCCATCCTCTGTGCAGTGGTAGGAAAAGCTGCTGTAGGCTCTAGTTTAGGAAAAAC
>NZ_CALJ01000167.1 GCF_000308315.1 Legionella tunisiensis | reverse complement strand
AAAACTAGCAAAGAACCAGCTGTGTCTGTGAGTATGCTCGTGCTCGGCTTAAATTGTTTCGTACACCATTTTGATGAACATAGAAACCATTCGAAATAAAGGTCTCTTGTTTTAAAAAGCAGATTAAAATAATTTTATTCCTCTAAATTTCCGATGGGATACCCTAGATAATTAATAATTTTCCACTCACCTTTGCTGTTTTTTCCAAGATATCCAAGCCTTCATCCTGAACATAGGTTACCCTACCATCTTTATTGGTTACTTTTAAATACCAGGTAATTCGCACTGCGGCTAAAAATCTAGACTGATAAATTTCATGTAATTTAAAATGGTAATGATATTTGCGTGAATCATCAGTAAAAATCTTTTTAAAACCATTACATATATTTGTATAATTTTTCCTCTTTACTCCTCGATAATTTGCAACAACATTAACAGAAAATAAATAACAAGATTTAGCCAGTTCACGATTATTAAACGCAGTGGTCCAATCAGTAAATAATTTTTTAAAAGTCATCCTATCTTCGTTTATTGCCCCAACAACAACCTGAGACCACAATAAAACTAACAATCCCAGAAGAAGAGTAAGACGTTCCTTTTTGAATTGATTAATTCTCATAAAATTTCCTATAAAAATTCTCCATGTTTTTCTAAAAAAATAATTTTTTGTTGTCAATAACAGATAACTTAGCATCTGCTAAAATTAAAGCATAAGATTTAATTAAAAACTAACAAATGAAGTACAAATACACGGCAAAAATATATTTTGAAGATGGAAAAACAATTAAAAATCACGGGGATAATATTGAAAAATTAATTAGTTGGATGCATAACCAAGCACGAGAGAATTTCAGCGATATCAATGGTGAAATAATTGATAATAAATTGCATAGAATCATCAAAAATATCCAATACGGCCCTCTAGACAGTTAATAAGGATAGTGCTTGGGAAATGGAGCAATTCACTATGGAAAAATTTAATGATAGATACGAAGCGGGAAAAATTATAGCCGCCCAACTGAAAGAGTATGCAAATAAACCAGATGTGATTGTCTTAGCCTTACCGCGTGGAGGTGTTCCTGTTGGGTATGAAATTGCAAAAGCCTTAACACTTCCCCTTGATGTTTTTATTGTACGTAAACTGGGTGTTCCTGGGCATGAAGAATTGGCTATGGGGGCCATTGCAACAGGAGGTACAACCATTTTTAATGAAGAGATTATCGATGATCTCCACATATCTCAATCAGCTATTGAGCTGACTTTACACGCTGAACAAGAAGAATTAAAACGTCGTGAAATAAGCTACCGTGATAACCGACCATTCCCTAATTTACAAGGAAAAACAGTTATTCTTGTTGATGATGGTATTGCCACAGGGGCAACCATGCGAGCAGCTATTAAAGCGATCCTTCAACGTAAACCCGCAGCCATTATCCTGGCAGTGCCTGTAATAGCTCTTAGTACTTATAACGAAATGAGTGCACTGGTTAATAAAATTGTCTGTTCACTGAAACCACTCAATTTTTATGCTGTTGGTTTGTGGTATGATGATTTTTCTCAAACCACGGATAGTGAGGTGTCCGATTTATTAAAAGCAAGTCAAAAAAACGAGGAGAGCACCTCTTCCTCCATTGCAGGAGTCCGTCATGAATAACTTCATAGTAGATACGGAACATCCTGTCATTATTCCAAGTGCGGAGATTTACCTTGAAGGGCTCTTATATATACCTAAGGAATCCCGAGGTCTTGTGTTATTTGCTCATGGCAGTGGCTCTAATCTACATAGTGTACGTAACCAATATGTTGCCGATGTTTTACATAAGGGTAAGATTGCTACTTTGTTATTTAATTTACTAACTCCTGATGAAGATGCAATTGACGTAACAACAATGGAGTTTCGCTTTAATATACCTTTTTTGGCTAGCCGCTTGGTGGACGTAACCAACTGGTGTTTAAAGAATATTTCTGTTTATCACTTACCTATTGGTTATTTTGGAGCCAGTACAGGGGGAGGCGCAGCTATTGTTGCTGCCGCAAGCAAGCTAGACAGCGTAAAAGCTATTGTCTCACGTGGTGGAAGACCCGATTTGGCTAAAGAATCATTGAGTCTTATCAAAGCACCCACATTACTAATTGTAGGTAGTAATGATGAAATTGTTATTAATCTGAATCAGCGTGCTATGGCCCAAATGAATTGCACAAAAAAATTGGAATTAATTCCTGGAGCTACCCATTTATTTGAAGAGCCAGGCACGCTCGCTGAGGTAGCCCAATTGGCTAAAGCCTGGTTTATTAAATACTTGGTTGCTGAGTGAAAATAAACTTGCTTTAAATTCTTATGATGGTGTCTCAGAATCATTACTTATATTAATGATTATCTTCCCCACAGCTCGATGACTTTCACTACGTTGATGAGCCAAACCAACATCTTGCAAATTAAACTCACTGTCTATATGGGTTTTTAATTTATTATCTTCAATAAATTGCGTAATCATGTCCAGGTCTTTCTTATTTTTTGCAGTAAAATAATCTTTGCCTTTTGCCGGGTAAATTTGCTGATAATGCTATTAAAAAATCAATGATAGACTGGGCAGGGTAGCAATATAAATACCATACTTGGTTAAACATTTCTTAGATTGGGAGTAACTATAAGCCGCTACACAATCAAAAATCACATCGTATTTTTCATCGCTTACCAAAGGGAAATTTTCTTTATAATCAATAACCTTATTAGCTCCCCATAATTGCACAAAGGCCACATTCGCAGTACTACAAACCGCGGTAACTTGTGCGCCCAACAATTTGGCTATTTGCACCGCAAACATGCCAACTCCACCAGAAGCCCCTAAAATTAATACACGATCATTAGCCTTAACAGCACCTTTATCTCTTAATGCTTGTAATGCGGTCATTGCCGCTAAGGGAATACTAGCCGCTTGTTTGAAATCCATATTTTTG
>NZ_CALJ01000168.1 GCF_000308315.1 Legionella tunisiensis | reverse complement strand
GTAATAACTTCGTATAGCATACATTATACGAAGTTATACGACTTATTAAAATCCATGTGGGATTATGAAAAACGTGTTCATTCATTTTGGATACCTTAAGAGCCAAATATCCGCATGCAAATTTTATTGAGTTGCAGTCTGAAAAAGAATTGGAACGCTTTGGCAAAGATATATTAATGCTGGATTAAACGCTCTTTAGAGCAGCACAATAAGGATAGAAATACGCCCTATTGCATCTCCTCATTGAGATGTCATTTATGCGTTTCTGACCGCGGCAACGCTTTCACCCCATGAGCCTCAATAAAAGCGACAATAGCCCATCGCGCATAAGGTTTGCCTATCAGTGCTTCATCCAATTGAACCACATCATGCCAACCTGCTGAAAATTCATTGGTACTCATAATTTGCTTGAAATTACTTGCTAGCATAAATACTGCATGCTCATCTTTATGTTCCACAAGCTTCAAATCATCAGGACAACTACCAATTCTTAGGCCAGGGGAGCTTTCGGCAATTGCCAAAGTAAAAGAACCCGCATCAAAATGAGGTTTAGCCAGATATTTTCCAGATTCTTGCCAATTATAGCGGAGGAAACGCAGCAGGATATGAACATCGTCGGTAGCAAAAACTTTATCCATAGTCCCAGGAAATCGCTTCTCAAAAACCTGCAAGATACCATGCACTGTTTTATAAACTAACTCCCATATGGGTTTGGCCTTCATTACAAAATCCAGAACTACGGGATGGGCTTTTAAAAAATCCCTATAGCGTTTAAATAAAGCGGGATGGAAATGAAAAAATCCTTGCTGTCGTTATAAAGATGATCATTAGGATCACGATGTTTAAAACCTACATCTCCTCTACGATGTATTGGAGCAATAGTAAAATCAATATAATTTTTAACTGAATCTGGCTCTTCTAAAAATTTGAAAAAAGCAATAACGGCCTCTTCCAGAACATTCTGTTTTATTGCAAAGGGGACCTGCATGTACCTTTGCTTTTGCAGAAGCTGAATTGCTTCATCTCTTATCAACATGGGAGTCTCTTGAAAGTTCTTTCAATAAATCTCTAATATACCTACCACAATAAAATCTTTATATATTTTGGCAAGAATCACAAAAAATAAAATTTCTGCTAAAAGCTTAGCTCAAAAATTTAAAATAAATATGTGGGAATATAGTCTCTATTTTTTGCGCTTAACAACAGACACCCTCTACAGCTACAAGAGTGATTTTCTTTTAAGTTCAAAGATGACGAAAAATTCTACGTCTTGATTTATCTAATACCTTTAGATAACATGGTGGGGTTTTTGTATAAAAAAATACATATTATATTGGAAAAATACTTAACCGGGCCATGAACTACTTTAATTCATAGCAATAAACGAGGATGTTTTTTATGTCTCTAAATGACATTTCTGTGGTCATACCAGAAAAAGAAAGCCAATTTTCGGCATGGCAAAAGCAAGATACTGTATGGATGCTAAGTCTTTATGGTACAGCAATTGGTGCCGGAACCCTTTTTCTTCCCATAGATGCCGGATTAAATGGTATTTGGCCATTGCTCATTATGGTTTTGCTTGCATTTCCCATGACTTATTTTTCTCACCAAGCTCTATGCCGTTTTGTACTTTCTGGTTCCTCAGCAAAAACTGACATTACAGCAGTGGTTGATGAACATTTTGGTCGTGCTGCTGGGCAAGTGCTTACCTTGCTTTATTTCTTTGCCATCTATCCAATTTTGCTCATGTATAGCGTGGCCATTACCAATACCGCCGCAAGCTTCATCGTCAATCAATTGGGTATGAATGCGCCGCCACGTGCACTGTTAGCAATTATTCTAATTTTGAGTTTGATGGCTATTGTCCGTTTTGGTCAGCAAATGATTGTAAAATCCATGAGCCTGTTAGTTTACCCTTTTGTGAGTATTTTACTTTTACTCTCTATTTATCTAATTCCTCACTGGAACGACGCTATCCTGCAACACAGCAGCACAATAAATGGTGAATCGCATGGCTCACTCATGACCCTATGGCTCATCATTCCGGTTATGGTATTTTCTTTTAACCACTCCCCTATTATTTCGTCTTTTGCCGTTAATCAAAAGCAACGATATGGGGAAAAAGCCGATGAGAAAAGTTCATGGATTCTGAAATATAGCCATATCATGATGGTAACCACAGTCATGTTTTTTGTATTTAGCTGTGTCTTCAGTCTATCACCACAGGACTTAGCTTTAGCAAAACAACAAAATATTTCTATTTTGTCTTATTTGGCTAACCACTTTCATACACCCGTCATTGCTTATATCGCTCCGATGATTGCGTTCATTGCGATTGCCAAATCATTCCTGGGGCACTATCTTGGTGCCAGCGAAGGTTTACATGGCTTAATTGTTAAATCTCTACGTGTTCGCCACATCAGTGTCTGCAGCAAGAAAGTACATCGATTGATTGAAATATTCATCATCATCACTTGCTGGGTTGTTGCTACAATTAACCCGAGTATCCTAGGTATGATTGAGACGCTTGGTGGACCAGTCATTGCTATCATACTTTTCTTAATGCCCATGTATGCCATTGCTAAAGTACCAGCAATGAAAAAATACCGGCAACCACTTCAGAATACTTTTATTAGTCTTATGGGGCTAATAGCTATCTCAGCTATTCTCTATGGTTTCTTTCACCTATAAATAATCCTCATAAACGCTGCGCGCTCGAAATCGCGCAGCTTCTTCTACTTGATTACAATATAAAAATTGTTTGAATAGCCGGATTATAGTACTCTGCCTGGCCTGTCTTAACTGTTAAATTATGGCGAGGTTGATAGTTAGTTTTACTATGGATATGTCCACACAATACTAAAAAATCAAGCTGAGTATATTCCTCAGCGATTGTGATTAATACCTGACCAGTTGCTTTTGAGGTATAAAAAGGAAGGAAATCAATGGTATTTCTTTTTTCTCCAAGCAAGGTGCTTTCCTGGAAAGGAGGTACATGAGTTACAATAATCATACGCTCAGCATGCTTGGTAATTGCCGCTCTCAGATTTTCTTTTAATTGCTGTGCATCATTATCAGCCAACTCTTGCATTTTTACTAAAAGCTCAGTTTTACCTAGACAGTTTTTCTGAAATAAATCCTCAATCATTCTGCTATCATTCATTATAATTGAGCTGCTGTAATAATCGCCAAATCGCCCATCCGCCCACCCATCTTGTCCCAATAAATAAATGTCTTTTTCCAGTAAAAGCGGCCCAGCAGCTGCCAGCCAAAACAGCAATGGTTCCTGATTCGTCAAGTGTTGCATTTGTGCACGAACGTTAGCAATGCGCCCATGATAATAATCATGATTTCCAAGGACAAAATAAATGGGTTTAGCTAACACGTCGCGCATCTCTAGCAAGACACTGTTAACAGTAGGTGCTTCAGCAATATCACCGCTAATAATAATTCGATCGGCACCGCTATGAATAAGCGCTTTATAGAATAGATGACGGGCATTACTATCTAAAAATTTAAATGAATATCTGTAAGCCAGGCAATGTTCATAATGCCTCTCATACAATAAAAACAATGTTGCCCCGATCAATCACCAATCAGGCCATGCTTTTTATTATGCATGTTCACTGTTTCATCCAGGCTTGCTGCTTCAGTTAAAGCAGCTACATTCTCTTTAGTAAAAAGCCATCAAAACCATGACAACGCTCAACATATTCTGTGATCAAGATTGAATATTTAGAATGCTTAGAAAATATTTGTTTTAAATCAGGCTCGTCCTTACATGCCCCAAAAATCTTTGCTAAAAACTCAATATTGGCTTCGTCACGCAAAATCTCAATGACATAATCGATATTCTTTTTACCCGAACTATGATCGCCATCTGCTACCTCGATGGCAATATGATGCATGCGTCGCCCATAGTTTCTGACAAAATTCTCAGTAGGCATAGGGAGGCCTTTAAAGGAATTCACCATAAAAGGGGTATTATTGGCAGTAAATACCTTAGCAGGTGATTGAATATCCTGCCCATGAGCTACACGATTGACATTGGTTGATGAGTTCATATCACTAATATTATAGGCACCCCAGAAATAATAATTAGATAAGCAAAGGAATTCTAAAATTGCATCCTCGCGCTCGCCAGCTAAAATTCGCGTTGCCATATGATCAATCCCTTTAAGCAAAGGCTTAATGCCTTTATCAAGGCTAAATTGTTCCGCTTGATCTAAACGTTTCTTTTCCTGTTTGGTTAAATAAAATCGTTGTCCTAAATTGAGGCGATCAAAATCAAAAATATCACCGTCAGTATAACCTGTGCTATTGAAGCAATAATCTGATAGACGAGTAAAATAAAAATGTTCATTACAATAAAATTTATTCTCAGTCATGTCGGCATCATGAAAATGAAAATCCTGTGATCTTAAAATTTTACGAGTCTCATCTTTGTCTTTCGTTTTAAATATTTCTCCGACATAACGAGCATTATACTTTTCTCTTCCATTAGGATACATTTTATTAATACGGGTAATATCATCTTTGAAATTTGGATCCAGAGGTTCCAGTACAATAAAAATGGGACTATCTGGGGTATTAACAAGAAAATAAATTTTGTGTGTTGCACTAATATAACTAACGGCATAACGATAGGGGGTCATGATATATAGTTCATTTAGATAACTAATGGCGTCACCGGTTTGTACCTGTACAACGACTCCACAAATGTCCCCATATAAATCCTTCAAACCAACAGCTTGGCGGCGTTCATATATTTTCATGCGATATTCATTAAAATAATCTGTATTTTTTTATCCCCTTTGGGCTGATATTTAAATGGATTAATCATTGCTCTCCCCCCATCTAGCCAAAGCGTATTAGAAACACTCTAAAATTAAGTATATACCCTGTTAAACA
>NZ_CALJ01000169.1 GCF_000308315.1 Legionella tunisiensis | reverse complement strand
CTTCATAAGTTTACTCACTTGTCTTTACTGGTATAAGCTAAAATAATAAATTATTTATTGAAAATTACATTAGCTATGCAACAGCAATTTCCCATAAAAATTTAACTTAAAGAAGCAGATATTATTCATTATATGATATGTTTTACACAAAAAATTAAACAAAAATGACTAAAAATTATAATAATGGTTTAATCAACAGCATTGTTACTGTTATAGATGGTCGTTATAATTGCATGCTTAAATTCCGAATTATTCGGCAGCATTTATGATTATTTTTTCAAGTAAAAATCAATCTTTTCAAAAAAATATTATGAAGAATTAGGTTATAACGACAATTTCTACGAGATCGGCATTGTATATACCATTAAGATCCTAGTTGCCGTAGAAAAAATTGTTTTACTGGCCCGTAATTTTATACGCTAAATTCGAATGTATATTTTCTTACGATAAAGAATGGTAAGAATCACTAACCAGAAAAAAGTATAGCTTAAGGCATATAGCAGAGAAGCATTAGGTGGAGATGCCCAGCCAAATAAATGTTCAGTAATAAAGGAACGTAAATTTCCAGGAGAACCATCTTGATTAGGAATCGTAACCATCAATTGTACTTTTAAGAAGAAGATATGCAAAACATAGGCAGCCATTGCATTGGCACCAAAAATTTCAAACGGTTTATATCCTCTTTTCCACCCTTTGATTTCAATTGTCCAATAACAAAATGCCAAGACCAAGAGTGCCCAACCTCCTGTCCGTAAAACATAAGAACTTGTCCAAAGAGCCTTATTAATCGGAAACCATAATCCCCATAACCAACCAATAATCAACGCGCTGATACCAACCATACTCATCACGGCCAATTTTTTCTGTTGACTGGTGGTAGTTAATAATCCTATACCGGTGAGATTACCCAATAAAGCAGTAGCAATCGCAGGTAGGGTACTTAACAAGCCTTCCGGATCATATACTTTGCCATATAAATGAGATGAAGAAAAAAACAAGCGATCCACGTAAGCAGCAAGATTAGCTTGTGGAGCCAAATGATTAGCGCCATACCCTGGTACTGGCCAAAAAGCCATGAACCACCAATAACTCAGTAATAAGATAAGCGTTATAATCAGTTGCGTTTTTGGCCGTGTGGTTAAAATAAAAGCAGCAAAGAAATAACAAATGGCAATGCGCTGCAAAACACCAAATACTCGAATTGTGGCGAAATCAAAATGGTAAGGAAACGCATTAAGAAACAAGCCAATTAAAAAATCAGAATAGTCCGCTTTATAATTTTAGGTAGTAACTGCTGTAAAGAACGGCCCTGTGTACGTGCTTTAGATAAACTAAACACAGAGGCAACACCGACAATAAAAAACGAAAAAAGGAAAAACCAGATCAGCCAAGGTACAACCATTCCAAGCAGAATGCTCAAGCCAACTATAAGTGCTGTTATTGCCAGGACAATTAACCACTATCATTAGGGCAATGGTTATTCCACGAAATACATCCAGGGATAATAATCGAGGAAATTTTTTTCTTGCTCAATCATTTTTGTTAGGTACCTATTAACTGTTGAAAACCATTCCCGCAAATGCTAGTTAACTTAATGAAAAATTTAATGAATTGCCTATTATAACATTTCATGCGTCAAGAATAGAGCCACATTTAACTTCGCCGTAACTTACTACGCTAATTATACGTTCACTGAACTATACTTTAGGAAAGGCAAAACAAACCCGAGTCCAGTTAACAACCTGAGTTGGGGAAAGCAATGAAAATTTCACGTGCTGTTTTGAATAAAGCTGTTGAAGCAAAAATAATTAATAATAAACAAGCTGATGCCTTATTAGATTTTATTAAAAATCAGCCTGAACAAAGTCCAAATTTTAATTTCACGAATGTTTTGTATTACCTGGGTGGCTTAATTGCTATCGGGGCAATGACTTTATTTATGAATTTAGGATGGGAAACCTTTGGTGGTTGGGGAATTTTTTATCTCTCCTTAGTTTATGCCATAGTCGGTTTATATCTATCTTCTGTCTTCGAAAACAAAGGTTACCGTATTCCGGCTGGCATTTGTGCTACGTTTGTTGTCTGTCTAACACCATTAGCTATTTATGGCTTGCAAATAGGGATGGGTTGGTGGCCGGATGATACTGTTTATCGCAATTATCATAGTTATATTAAATGGCATTGGATTTTTATGGAGTTAGGCACTCTCATAGTGGGAATTATTTTAGCATGGATCTACCGTTATCCGTTTATGATTATGCCGGTAGCGGTAACACTTTGGTACATGTCAATGGATCTCGCCGTGATGATTGCCGGAGAGAATGCAAGTTTTACGTTAGTCGCAAATGTCTCTATGTATTTAGGACTCTTCACTATTCTCATTGCATTTTGGGTTGATTTGGAATCACGTTATTCTGCCGACTATGCATTCTGGTTATATATTTTTGGGGTTATGGCTTTTTGGGGAGGAATGACGTCTCAAAGCTCTGACAATGAACTCACTAAGTTCATCTATTTATGTATCAATCTCATTATGATTGGTATAGGTGTTATTCTGGTAAGAAAAGTTTTTGTTATCTTTGGTGCTATAGGTTGCGGTTTCTACCTGGGCCATCTGGCCTCACAAGTCTTTAAAGACAGTATATTCTTCCCCACTGCACTTACCTTAATTGGCTTGCTCATTATTTACTTAGGTACCTTATGGCAAAAACATGAAGCCTTTCTGACTAAAAAAGCGCGATCCATTCTTCCTAAGCAAATGCAGGAATTGTTGCAATCTCGCAACGAGTCTAGTTAACACTCATTAACGATATAAGCAAGATTATTTTCGGTAACATGTTAGCAAGGTTTGATAATCATAGTACAAACTACCTGGCGCGATGGGATGACAATCGGTTTTAAAAGCAATCTGTTTTTCATTATATAATTGACGAATAATCAGGTGATTTTTGTCATTTTTATAAACATCCCATTGAATATTCGCCGTGAAAGGTGATACGAATTCACCACGCCAGGGGTTATTTGCATAAGAATAAATTTCTTCTGGTTCGACTGCTTGGCAATAGCCTGGAATTTGCATGAGAACAACCCAGGGAATAACCGTTTCAGCATGAGCAAAACGCAATTTAGCAACTTTATTGCTGTTCCCAGAAATCACCTCATCCACCTGGGTAAAAAAGTCATCTTGAAGAGTTTTAGCGATTTGATAAGTTATTGTTTGATTCTTAAAACCCGGGCCCTTGCGATAAAAATCTCGGGCATCTTTAAGATATGCAAACCAAAGAGCTTCAGAATCATGAATATAGCGCTCAAAATGCCATACCCCTTCTTTTTGCATGGCAGGTATAATGCAGTAAAGATTATAAAGGGCTATAGCAGCATCAATTGCATTTGGGCTACGTACTTTCCTCGTTTCTCTACTTTGAAATGAATAACTATTTTTTGCCAATCGCTCAACAAAACTTTTGGTATACAGTCGTTCTAAAACAGCATGTGCTATCTTATGGCTTTGGGGTTGATTTTTAATCTTATCCAGCGTTTTTAAGAGTGCTGGATCGTGATGAATATAGTTTTGATAAGCACTGTTTTCATCAATTTTATGAAAATATAACTGCTTGCTGTCTTGGTATAACGGATTGAATAAAGTATGGAGAGTTGGTGAAATAGCCAACATGCCTCGCATAAAATAGTCCGCACTTACTTCTGCACGCGCCTTACCTGAGGTTACTATTTCAATACGCTGATTTTTAGTTTGAGCCAAACTAAATAGTTGCGCTTGTCGTGTTACCAAACGCTCACCTAACGCTTCCTGTTCCTGTTTACCCAACTGGCTCAAATTACCATAGCCCACTTCTAAAGTGGCCTTAGTCAGCGCTTGGATATCCGCAGCCAATAACTCTCCAAGTTTAGTCAGTACCTTTTCTTTCCTCGCCTGCTGCCAAATCTGTAGCGTAAGCTCATCATATTTATTACTGGATAAACCCCGTGAACCATGACGTGCCAACAATTGCGTAAAAATCGGATTGTAGCCTTCAGGTATGGGTTGACAACTCATTGCTTCTTTTCGAGCGGGATATGGCGTTTTACTAGCATAGTTAAAATTAGTTTCCATAGAACCATCACCAAAAAATGATGTAACATCGCTTTTAGTGTAATTATCTAATATTCTAGCATGTAATGTTGTACCCATATTTATAAGGATCTCATCAAAACTTATTAGGCAAGGAGCAGAATGGCCAACTACAACGCATCTTTTTTATTTTAATGCCAAAAAGGAACTAACAAAGGCAACCGAATTACTCGGACTTGAATATGATACAGTAACTCAACCTTACTACACGGTTGGTTATCATACTACCTCCGTTTTTTATCCTTTCACCAATGCTTTGAAATGTTTTATGGGCGTTGGACGCATCATAGTCGGTGCTTTGTTATTTTTTGAAGCCATTTTTAACAACCCCACAAAAGCAACTCCTCGAGTCCTTGGCGGCCTCATATATGAAGCTGGTGCTTTGATTATCAATGCCATCAATACTGCTGTCACAATAATTTCTCTCATTACAAGGACATTGGAAACTATTTTCAATTCAGGCTATTTATCCAGGAACCTGCTACAAACCACAGTTGGAGTGCTTACTGGTGGAGTAAATAGCGGGCGCCAACTCGTTGAAGCAATAAATTCAGAAGACACTAATTCAAAAGCCCACCAAAAAGAAGATAGTCTTTACCAGGCAAGCATGTCTTTCTAACCCTCACCTGAGGTGGTTTGCTTCTAATCGGTGAATGTATTGCTTTAAAAATACATTGCAATAAATTACAGCGTCTACTTAATTTATTGAGCAGATTAATATCGCTAAAATCAAATGGCAGTTTATAATCGCAGCCATTTGATAATCCAACGATTTGCAGAATGATATTATTTAAACCATTGAGATCCAGAGACATACCCATTGTACATAGTTGGCTCCAATTACCTCATATTCGTGAGTTTTGGGATGAGGGTCATCGCAAGCAGAAACAGGTTAAACAACATTATTTGAAAAATGATGCTGTTATGCGTTTTATTATCCTGATTGATGGACAACAAGCGGGTTATATACAGCGCTACATCATTAATAGCAAACACCCCTTTTGGAAATACGTCACGAGCTCACCCTGCGTTGGTGTTGATATGTTTATCGGTAACCCTAATTTTTTGGGTCAGGGTTGGTCAACACCCATCTTAACTCAATTCATCAACCAATATTGTCCCTCGGCTACTGAAATTGTCGTAGACCCTGAAACTGACAACTACAAAGCCATCCATTGTTATAAAAAACTCGGTTTTCAAGTTTTTACAACCATTACACTCAACAAGAAAAAATACCAATTAATGGGATTAGAGCGGCCAACCAATTTGCCTAATCGCATTATGCTCCTCGGTCGGCCAGGCAGCGGTAAAGCGAGATTTGCTAAAACATTGAAAACTCGATTGGGTATTTCTCTTTATTATTTTGATAAATTTTTTCACTCGCTAGTTGGACTGAAAAAGATTATCAAGAATTTTTAACTCTGCAAGAAGAACTGTTAAGAGAAGATCAGAATGCTATTTGTTTATATTTTAATTTTTCTCGCCGGCGTTGTTATTGGGAAATTTTTAAAAATTTGTTTATTAAACAAATTGTTATTGGCGACCCACTTCTTGGTCGGCAAAAAAAATTTAGTTGGTCCTTAT
>NZ_CALJ01000170.1 GCF_000308315.1 Legionella tunisiensis | reverse complement strand
ACAATGTACCTTTAGCTTCATTGGCAAATATAAGTTTTCTTGACTATCATTTAAAATTAGATGCACTCATAATTTGTCTCAATCATACAGGAGGGTTACGTAATGAAATTTCCTGTTCGTGTAATATTTCGCAATATGAATCCATCCCCCGCTGTTGAAAATAAAGTTAACCAACTGGCCGAAAAACTAGAGCGCTATTTTGATCATATCATCAATTGTAATGTGACGATTGAATCCCCTCACCACCATCATCACAAAGGTAAGCTTTATCATGTTCGTATTGACCTTAGCGTACCTAATGCTGAACTTGTAGCTAGCCGGGAACCCACACAAAATCATGCTCATGAAGATGTCTATGTAGCCATTCGAGATGCCTTTAATGCTATTAAAAGACAACTACAAAGCCATATCGGTAAACAGCGTGGTGAAATCAAACATCACGAACCTGCATGTTACGGACGTGTTAATGAAATCGCCCCACCAGCTGACTACGGCTACATAGAAACACCTGATGGCCGCCAAATCCGTTTCACCAGTCACAGCGTGATAGGTTATGATTTTGAAAAACTGGAGGTAGGAGACAGAGTGCGTTTTGTTGAATTGGAAAATGAACAAGGCCTGGTCGCTACCACTGTCTATATTGAAGCCAAAAATTATTCTGTCGAGTAACCAGGAAGGATGAGCAATTTTTTCTTTATAAAAGATGAAATTATTTTATAAATCGCGATAGTGAGATTAATAACTCATTATTCGCAGCTAAAAATTTTTCTTTAATCATGATTGCGTCAAGATTATAGACGATATTCTTTCCTGAAGAGAGAAGAACCCCTCCTCCTGCTTCTTGAAGTATGATTTCGGGCGCACAAAGATCCCATAAATGGCAATAGCCTGAAAAGTTAAAGTAGAGATCCGCCTTTCCTTCAGCGATCACTCCCAGCTTGAGTCCTATTGACCCTTGTTTTAGTGTTTTACTGATCCCCAATTGCGTGATTAACTGTTCCGTCTTTTTATTATGGGAGCTATAAGACTGGATTAAAACCGCCTGGCTTGGCTCTGATGTACTACTTACTTTGATGCGCTTAGTCTCTTGAGATTTTATTAAGAAAGCGCCACGTCCTTTTGTTGCATAATAGAGACGATCTAAATCAGGTTGGTAAACTACACCCAAACAAGGATAAGCATCAATTGCCAAACCTATCATGACTGCCCAACCATCGTTATTAGCAATAAATTCTTTCGTTCCATCAATAGGATCGATAAACCATATACGACTTGATGGATTAGATTTAGAAGGTAAAGGAGCTTCTTCCGAGATAAGAAGATCATGAGGAAACGCTTGTTTAATTTCTTGCAGCAATAAATCGCTGACTGCTTGATCTGCTTCCGTAACAGGGCCCTGTTGTTCAGCTTTTTCTTGAATCTTATAGCCCTTTGTACGGATGTCGCGTACGATTTGTCCCGCTTTTCTTGCAAGCGTGATAGCTAATTCCAGTTCATTATCCAAGGAATAG
>NZ_CALJ01000171.1 GCF_000308315.1 Legionella tunisiensis | reverse complement strand
GCCTGGTTCCCTCCAGATATCCACCAGTGAGCTTTTTTGATTGGGCCGAATCGCCAGAGGAATTAGAGCAGATTGCCTATTTGGAAGGACTTACGAATGATCGTTTAACAACAGAATACGGCTATATCTCTTTGGTAGCCAAAGAAGATTGGGTCGGTGGGGCAGGGTCAACTCCACTAATGGCCGCCTTTACACATTTCGGCGTCTCGCGCTTCAGTGATGGTACTTCTTATGGTATTTATTATGCTGGCGACTCAACCAGAACAGCTATTGCCGAAACTAAATTTCATCGCGAAGTTTTTTTAGCTGCATCAAAAGAACCACCCTGTATAGTCCAAATGAGGGAATATACTGCGCATGTCACTAAAAGCTTAATTGATCTCTGTCACAGTCGCTATCAGGATTATTTAGTACCCGATATTAAATCTTATGGAAAAAGCCAAGAATTGGGCCGTGAAATAAAACAACGCAATGAATGGGGTTTAATCTACCCAAGCGTAAGAACTGATAATGCAAAATGTCTGGCAATCTTCAGACCACCAGCCTTAACCATTCCAGTGCAGGCAGGACATTATGATTATATCTGGAATGGCAGCGCAATTACGGAGGTACGAAAATCAATAAAATATTGATTCATCAAGTCATTGAGTTTAGGCAAATCATAATAAACCTAACTCATCATGATTAATTCTCATGTATTGAATATAGTCTACTGGTTCGGCACATCGCAGACTTTTATAGAATTCCTTTCCTTCTTTATTGTCAGTTAATAATACCCCATCAATACGAGAGCATTGTCTTTCCTTGGCTATTTTTAATTGATTTATCAAAGCAGTAGCAATACCCATTCTTCTATAACGCTCATTGACAAATAAATCATGTAAATAAATACCTGGGCCATTGAACAACATAAAATTACGGTTAGTCATTGAAAATAAGGCTAATCCAACGGGCTTATTTCTAGCTTGACCAATTAAAACCTCAACAGCAGAATTATTTAAAAAATCATTCGGAACAGGGAATTTTTGTTTGCGAAAATCGCTTCTCTAAGTGAGCTTCCTTTACTAATTCAACTAAAGAATCATAAATAAAATCAATATCTTGCGGAGTTGCAAAGCGAACTTTAACGGGTTCTCGCATTTTCATTTCCCTATTCTGTTTTACGATAAACTATCTCGCTAACTCTCGCATTA
>NZ_CALJ01000172.1 GCF_000308315.1 Legionella tunisiensis | reverse complement strand
TGCAGAACTCGCCAACAAATCGTTCCACTCTAATTTTTGCCAATACCCGCCGAGTAGCCGAAAGAGTTGCTCATCATCTGACAGAGCGGCTGGGTCAAGAGCAAGTTGCCGCCCACCATGGAAGTCTATCTAGAAAATTACGGCTAACCGCCGAAACCAAATTAAAAAACGGGCAACTAAAGGCACTTGTCGCCACAGCATCTTTGGAATTAGGTATTGATATTGGTACGGTTGATTTGGTATGTCAATTAGGTTCGCCACGTTCAATTGCAGTCATGTTACAGCGCGTAGGGCGCGCAGGTCATTGGCATGGTGCGATTTCTAAAGGACGAATTTTTGCCACTACTCGCGACGAGTTATTAGAATGTGCAGCCTTGGTCAATGCTATCAAAGACGGCGACCTCGATCAGTTGATTATTCCTAAGGAACCCCTCGATATTTTAGCGCAACAAATTGTTGCAAGTTGCGCTACTGACGACTGGCGAGAAGATGATTTATTTGCGATGGTAAAACACGCTTTTCCTTATAAATCCTTAGCACGTGAAACCTTTAATAACATGCTTGAAATGCTCAGCCGATGATTTACTAGCTGCCGTTTTCCCTGATGCAGCTGCTTGTCAAGACAATCTTGGTGGACGCGACATTGAATTACCAGACCATCCTTTGATTAATGAAGCATTGAAAGATGCGTTAACCGAAGCACTCGATCTGGATGGTTTGATTGATGTTTTAAAGAAAATAAAAAGGCGAAATCCAGTATCTTGCTATCGATACACCAAGCCCCTCGCAATTTGCTCACGAAATTTTAAATGCGAATCCTTACGCCTTTTTTGGACGATGCACCTTTAGAAGAGAGGCGGGCACGTGCAGTAGCCATGCGGCGCATCTTACCTGATACTCTTATACAAGAAATAGGCAAGTTGGATTTAAACATTATTGAGGAAGTTCAACAGCAGGTTTGGCCTGATGTCAGGAACGCGGATGAACTCCAAGATGCGCTTCAAACCTTTATTGCTTTTCCCGCTACGCATTTTAAGCAGGAAAAAACCCGCTTATTATGGCAAAATCTCTTCACAGAACTCATTGCTTCAGGACGATCGGCTACAGCAATAGTAGATGATAAAGTTTTCTGGCTTGCTATAGAAAAGGCCAAAACATTTTCCAATATCTACCCGCAAGCAATTATTCATCATCCATTAAAAGCCATTGAAGAAAAACCATTAGCTTACGATGAGGGTATTGTTGAATTAATCCGTGGCTGGATGTTCTCCCTAGGCCCAACAACCAGCCAAGAATTAAGTCAGCTATTAAACCTGGATTTATCCTCTACCGAACACGCCTTACTACGATTAGAGGCAAGCGGCCTCATTTTGCGGGGCACATTCAAAACAGCTAATCAACTAGAATGGTGCGAACGTCGCCTACTGGCTCGAATTCATCAACTGACTTTAGGAAAATTACGTAAAGAAATCGAACCTGTCAGCGCTATGAAATTCGTGCAATGGCTATTAACTTGGCAACATTTAGCTCCCGGCACTCAATTAAGAGATGAACAAGGCCTACTTGAGGTAATCAGTCAGCTGCAAGGATTTGAAATTCCCGCAAAAGCTTGGGAACCAGACATTTTAGCCAAAAGAATCAACAATTATGATCCCGCAATGCTCGATAGACTTTGCCTGATGGGAATTATCGGCTGGGGACGTCTTTCCTCTTTAACTAATGAGACAGCATCAGAAAATAAGCGTGTAATTCCAACGAGTGTTGCTCCGATTACCTTCTTCGTGCGAGATACAGCGGAATGGATGCCTGAAGTGCAACATTTCTCTCATGAAGAAGATTTACCTGGTTTAAGCCATATTGCAAAAAATATTTATCGCTATTTACAAGAAAATGGGGCTTCATTTTTTACTGATATTACCCTGGGTGTAAAGCATCTTAAATCAGAAATTGAGATGGGGCTTTGGGAATTGGTCACAGCCGGTTTAACAACCGCTGATGGTTTCGATAATTTACGCTCGTTGATCGATCCTCGTCGTCGCTTAAACAAGAAACGACGGCATCCTCTTCGTCATCAATATAGTACGGGTAGATGGTCTTTATTAAAAAATCACGTCCACCAAGATTATACTGCAAAAATTGAAGCAATTTGTTGGCTATTATTGAAACGATATGGCGTTGTTTTTCGTGATCTTTTAGCCAGGGAAAAAATAATTCCGCGTTGGCGGGAACTGTTAATAGCTTTTCGCCGTCTGGAAGCACGTGGAGAAATTCGCGGAGGGCGTTTTGTCAGTGGTTTTATAGGTGAGCAATTCGCTTTACCGTATGCAGTGGACTCTTTACGGGCAATTAAAAATAAAGAGCCCAGCAAAGAGGCGCTTACTATTTCAGCGGTCGATCCGCTCAATGTTATTGGTTTTATTTTACCTGGTAATCGTATTTCAGCAATTTCAGGAAAAATCACCTTTAAAGAAAACACTTATTATGAATATATTCCATCTAATTTTACGATTAAATTGTAGTTAATATTAAAAATATAAATTTTATCAAAAAATTACAATAAAAAATAATTAAAATAGCCCAATAAAAATACACCATAATTTTTAAATATAAATATTTTTATGTAATTTTTTATACCATTATAATTAGCCTATAACCTAGATTATTAAAATTAATTTTCAGTTAAAAAATCAGAAAAAATTGGCAAAAAAGCCACGTAAATCGAAGATATTTTGCTCGTAATTTACAACGTTATTGATATTACCCCTGATAAAAGCGATCAATTTGCCAAAAAATATTCGTTTATTCGCAGTTAATTTAACAATTTAATTGACAAATTTTTGTTCAAAAATAATCAATAATGTTTAAAAAATATTTAATATTTCCTTAATAATTTATGGGTAATATTTGAGCGCTTGCCAATTTTTCAGGCAATCTCAGGGAAAAAGGAGGAGGGATCAATCAAATTTATTTACTTGAGGTAGAATATGTTAAGCCAAGATAGCGCCCGTTTACTTGTTGAGCAAGATAAACAGAAGCAAGAAGTCTCCACGCAAAGTGCACAATTGGGCTCAGAAGCCGTACCCAAAACAAGTGAAGACGCCCCTGCAGCCACTATAGCAGTACCTCTCAAACCCAAAGCTCAGCCTAAAACCTTTCAAGATGTTTTTTGGGCGGAAGCACCAATAAATTATCACGAAAATTATTTGGCTTTTTGGGTACGCGAGATAGAGCCAGTTTAGCAACGACCTGTGTAGATGCTCGCAGATTAGATAGCGTTGATAGAGCCTTAACTAACGTCGGATTTAAAGTCACTCTCATGACTGCAATTTTGGAAGTTTTAGAAGATCCAAGTTATGCGGAACATTTAACTGTAAGCAGAAATCCATCTGGATTTTTACGTTTGAACAATGATCTTATTGGTGCAATCAAAGATCCTCAAATTTTAAAGGTTATTCCTGATGCTGCAGAGTTGCGACTCAATTTTTGGCCAGGCGACCTTTATGAAAGTTTAGGCGCTCGCCTAGAACCAGAAACCAGGCACTCACACCCACGTGGTTTTTGCAGTTTCATAGTACATGGTGGTTATAAACACAATATTTATCTCCACTCCAACAATCCTAAGGATCCTGGTTTTACAGAAGTAGTAGGCACAGTTCAACCTGTATCGAAAATCAAATCCTTCAAAAAGAAAGAAACTTTACAACACTTGGAACACATTTTAAAAGAAGAAGTTACTGCCACTCCTGAAGGCTATGCTTATTTTCCTGTAAGAATGATCCATGAAGTTGCCAGTAGAATGAACGCTCCAGTGCGTAAAGACGATCATGGTACCTTGAGCATTAATATTGTATTTAAAACTCATAAAAGCGCACCTGTAGCTAACTACAGCATTTTTATGGAAAGAGAAGAAAGTCTTGTTGAAGTTTACGATCAATTACCAACTAAACTTGCTCAACAAGCATTAGAGATTGTAAGAAATTTGCTCAAAGGACAAATTCTTTTCTTCACTGCGTCTATGAGTGGAGTTAAAGCGCCTTCTGCTCCAAGCAGCTTTTTCGGTGCTAGTGCCTTCAAAGCAACTGTAGAGGAATTAAGAGTAGAAGATACCAATGTGGGATTACCGACTCTCCCTTCAGTTACTCCTGAAAAAGCACCTACAAAGAAAAAGAGCGATGAAGAAGCAGTTGCAAATGTAGTAAGTGTATTAAGCTAATTAATTAAAGCTCTTCATTAGGCTTGCAGTTATATTTCTATCATTGAAATATAATTGCAAGTTTATAGTTTCAACTTATAAGCCCCCTCTTTTGACTTACCGTTCAGTGTAGTCGAGCATAAAGCTCAACAGCCAGGCATCAATTACTCTTTTTCAAGATAAGCCTTAAAATCAGCTACCCAGAATGCGTCAACATAATTGTCCAGTTTTATATCAGATTCACTCCGTTGACCTTGTTTATTGAAGTGTTCTTGAATATGTGGACGGTAATAATCAAGCTCAGGAACACTTAAATCAATTTTCTTGGCTTTTTCATCATTAACGCGCACTTGTAGGATAGCTTTAAAATAAAGATGTTTCTCAAAAAACGTATTTCAGCATTAGACATAGCCCCCCCTTGAAAGCTCAGTGTTCCTTTACTTGCTTCAGACAAACGAGCAAAATAACTTGGTTTTTTCCCAGCTAAATATCGCTTGGCATCCACATGATAACCAATCAGTAGCGCCACCTTTGCTGAAAAGCCAAAATCATAAGCTAATTTTGCCCCTATCCATTCGTGATTCACAACGCCCAGATCTGCCATGCAAAATTGTTCTGTATTAGAAGCAAAATGACCTATATCATGGAATAAAGAAGCAAGAACTACCTCTTGGCAATGTCCTGCCTGCTCCGCAAAATAGGCACATTGCAAAGCATGTTCTAATTGAGATACTGATTCCCCAATATAATTGCTATACTGGGCCGATTTAAGGCAATACAATGCCTTGTCAATTTTACTCTCTACTGTGTCCATAATTGTCACTGCATTGTTTCAGCGATCGGATTAGCGACATTGTAGATTGCTGCACCGGCTGAATAATCTTTATTAGGATCACGCTCACAATCAGGAGGAAATTTTTCTCGTTTATCCTGATAATAAGCCTCTCGCCGTGCCCCACCCTCTGAAAATTTATTAAAAGTAACAAACATTGCCCGACGAGAATTATTGCTGCGGTTAGGCTCAGAATAATGAGGTAAATAGGAATCGAATAAAATGACATCACCACTTTGACATGCAATCGGTGACCAGAAAAAGGCATCAGCAATATTTTTTTTGAATAGAACCATCTGCTTCCTGTGGTAGAATCACGGGTTTATTAGCGCCGCCCTTCACAACTTGTAAACAACCATTCTCCAAAGTGCAATCATCGATAGCAAGCATCATTGTAATATGAAATCGCTGATCAAAACTTATGAAAGCAGGAGCATCTTGATGCGCCTTAAACCCGCCTCCTCCCGGAAATTTGTAATTGATCTTTTCTTTAAAAATAACGGCCTGCTCGGCCATTAATTGAGAGACCAGTTGCAGCGTACGCTCACCATTGGCGAGTTCATACATGGGTCTGTGGTAATCGATAAAATTTTCTATGCGGCATAACTGGCGTTGACCTTGCGCATTTTTTCAAAATACTTCATCCACTTTCCTGGTGTTTCTGGCAAAGCTGTCAGTTCATCACACCAATTTTTAAGTTGTTTTTTTAAGTCAAGTGGAAAAAATCGCTTAGCATAACAAAGCCATTTTGTTGCCAGAATAATTGTTGTTCTTCGCTTAGTTGATAGTTCATAATTTCCTCTCTAACCATTCAATAATAGTAATGATTCTTCTTTGTCTGCTTCTCTTAAACGATATAATTTCGCTTTTTCCCTCTCCAATAGTCGAGTTAATAACCAGCCGAGTATTAAAGTGCCCGCCAGAATACTTACTGTTAGGTAAATACCCAACCTAGCTTGAAAAATAGGTAAAAACACGGTCCCTACAAAAGCACCAAATTTTCCTGCTCCAGCTGCCAGCCCGTGTCCAGTCGCTTTACACTCTGGTTTATAAAGCTGGGCTGGTAATAAATAAGTGCTTATTCCCGGACCAAAATTAATAAAGAAATTAAATAGAATAAACCCTGTGAATATTAAATTAAGATTGGTTGATAGATAGCTGAAACTTAGGATGACTAAACCCAGAAAAGAGAACAAAACCCTACTTTTTGCAATCTAATGAGAGGAACTCTATTAACAAAAAATATCACCGCAAAAGCGCCCATGGAAACAAATACATTCACCAACAAAGTATTTTTTAAAACCTCCGTTTGTGCACTTATAAAATTAGCTTGGCTGGACAGATGAAGAGCGCGTAATACATGGGGAGTAAATAGGCCAATACCATAATAGGATATATCAAGTAAAAACCAGCAGGAGCATAAGGAAAACGTTATCTTTATCATTTTGGCAGAGAATAAATGATGATAATGACTGAAAAGATTTCTCTGCTGTACTTGTTGGTGCGCCTTCCATAAAAACTTTCTGGTAATTTCGCTCTGAATAATAAGCCAATTAATGCGGGGATTGCCCCAGAAGCAAACATCCATCGCCAAACATCCATATAAGGATATATTTTGAATAAAAGCCAAGCCACGAGTACGCCTATTGGTGAGGCAAGGCAATTAATGAACATGGCCGTTGCAATATACTGGCTACTTCTATTTTGAGGTATCATTTCAGCCAGATAAGCAGCACAGATAGGGTAATCAGCGCCTACTCCAAAACCTAATAAGAAACGAAAAATACAGAGAGAGGTAATGTTCCATGCACAAGCGGAAAACAAAGCAACAAAGACAAAAAAACAAGATTTATAATAAGCATACTTTTCCTGCCTATCATGTCAGCCAGGCGTCCGACAATAATGGCACCAAATACTGCCCCGAGCGGAGCTGCAGCTTGCGTTAAGCCTATCATGAGAGAAGATGGGTGATACAATGCATTAATAAAAGGTTCAGCAACGGAGGTTATGTATAAATCATAACCATCAATAAATAAACCTAAAGCACAAACTATCCATACATGAATAACTAATTGTTTATTTTCGTCCATGAAATCTCTTAAATTAGCACGCGTCTTTTAAACGAATTTCACTCCTGTTAATTAATAATTTTTAGCATAATCAATTTTCAAAAACAAATTGCTAATACCCGAGCTATCGCGAAATCAGTATCTAATTTCTGGTAATTTTATGTTTTGTCAGTTATAAAAAAGATTACACTCATTGAATAAGTAACTCACCAAAAGCATATAACTTAGAAGGCTTTTCTTCACTGCCTAATCTAGCTAAATTTATTGCTACTGGCTAAAAATTTCATTATTCGGCTAAAGTAATATGAATGAAATTCATTGGGTAGTCTAATGACCTAGAACCCCACTCTTATCTTCTTTATCCATTTCTTGTAATGCAGTATCAGTGGCTGACTTTGGTTGCTCAAGAGCAAAAACCTCTGCTTTTTCACGAGTTATTCGCTGCCCCGTACTCTCGCAATATCGCCCTACACGCCCCCCTCTTAAACCCGGTTTATAATGACTAAAAAAGCGACTGTGAAAATCTTGCTGTAGAATTGTTCTGACTACCTCGCTAATTTGGTAAGTCCCATGATGGCGTTTTGCAACCTGAATTCCTCCAAGCAAAAAAATCCAGGGGTTTTCATCACTTTTCATTACGACTCTGCCAAAACTGTCTTCAGGCATAGACCAGAAAATATCGCCAGGATTCCGGCCTATACCACCGGTATTTGCCTCAAAAATCGTATTTATAAAGAATCGATGACTTGATAATTGTTCGGCAATACCGTTCGTTACAGCAGCTATGCAACATTCCAGTGATAATACTTGCGGTCCTTTTTTAAGCCCAGCTTTCTGCAATCTTTTTACGCATTGCTCTGCCGTTTCTCCCTGAATATAAAAGCCTGTATCATCCTGTTGAGCAACCTCCTCTGCTAACTCAGCACCCGTATCCTCCGGCACTTTAATCAATGGCGGTATAACGTCTACCTGTACATCTGCATCTATCTCTAACTTTGGGGGAAGTGTATGACCAACAATTGATAAATGATCGTGCTTACTGACTTTATGTAATTCTTTTTCTTTTAAGACAATATAACCATGTTGTTCTGCATTACGCATCTGACCTTCCACTATCCTCTTGGCAGTCTCTGCAATATAAAAGGGATGGAACCAGATATATCGTTTCATAAGCTCGTCCTTTGCTCGTAGTGTCTTTAACCATTGTTGCATGCCTTAATTAACAACACAAATAAAAAAACAGGCCAAATGGAATTTGGAAATACAGTTTGCCATTTAGTTAATCAATAGAGATTGTTAATCTAAAATTAGACAAAAATCTAAAATTGGACCATAATGAGTTATCTTTAAAAGAAAAAAGCTCTTATGAAAACTTCAGCGCAAGTATCATTAGCAGTACCTAATGAAGTCATATGGAAAGCCCTTAAAAACCTGGTAGAGCGGTTTAATTTTAATAAAGAGGAAGCTCTGAAATTAATGGGTGATATGCCCGCTTCTTCTTATTATAAGGGTATCAAAAGCTATAATGGCA
>NZ_CALJ01000173.1 GCF_000308315.1 Legionella tunisiensis | reverse complement strand
GTATGGCATGGGATCAAAAGAGAATCCTGCAATTACTCTGGCAGAAAATACTGAAAATACTATTGATGATAAGTGGCAATACAGGATGTAAGTTAGGAGAAACAGCAAAAATCCTAGCCTTTTCCTCATGCTATAATCTAAAAAAACCTGCTATACCCTAGCAGGTTTTTTGTCTTTAACTATTTTGCTGGAACGATTTGTATTTGCAGATTAGCAATCACATCGCTATGAACATGAATTTCAATTACATAATCACCAATTGAATGGATAGGACCTTCAGGCATAACAATTTCACGCTTGCTAACTTCCATAGATTTAGCAATCAAGGCTTCTTTGACCTCATTAGGCCCCACAGAACCATACAGCTTACCTTCGTCACTAGCCATAGCAGCAATAACAACCGTTGTATCGTTCAACAGAGCAGCACGTTGTTCTGCTGCAGCCAAAGTTTTCTGTGCTTTTTTCTCAAGCTCGGCACGACGCTTTTCAAATGCTGCAATATTTTTCTCAGTAGCAAACACAGCTTTGCTTTGTGGAATTAGGAAATTACGGCCATAACCTGGTTTAACATCCACTTTATCGCCCAAATTTCCCAAATTTCTAACTTTCTCTAATAAAATAACTTCCATCTTATTACCCCTATTCTATTTTCCACCTACATTTTGCAGGCGTAATCTAAAATTAAACAAACTATCTAAAACACCAAAAATCACATAGACAGGCAACATAACAAAAGGCACGAGTATTAACGGTATTACTAATAAAAGTAAGGTACCAATTCCTTTGTCTTTAGCCAAAATATTAAAACTTAAGCTAAGCCCCGCACATACATAATATAAAACAAGCACCGGCAAACAGCTGATTGCGACAGGGTTATACTGATATGCCCCAATAGCAACAAGAATCAGTAAAGCAACACCCCATCCGCTTGCACGGAAATTAAGCATTTCTTGCCTATAGCCACCAGGATAAAATACCCTGGCTTGTACAGAGCGAGCCAACATTAGTGAAACAAGCGTCGATACCACAACACTTAAAACCTGTATTCCCACTAAGTAATTGGAAAAAATTACTTGATTTTGACTATCTAACAGACTATTGACAGAATTATCTGGTTCCAATTGTTTGAGTAGTACTTGAACGTACTGGTATTGAGCAGTTATAAACTCAGGAGTTAACCAGTGGATCAAAATAATCCCCAACAGAGCCTGTAAAACGATAAATCCCCCTGTTACTCGCCAACTTGCTGTTGCCCGCAGAACAACAGCAGCTAAATAACAGGGTAGAAAAGCCAGTATAGTGGTAACAAAGGCTCCAAATAAAGGCGTGGACATCAATGACAAGACCAGTAATGAGCTAATCCCAACTACTAATCCTCTAAACCCATCAAGCCAACCTTTACGCAAGGTCACTAATGCAACAATCGCTGCGGATAACCACGCTGTAAACGGTATTAATGCGAAAATGCCAATATACAACAAGGCATAATAATCATTATCCAAAAGGAATTGACCTTGTTTACGTAGTAAGTCACCCAAACGAGTCATTATTATCTATGGCTATCACAATAAGGTAATAAACCCAAGAATCTCGCATGTTTAATGGCTTTAGCCAATTGACGCTGGAAGCGGGTTTGTGTACCAGTAATACGGCTTGGTACAATTTTACCAGTTTCTGTTATGTAATCTTTTAACATGTTTATATCTTTATAGTCGATTTCACATGAACCTTCGGTATTGAAACGACGCATTTTTTTCTACGAAAATAAGCTGACATAATTTAACTACTCCTTAGGCTGCTCGGTCATCTTTTTCTTTTTCATTAACACAGACTGAGCGGTAATCGCCTCTTTCTGATTGATGATTAAATTTCTCAAGATAGCGTCATTAAATTTGAACGCATTTTTTAGCTCATCAAGAGCAACTTGATTACATTCAATATTCATCAGTATGTAGTGTGCCTTGTGTACTTCTTTGATTGGGTAAGCTAACTGTCTGCGTCCCCAGTCCTCTTTACGGTGGATCTGACCACCTTGCTTTGTGATGATCCCTTCATAGCGCTCAACCATTCCTGGTACTTGCTCGCTTTGGTCAGGGTGTACAAGAAACACTATTTCGTAATGTCTCATAGTTTCTCCTTATGGATTATAGCCTTCCTCATATAAGGTAAGGCAAGGTTAAAAAACGCACAATCTTAACTGATTTTTGTCTATGGAGCAAATCTTCGCACTAAATTAAATCGCCTTAAGAATAAGTAAACTACCCCATAAAGAATAAATTATAGGCAAATATGCGCTAGCTAATCGATTACGATGAATTAATGAGTAAAAAATCTGTTTTTTAGTCGTTTTATTACTTTCAAAATTGCCTCAAGAGTTATTAAGGTCTGTTGCTTTTAGACTTTCCATACGATATAACGTACTAAAAACTAAAGAGGTTTTGCATGAATATTGTGACCATCCCATTTGAAGAACCATTGACTGTTCATGTTAATGGTACTGTTGTACAAATAGTCGCTTTTAAAACCTCAGAACATGGTAATATCAAATTCGGTGTAGAAGCTCCCCGCTCAATCCAAGTACATCGTGAAGAAATTTATCACGCCATCAAGCAGAAACAACAAAGTGGTGATGCCGAATAATCGCTTGGTTATGCCTATACAAAACTTTACTAAATATTGTCCCATAATTACGGCCTTTTTTATTTGTAGCTTGGCCATCATCGCCTATGCCGTTAATTTTTGTTTTACCGCTTCCCGGGTAATAATTATTTTCCTCCTAGTACTTCTTTAATAGCCATAGTTTTGCTCTTAACCATGATAGGGGGCTCTCTGCAATTTGGTAAAGATGGCCGTTTTGTGCGCAGAGTACGTGAAATTTTTTATTTCTTCCTGGTGTTAGTAGTCATTGCCTTCGCCACAAATGCGGTTCAATATACTCCTTTTCAGCCGATAGATAAGTATCTAATAGCCATCGAAGCAACCCTGGGTATCAACATGCAAGCAATCGTTGGCTGGACAGCAAGTCACCCACGCTTGCAATTATTACTTGCTTATATTTACGATAGCCTTCATCTGCAAATGAGTATTTTGCCTTTAGCTGTTATTATTGCAGGAAAATTTTCTTATATTCGTGAATATTATTGCCTTTTGCTGGTTACTGTTTTAATTGGTTTTATCTTTTACTATTATCTACCAACCATGGGGCCAGCCAGTTTTATTGCAAGCCCTTATTTTATGGCTGAACAATACGCGACTGGCATTAAATTTACTGAAATTCATCGCTACATCCAGCCTTCAACTATTGAAGGAGGCATGATCGCTATGCCCCTCTTTTCATGCGATATGGGCATGGCTTTGTTATACCTGGTACGTTGTTGGCGTCTTGTCTTTATTTTATTGCTGCCAATTAATATTTTATTATTGGCTTCCTGTATTTTGCTCGGTTGGCATTATCCAATTGATCTACTTGGAAGTTTACTGATTCTTCTTCCTGCTCATAGCCTGTATTTTTACTATAAGAAAAAACTTGAAAATCCTGTAATCGCTAATAAATTAGGGGCTGATCTTTTTAAGAATACCCGTCGGATAACTTAATTCTGAATTGACCACATTCTCATTTATTTTATTTTTGAGCAAACATTTTCTTTAATTGCTCATAAGCAAGCACTTGTAAAGAGCTATTTTTTTGCTCAGCGAGTAAAGGATGGGCTTGGATATAGAGAGTACCTTTATAGAAACCAAATTTTACTGGCTCATTGAGTACACGCACCGGAGTACCAACGCTAACAAAATCAAAGAGGTATTCAATGTCTTCCGGCATCATGCGTATACAACCAGCACTTACCCGTGCTCCGACACCATCGCGACGATTAGTACCATGAATAAGGTAGGTTGGCCATCCTAATCTCAATATATGCCGTCCCAAAGGATTACCATCTCCAGGTGGAAAAACATTTGGTATAGGTACGCCGTTTTTTGCCGCCTCGGCACGTACATTTGCAGTAGGACGCCAAATTGGATCGCGTTCCTTGGTAGTTACTTTGGTTATACCGATTGGAGTTGTCCACCCTTCTCTACCAATTCCTACAGGCATGGTGATCACCACATTATCATTTGGAGGATAATAGTAAAGACGATATTCAGCCAAATTAATAACCAATCCTTCCCGCGGTACTGGCGGCAAAATAAATTGTGAGGGGATTAATAAGCGAGTGTGTGGAGGCAAAGGTCTTGTAGAATCAACTTGTGGGTTAGCTCTCATCATTTCGTAATAGCCAATATCGTATCGAATGCCCACTTCACTTAACGTTTCACCAACTTGAGGACGGGCATACTGAATCTCACCAATAACATCACCCTCCATAGGAAGCACAAAAGTCGTAGCGAATGAGGCATCTATCAGAATAATCATTAATAGGGAGATGAGCAGTATACGCAAAGGATTTAATACAAACATGGCTAATGACTCGAAATGAAATATGGCAAGGAAATGATACCTTGCCATAAAGAGGAGTACAAATACCTTACAAACTGGTATCGGCCTTAAAACGCTCACCATACTGAGCTTCTAATTTAGCGAAAAGCTCATTTAATTTGTCATGGCCAAATTGCTTTGCATAATTCATAGGGCCTCCACGGAATGGAGCAAAACCAGTCGCAAAAATCATTCCTCCATCCAGTAAGTCACTATCCGCAACAACCCCTTCACGCAGACAAGAAGCAGCCTCATTAACCATGCGTAAAATCAAGCGATTAGCGATATCTTTTCCTTTACCTGATTTTGTAGATTTCATTTTTTGCTTGATGGCTTTATCATTCTTATAACGGTAAAAGCCTTGACCTGATTTACGTCCAAGCTTGCCCTCTTTAACCATATCACGTAATTTTTGTGGTACTGTACCCCCAAAATGCGCCGTCAAATTTTCAGCGACGGCAAGGCATACATCCATCCCAACCGTATCTGCTAACTCAACAGGTCCCATGACCATACCAAAATTTTTGGCCGCTTCATCAATTTCTTCACCGCTATACCCCTCTTCCAACAACTGCACACATTCCATAAGATAAGGCATTAAAACTCGGTTTATTAAAAATCCCGGGCTTGATTTGACTGGCAGTGGCAAGCGACCAATCTGATTAACAAAAGCACAAGAGCGTTTGGACACTTCTTTTGCTGTCTTATTGCTACTAACTACTTCGACCAGATCCATCTTCGCAACTGGATTAAAGAAATGGATACCAATCAAGCGAGTGGGATTTTCCATAACTTGACTAATTTCATCGAGTGGAATACTTGATGTATTCGTAGCGATAATAGCTTCTTTATTTGCTTTTTGCTCAACCTCTTTCATGATTGCTTGTTTGACTGCGAGGTTCTCAAACACTGCTTCAATAATTACATCTGCTTTAGCGATACCATAGCCATTTGGATCAGCAAGCAAACGATCCATTGCAGCTTGAATTAATCGTGGTTGTCGCAATTTCTTTTTGAAGAGTGCATAAGCCCGTGCAAGCGCAGGTGCAATTTGCTGGTGAGATTTATCTTGTAGTGTTACTCGCAAACCACGCAAAGCGCACCAAGCAGCAATGTCCCCCCCCATAACACCTGCACCAATCACATGAACATGCTGTGCCTTAAAATCGCTGTCTTTGGCGAAACCTTTCATACGTTCACGCAAGTGGAAAGCACGTATTAAGTTTGTAGCTGTATCACCTTGACTAACTAACTGCTCAACAGAGTCAGCTTCTTTTAAATAAGCTCGTTCACCTACTCCACCCTCCTTTTCCCATAAATCAATAATTGCATAAGGTGCTGGATAATGTTTTTTAAGTACACGTTTGCTGACGTTATAACGAAGCACAGGAGCGAGGATAGCCCGTACTAACGAGTAGTTGCTTAGTGATTGCATAAAAACTTGGCTGATGCTTCGCAGGCTTGTTCTTAATATAATAAACAGCAGCACGCTTTAATTGACGTATAGGCACTACATCATCAACAAATCCTAATTGTTTGGCTTTGTTAGCAGCAATGGGGGCTCCAGTTAAGATAACTTTAGATAAAGCATCAAACCCACCTATCAACCGCGGTAAACGTACTGTTCCACCCCAACCAGGATGGATACCGAGCATAATTTCAGGTAACCCTAAACGGGTATCCTTATCGTCTGTTGCAACCCGATAATCGCAAGCCAGAGCAAGCTCTAGCCCCCCCCCATACAGAAACCATCAATCATGGCAACAGTGGGCATCGACAGAGCTTCCAAACGTGAAAAAACAGCTTGTCCCTGCCTTAAAAAATCAACTGCCTCTGCTGGCGTATCAAACGTTGAAAAAGCATTTACATCAGCACCAGCGATAAATCCTTTAGATTTAGCAGAGTATATAACCAAGCCTATTGCATCTGATTTTTGAGCGATCTCTTGCAAAAGACCATTTAATTCATCTAAAACATCGCTATTGATAGCATTTACCGCTGTATCTTTGCGATTAATACCTAACCAAACAATATGGTCTGCATCTGTTTGGATTTCCCAATGTTTATAATTACTCATGTCCTTTCACCTCTGTCACACGTTCCAGATACATTGCTCCACCTTGTCCACCACCAATGCAAATGGCAGCCATTCCACGATTTCCATTACTATGTTTCAATGACTGCAACACATGTAGCACTATACGAGCACCACTCGCGCCAATTGGATGACCAGCAGCAATCGCTCCTCCCTCTTTATTCAGTTGCGCAAGCAAAGGAGCACCCATTGCCTGTTTCAATCCTAGCTGGGTACGACAATAATCTTCGTCATCCCAAGCAGCTAGACAACCTAATACCTGCGCAGCGAAAGCCTCATTAATTTCCCAGCAATCAAAATCAGCGGGCTTCAAATTATGGCGCTGCATAATCGGTGTAGCCGCATGCACTGGACCTAACCCCATTTGTGAGGGATCAAGAGCAGCCCACTGTGAATCGACAATACAACCCATGACAGGAAGTTTATATTTTTTAACAGCCTCTTCACTAGCCAATAATAACAAACAAGCACCATCGGTAATTTGAGAACTGTTACCGGCTGTAACCATACCATATTTTTTATCAAAAAAGGTTTTAACTTGCCCAATTTTTCCACAGTAGAATCCGGACGAATACCATCATCTTGTGAATAGACACGGCCCTTTGTATCAATAATAGGAACCACTTCATCCATACGTCCCTCAACGAAAGCATGCGCCAAACGCTGATGACTCTCGCTAGCAAAGGCATCCATCTGCTCACGAGTAATATTAAAGCGATAAGCCACTTTCTCGGCCGTTTGTCCCATGTTCATACCAACTATGGGATCGGTCAAACCGCGCAATAAAGCAATTACCGGTGCCAAATAAGAAGGTCTAAATTGAGTGACCAAGCCAAGACGTTGGCCAACGCTTTTAGCGGCAAACCAATTAGCCAACCAGGATGCCATCTTTTGATTGAATAATAAGGGGGCATGACTCATGGCATCAGTACCACCCGCCAAGACCAAGTCACTACGACCATTGGCGATTTGCAAAGCTGCATTATCAAGAGCTTGCATACCAGATGCACAATTTCTCATCACAGTGAATGCCGGGACTTTTTCACCGCACCCCAAACGCAGGGCAACAACTCTCGCGATATTCGCCTCATCAGGACCTGGCATTGCAGAACCAATAATGACTTCATCCAAATCAGTGGGGCTAATAGATTGACGATTTAACAAGGGCATACCGGCAGCTACCGCCAAATCTGACCCGGTAAAAGGACCAACTCCTTTTGCTTTTAAAAACGGTGTTCGACTACCATCTACTACATAGACTCGCCTACCGTTTAAATTCGACTTTTGTTTCATTACTCCTCCTGATACATGTCAATGCAACTGACAAGCGCCAAATTTTTCATGTCAAAGATAACAGTAATCCTAAGCTTTTGGAATTTATCTAAATAAAATCGTTTTTATTAACGGATAATGGTGTTGACGCCACATAAATACCTGATATACTTCGCCTCCATTGACTGGAGAGATGGCCGAGAGGTCGAAGGCGCTCCCCTGCTAAGGGAGTATGGGAGAAATCCCATCGAGGGTTCGAATCCCTCTCTCTCCGCCAGTACACGCGCCCGTAGCTCAGTTGGATAGAGTATCTGGCTACGAACCAGGGGGTCGGAGGTTCGAATCCTTCCGGGCGCGCCATTTTAGATAAAACACACATAAAGACAAATCACTCCGAAATAAAGGCCAATGCACGGATGTACTTGGCCCGGAAGTGTTCGAGCCGAGAGATTCGACAACATGCGAAGCGTTTTGGGTAAACTTCAGTGCGTCGCACAGCGATGAGGAGGTAACACCGTGACCAACAAATCTATCCTCTCCCTCATCTAAATTAAATGCATCAACAGCAAAACGCTCCGAACAAGCTACTATAGCCGGATGCTCGTAAACTATCTTATCTAACTCAATAAAATTATTGACAAAATTTTTACCTGAATCAGTCAAGTAGCGATACCAGGCGAATGTGTTTGCTTATCGGCAAATTCTAGAATTTTCTCAATTGGAATAAGGATTTTCTTAACTCCTGTTTCTTTATCTAAATTGAGATCTATTGCTATTAGATAACATTCTTTACTATTTCCATTGATAAGCTCAATTTTCTTAATTAAAAATTATCCTCTAATTGATCCAGCTCCGACACACCCAATAATCCTTTTCTATCTCTCATGAAATGCAAGGCGTCATCCATTTTGACATCATCAATTAACGATGGTGAAACCCTCCATAACGATGCCCCAGTTTTTCTGGCTGACGGGCAGGATTTTGCTTGAGGTTGTTTTTGGGCCTGTTGGTACAGTTTATAACTTTTAAGAATATTAAATACATTAACGATATGTCGATTAAAACCAGCACCACACCCTGAGCTATAAATGTTATTGATATCATCGATAACATTCATCCCTCGCGCATCAGGTTCGGAATATCGGCCCAGTGGGCCACCTTGGCTGGTAAGATAAATCAAGGCATTTCTTTCTGTTTTTCTAATTGTCTTAAGATGTTCAGCAAGAGCATGAAGCGGTTTAGATAGTACCAAACCTAATCGAGCTTCATTTGCACTCTCACTGCCACTTTCAAGAATTTGCGATTTTTTAGCCACATCACCAATAAGTTCTAAAGTTGTTTCGCTAACCCCATCTGCCAACTCTTTTAGCCCACTCAATTGTTGATTGGCTTCATACGCTTTAGCGATTTCCTTATGTTTTAGTAACTCTCTGACATCAGATTCAGTGAATAAATGCATGGGTAAAGCTTCTTTTATTTCTTCAGAGTCACGTTCCTTATTTTTGAAGTCACGAAAAGCTCCTTGCAATTCCTCCCTATTTTTATATTCATTAAAATCCCAATCATCACTGTTAATAAAATCGGCTATCATATCAATGCTATAGGCGTAACCACTTTCTGAGATAAACAGTTTTTCTTTAGGAATATCGAAAAGATCACCAGAATTTTTGACCTTCATAATTACCTCTAGTTACTTATTTTTAATTATAGTTCGCTGAAGCTGCTCATACCATAAAAACACCGAGGTAAATTGCCAATAATCAGACCTATTAACGAGATTTAATACAATTAAATAATTCAAATAACTACCTGTTAGATTTAATCAATCATTAAAAATTAAAGATGTCTTTATGTTAAAAGGGAGAGATACGAACTATATCGTTGGTTACAAATAAGTCACATAAGAAGAAAATAATTTATTTTGTAGACTGTCGAAGTTTTTTAAATGCCCCCTACGTTTTTACTATCAAGCCGATGTTTAATCGACTGTTTGGATGGCTTAGTTTTTATCCGAGAAGCACGTACGAACATCCCCTTTTTAATGAGACTCATTAATCTTAGCAAGGCGTCATCTCTGTTTTTATCTTGGCTTCTGTAACGCTGTGCTTTTATGACAATCATACCATCCCGGGTAATACGATAATCTCTTAATTGGAGTAATCTGGTTTTTAATTCTGGCGGTAAACTGGATTTCTCTATATTAAAGCGAAGATGTATTGCGGTAGAGACTTTATTGATATGCTGACCACCCGTACCTTGAGCTCGAATTGCTGTTAATTCAATTTCTGACATAGGAATACATAGCGTATTAGTAATTTTCAACATTCTAGGCCTCAACGCTCAAATAACACGTCAGTTGTTGCTTATATTAACACAGAGACTTCCAATCACTGAGTGCAATCCATTTTCTTAATATAAAATTTATGTCCGGTCTATAATAGACTATTATGTATTCGGAAATGATATATGCCTATAAAGAACAATCCTGTTAGCGCCGATCAGTTGCAGAAATTTTCTTATCCAGAGATAAAAACTCCTCAACCAGGAGCCTGTGAGGGTTTTCGCGCCTATAAAGAGAATTACTGGAGCTATTTAAGTACTATTCCCCCCACAACTGCCTCGTCTGCTAATCCGGAAGCAAAAACGTCTCTCTCACGCTCGGAACGAATGGCAAAGATGCGGCAACATTCTCAATTTATGAGTGCACCTGCCACGGGTTGGAAATTCCAAATTTCTTTAGATGATAGCAATCCGCAAAATGTTGAAGACGCTTGGAACAAAGCGATTTTACCTGTTTACTTAAATACGCAGTAAATCGCTCAAAAATATATTCTGGTCCACAGAGGCTTTCTGAGATTGAGAATGGTATTCAAGATGGTAAACAAGTAACAATTTATACCTCATTAAACGCAGATTATACGCCAGAAGACTGGCAAATTTTACTACAAGAAGTCAATGAACTACTTGTTAAAAATAATATTCAACCAGGCCTCGCGCTCAAGGTAAAACAAAGGATAGTAGTTTTTTGAGCTAAACGCTATAAAGGGTAGCAATTTTATAACTTATCAATATGATGCGGGCGAAACAGCATACTCAGATTTTAAATCAAAAGAGTTACCTCCTGGAGTCAAGGATATGTATGCGGATATAAATGTGGACGTTGCCGGTCAACCTCTCCCCAAAGTAAGAAATTTGCCAACAACCTTGTCTAAAGGTGAAGAGGAAGATGAGGCAGTACCTATTAATAGTGACCAGCGCCCCTCTACTCATTAGTATCCTTGTACTGCGTTAAAGTACTCTGTCATGTTCCTGCCGAATCTACTTTACTGTTGGCCTGAGTATGACAATGGTTGCTGCACAATCCACGTTAAGGTTAAATTTTGATGATTTAACAAACAAATACTGCGGACGCGTTAGTAATGAATTTTGCCCAGAAAACCTGTGAATTGCATCAGTAGTTAACCTTCTAAGCTAAAACCACCTCTGGCAAAGTTATGACTCAAGTGGTTTTATTTGACACAGTTTGAAATCTTTTGTTTAATGCAAAAAATTTTACTAACTTATGGAGCGAATCAATGATTAAATCTTTAATCGCAACCAGTCTATTTTTCTTTATTTCCCCTATTTTTGCTTCGAATCACTGCTACCCTCAAACCGATAAATATTATGAAGAAAATATTATTGGGAAGAGAAAAGAGAGTATGGAGGTTAAACTGCTAGGCAGATCTTATGTAGATATTCTGATTTTTAACAAGGATCACACACTGATAGGAAAAATTGCCGATAAAACTGATATCAAGCACGCTGCAAAGGCATTAGTAGGAAAATGGAAAATAAAGAATAGTAAACTCTATATAACTGTTAAAAAATCTTCTGTCCTTATACCTATACCCAACAGTGTTGAAAAGATAGTTTGTATGAATAAAAAATGTATAAAGCAAGCCGTTCTGATCAAACTACTTATACAAGTACCAAGATTTAAGATCTATTAGCTAACCAATAGGTACGAAATTATTGTTAGGTTTAAATACCAACTCAGTATACTGGGTTGGTATTACAGCATCAGCTTATGTGGTGTATACTTAAGCAGTTAATTCTATCTTTTGGCAATGCTATATCAATGAAATCTGGTCATAATCTTGATTGGGCCCACTCACTTGTCAGAGACTGGTTCATCACCAATGTTGGCGAGCCAACGGAACCACAGCGTCAAGGCTGGCTTCACATTCTTGCCGGTAAGACAACCTTAATTTCAGCGCCTACTGGTTCAGGAAAAACTTTTGCTGCTTTTTTAGCCTGTATTGATCAACTGGTTAGAAAATCGCTTGACGGTATTCTTAGTGACGAAACAGAAGTGCTGTATGTCTCACCTTTAAAAGCCTTGAGCAACGACATCCAAAAAGAATTTAATGAATCCACTGACGGGGATTCTGAAACTCGCAAAAAACAAAAAACGTTCCTATGTCAGAGATAAATGTTGCTGTGCGAACCGGTGACACACCACCGAAAGAACGCCTGGCTATGTCTAAAAAGCCACCTCATATTTTAGTTACCACTCCAGAATCCCTTTATATCTTACTAACGGCCGAAAAAAGTCGAGAATTATTAAGAACGGTTAAAACCATCATTGTTGAT
>NZ_CALJ01000174.1 GCF_000308315.1 Legionella tunisiensis | reverse complement strand
TATAATGTATAGCTATACGAAGTTAATTAACGTAGAAAAAGTAAATTTCTATACTGAATTGAAACTACTCTTTTTAAGATTTTTTTCCTATCTCCTGCCTTAATTCTGTGTTGTATCGTTCTTTAGGAACATACACCAGACAGGAAATAAAACGGCGATAGACATCCGTACGTGCAAACATACGAATTCTTCGACGCTCTTGCATATAAAAAATACCCATACCAATTTCTAATAACTCATCCTCTGATGCTTGTATCAAATCATCACGGGGTAGGGTTTCCAGGATATTTAATAGAATCTTACCAGCATGACCACGTGGATCCAATTTGGAATTCTCCATGATCATAGCTACTTTATGACGCAAGAAAGGAATATGTTTCGGACTCGTGTTATAAGCAGCAGAAGTGTACAAACCAATAATGCGACGCTCTCCAATCACCTGCCCTTTTTTATTAAAACGCTTAATGCCTATATAGTCCGTGTAAGCACGGCGGTGAACAGAGGCTTCCGTATTCGTCTTGGACATAACCAGAACACGTGAAGATAAGGTATGTTCACGAGCCTCCGGTGTCATAGCAGAAATACTACGTGCACTGGATTTACTCATGCTTTGGCGGAGCACACCTAACCCAGTTTCAGGGAGTGGTTGTAAAATAGTCTCCTGTCCTTTTTGAACCAGTTCATAATCACGTACCCCCAGAAACGTAAAATGGTGATCTTCAATCCAATTTAGAAACGCTTTGGTTTCTGCTGCCTCATTTGCTTCCAAAATTCCAGATGCGTGGTCAAGTTCAACAATTGCTTCACGAACCTTTTCACGCATAGGGATCCAATCCTTAACAACTGCGCGATTATCTTCTAACACACGTTCAAAATTACGATGTAAGTCCTCAAGAACAGAAGCATCTGTTTGTCTATCAATCTCAATAAAGATTGCAGCCTCCGTTAATTTGCCACTATTACTACCTAAACTACGTGGAAAAACTGCTGTAACTTGATGGTTTTTATCCCGTTGTAAAGAAAAACCGCCCATATGCATAATGAGATGTGAAACCAACCCTAAACGATTGATAACCATACGCAATGAATCGACCAAAAATGGCATATCTTCGGTAATAATTTCTACAACCGTATGAGTTGTTTGCCAACCATGTCTTTCAAACTCAGGGTTATAAATACGAATTTTTGTTTCGTCTGGTGCCCGCTGCTGAATGAGCGACCAAAAATTAATTGCGGCCCCATATAGATCATCAATATCCCATTCACGCAAATCCTCCAAGGCAACCGTACCATAAAATTGGCGAACAAATTGAGAGCAAAAATCGGCTTGCTCACCACCCATTTTTTGCTTTAATTTGTCAACTACGGCTTCAATAATTAAATCTTTGCCTTCTTCAAATTTGTAAGACATTCAATCACCTCATTAGGCATGAAAATAAATTGCGGCGCATTATATACTTCTATGCAATAAGTTACACCGCTAGTAATGCATTTTTTTGCTCAAAAATTAGAGCACCATATGATTTAAAGGTACACCGCTCTCAGCCCCGATGTTCTGCAGCCTGTCCGCAGAATCCAGCGATGCTGACTCAACAACTCCTATCACTCAATACAAACACGCGTCCCCACAGCTACCCAATCTGCTAATTCGACTAGATCTGAGTTTTGCATACGAATACAACCATGGGAAGCTGGTTTACCTAATTCAGCTATATCAGGCGTACCATGAATATAAATAAAGCGCTGTAAGGTATCAACCTGACCGCTTTTATTACGTCCTTCTTCCAAACCATCCAATTGCAGAATTCGAGTTAATATCCAGTCTCGCTCAGGGTGACGGGCAGCTAACTCTGGCGTATAAATTTCGCCAGTCCACTCACGAGATATAAAAACACTATTTATCGGGGCATCCAGGCCAATACGAGAGTATATTTGATGCCAACCGCGAGGAGTACATCCACTGCCACTTAATTCACCTAACCCATTTTTCCCTGTTGATATTATATAAGATCTATAAACATTATTATTGTCAAAACAATGCATCCTTTGTTCACTTGCCGAAATAAAGATCAATTGATTATTTGTTATCATTGTCATGGATTGCAACCGTTTTTGTATTAACAAACTCTAAAATACCTTCTTTCGATAATTCTCTGCCATAACCAGAATGTTTAATTCCTCCAAACGGCACTCTAGGATCTGAAGCCACCAAAGCATTCACGAAACAGGCGCCAGCCTCTAACTCAAAGCGAGCAATATACTCGCCACGGGTCAAATCCTTAGTAAAAACTGCTGCCCCTAACCCATATTCACTTTGATTAGCCAATTGTATAGCATCTATTTCATCTTCTGCATTAATAACAGCAATGACAGGACCAAACAATTCCTCCTCAAAAGCGGGCATACCTTTTCGCACATCAAGTAATAAGGTTGGCGGATAATAGAAGCCCTTAACATTTGGTATTTCCCCACCAATGACCAATTTTGCGCCTAATTTTACACTTTTTAATACCTGTTGATGAAGTGTTTTTCGTAGATCATCACGAGCCATAGGACCTAAATTGGTCTTCTCGTCTAAAGGATTACCCATGTGATAACCATCCATTTTCTCTTTTATTTTTTCAACCAATTGATCACAAATAGAATTCATCGCGATAATTCGTTTAGCAGCAATACAAACTTGGCCGCAGTTATTTAATCGTGAAGTAACAATACAATTTGCAGCCAAATCAAGATCAGCGTCCTCAAGAATAATATAAGGATCATTGCCACCTAACTCTAATACTGCCTTTTTTAAGTGGCTGCCTGCATTGGCAGCAACTACCTGCCCTGCTCGCTCACTGCCTGTTAAAGTGACAGCAACAATCTTTTTATGCGCAATTACTTTGGCAGCCATTTCATTATCTAAAACAAAATGCTGGAATAAGTGTTCTGGAAACCCTGCCTCCAGAAATAAAGCGGCAATTGCCTCACCCGTACCAGTTGAAATCGGAGCATGCTTTAAAATAGCGGCATTTCCGGCCATCAGCGTAGGAACAGCAAAACGGAATACCTGCCAAAAAGGAAAATTCCAGGGCATAATGGCAAATACAATACCCAGTGGCTGATAACAAACCAACGTTTTTTCATTTCCGTTTGAATTGTCCTTGGTTGTAAATAACCTTCAGCGTGTTCAGCATAATGTTCACAGACCCAGGCACATTTTTCAATCTCAGCTTGACCCGCACGAATAGGCTTGCCCATTTCGTTTGCTATAAGCAATGCAAAATCATTTTTCTTTTGCCGTAATAAACCTGCCATTTTTAACATGGCTTGTTTACGCTGCAAAAAAGGTGTCTTTTTCCAGATATTGAACGTTAAATGGCCTGCATCAATCAAAGCATCCACTTGTTTCTCACTAAGTGTCGAATACTCCTGCAGAACAATTTCCGTTGCTGGATTGATAGTTTTTATAATCATTTGCATCAACCTCTCTTTTTATTTTTCCAGTGTAGCTGATGCAAATGAAGACGCAAACCCTAATTTAAGTCATTCATTTTCCTATAAACTCGTCAATATACAATCTGGAGATGATTTATTGCTTTTAACTAGGTAGACTTTTACCAAAGAGTTTTGTTCTAGGGCAGTTCGGTACATGTCATGAGCAAATCATACATTCAACACGTCAGCATTCTTGCACAGGGGTTTTGATTGTTGTTACTATTTTGCTAATTTCGTTGTATCGGCATTGTTAGCAATTAAGAAATCCGGCATAACAGCCTTACAGAGTATGACACCTAACCTTAGGACACGCGATGACAAACAAAATTCTAGGCTACCACCCCGTTCACTACCTGGTTGCCTGGGCTGTGCATGTATTCACTGCTAGTGCAGCTTGTTTTGGTATTCTTACCCTCATCAAAATCTATCAGCACGATTACGTGCAGGCCCTCTGGTTTATGGCTGTAGCCGTTGTTATAGATGCCGTGGATGGAACCTTAGCAAGATTAGTGCGAGTGAAATCAGTACTTCCTAATATGGATGGTGCTTTACTCGATAATATTGTTGATTATTTAAACTACGTAATAACACCCTGCTTTTTTCTTTTTGTAAAGCCTGGCATGCTACCCCCTAATTTTTTGCTTTTAATCATCGTAGCAATCACACTCACCTCGTCTTATCAATTCTGTCAAGCAGATGCAAAAACATCGGATCATTTCTTTAAAGGATTCCCCTGTTATTGGAACATTGCTGTATTTTATATGTTTATATTCGATACTTCGATGAATACCAATGCTTGGATCCTCTCAATATTATGTGTATTGATATTCGTGCCAATTAAATATGTCTATCCATCTCGTCTTGACTATCTGACTGAATCCAAATTTCTGAAAATAATTATGCACAGTTTTTCTTTGATTTATGGCGTCAGTTCAGCCTTCGTGCTATTACATTACCCACGAATGGATTCGCTGTGGCTATCCTTATCCCTCGGCTATGTCATTATGTATCTGACTCTTAGCATGTATCGTACTTATTCGCCCATGCTTAAAGTAAAAAACATCATACGGAAAGAAAAAAGAAGTTGATTCACTTTTAATGCAGTTATCATTAGAATATCCCGTTTCAATTATTTAAGAGGATTTTCATGTCACTTTGTAGAATAATCATGTCAGCCTTTGTAATGACTGTTTTTTCTGCAGCACGGTAGCCGCGGATAACTTTCCACATGGTTGTGAAGTATCAGGTTTCGGCTTTAGTCAGGATCGTCTGGTTGTCAATGATAATGGTCAACAAACTTTTTACTTGATTCAGAACCACAGTAATGCACAAATCGAATTGCAACGCTTTGAAACACGCGAAGTCTTCATGAGCCCTTCTCTAACTGTCAAGCTCGACCCATCTAATTGGGCCGCTTTTGCATCTGATATTGCCAATTTAAATTTTCAATGTTTTTCTCTTTCTCGCAAACAAGAAAGTACAACAGAAAATGAGAATGACAATCAGGTCAATACGCCTAATGCAACTCCCGTTGACTGTCGTACCGTATTAGATGTTTGCCAATATCCACGTGTTAAATTTGCTTTAAGCAATATGGGTAATTATTGGGTTTCCACCAATAAGTCGCAACAAGATGTTATTAATGAGGCAACTCGAAAAGGCATTTACCTACGCTGGTGATTAAGTGAATACAAAACCCAAGATGAATTGTTTCTGTTGATTGGAATTATTGGCTCAATAATATTATTGGTTGGTCTAACACAGACGCCAGCTCAAAGCTATTATGTAGTGGGCTCCTTGCTATTATTATTCACCTCTCTGCATTTCAAACTGATTTATTTTATAGCTTTGGAAATGATTCTGATTGCCGGTCACGGAGCAATTCTTTTGGGAATTGGTACAGCACTACAAATGGCATTGCCAATCCTTTTATGCCTGCAGCTTCTATGCTTTTATTTTTTAAGCGGTCAAATAAATAATTTTTCCTTTTAATCGGAATTATTGGCATTGCGGTTCTATCAGTCGGTTTCGCTTATGAGAACCAATGGGTATTTTTTACAGGAAGTTTAGCTGTTGCAATTTATGCTTTTTATAGTGCTTATAAAGGTAAAAGAATCACTTTGCTATGGGCTATTCTTAATTCACTATTTGCCTTGATTGCAATCTTGAAATTAATCTTTTCATCAATCGGGAGATTTTAATGGCTAAAACACCATCCAGTATGTTACCTCTTGGTACCACTGCCCCACAATTTTCTTTGCTCGATGTAATCAGTAATAAAAAATAGGTTTGGGTGATTCACATCAAGCTAAATCGACAGTCATTATGTTTATCTGTAATCATTGTCCATATGTAAAGCATGTTAGTAAAGAGCTCACAAAGCTTGCCAATGATTATTTGCATAAAGGAGTTCGCTTTTTAGCGATCAACTCCAATGATGTAGAAAACTATCCTGATGACTCACCAGACAACATGAAAAGAACTGCCCAATCAGAGGCCTATCCTTTTCCTTATTTGTATGATGAAACACAGGAAGTTGCAAGGGCTTATCATGCAGCTTGTACTCCTGACTTTTATGTTTTTGATTCCAATCTGAGTCTCGCTTATCGAGGGCAGTTAGATGACTCCCGTCCAGGTAATCAAATTGAAGTCACTGGCAATTCAATTCGGAATGCGTTGGATTGCCTATTGAATAATCAACCTGTCAATCCAGATCAGAAACCTAGCCTAGGATGCAATATTAAATGGAAAAATTAGCACCGGCAGTGCATTACAAAATAACTTTTTACGTCCCGGAAAGCCATTTAGAAATTGTTAAACATGCGTTGTTTGATGCTGGAGCAGGCAGACAAGGTGACTATGATCAAGCTTGTTGGCAATGCCTTGGTCAAGGCCAATTTCGACCGTTAGAAGGTGCAAATCCAACCATCGGCACCCTGCAAAAACTGACCTTCATTCCTGAATACAAAGTTGAGATGCTTTGTTCTGCTGATTTTCTTACTGCCGCAATTCAAGCATTAACAACCAGTCATCCCTATGAAGAACCAGCCTTTGATGTTATTCGTTTAGAAAACTAAAATTGCATTTAAAAAATGCAATAAATTCAATTAGTTGTAGACAATTGATCCTAGGCAGTAATTCTGGACATTTAGTTAAGCTATTTTCTTCAATTCAAAATTAAAAGGGCTTGTATAGCCAATTGCACTATGCCTTCTTTTACGGTTGTAATCAATATCAATGTACTCAAATACGGCTTGGCGC
>NZ_CALJ01000175.1 GCF_000308315.1 Legionella tunisiensis | reverse complement strand
TGGGTATGTGCCAAATACATGAACTCGGTTTGAAAAGACTCAATCGCCTGTTTAGTCACTGCCTGTCCTTGATTACTAATAATAAAAATATCTACTTTGTTTCTCAAAGAGTTAGCTAACTCCAGAACAATTTTTCCCTGTTTATCAGTTAAATCGTCTAAGCCTAGGCCATATTGCTCTATTCCTTCAATTTCAACATAAAGTTGTTCAATAGCGCCAACAAATTCTTTGTTATTATTATTTCCGGCGGCTTCAAAAGTAGCCAGAGCGGCAATAGCACGTTGGTGTTCAATAATCAAAGCGTCCGATTTATTGTCATCATAATTTTTAGGAATTTTTCTATCCTGCTCAGTAAGTCCATGTAGTAACTGACTCAGAATAGTTTGAAGATTATAGCCAGCGAATTTTCCTCTTTCAAAATTGATATAAGTAAAAAGAGGCTCACTGTTACCAGACTTGATATAAATATCTAGATCTGATCTCACTTGCTCGATAAATCTTTTGCGTGCAACACCATCAGTCCAAAGCACATAATCCTTAAGCGCATATTTTCCATTTCTTTGGACCATGTAACGCTCTAAAGCCAGACTAAAATCAGCAGCAAACCTTCTTCTATCCTCTATACGCTCACTCAGTGCAGCATTAATGACTTGTTTTTGAGTCAGTAAATCTCGCAAAACTTCAGAAGCTTTGTGGACAGCTTCGAGCTTACGTAGAACAGCATCACTAATAGGCTTTAAATTCTCTAAGGTACTCGCTAAATCAGTAAACGTTGTCTGTGGAAATTTTTTAGACAATTTTCCGTATCGATAAAAATGCTTTGATTATCTTCATAACACACTGTTGTTTCACGAAACTCCACCTTTACAGTTGTAGAATGTAATTGCAACTCTGATCCATAAGTCTTTAGAACTTCATCAACCTGGTTTAAATAACTTGCTAACAACTGAGAATTGCCCAACTCTAACTGTTTTGCACTACTATTAACCAAACTAAATTGTGCCTTTAAATTTTCATCACTTATTGCTTGTAAATCGTCTTGAATTAATCTCCGCCGTTCTGCGATTAAAGCTCTTGCACCGGCAAAACTGCTATATCCTATTAATAGGATATTTAATTGACTTAGTTGAGCGTCCAATGAGATGTCCTGCCCTATAGATAGAGCAGCCAGTTTTTTGCCTATAACTGCCATGGCTTCTTTATTAGCTTGAATTTGTGCCTGCACATCATTCACTTTCCTGCTAAAAATACTTTCCTTAAACTTTAAAACCCTTTGTTCTGAACTACGTAGTAACGAGATAATCGTTTCAATGTTAGCTAAATAAGTCGTATTATCATTCACGCTGTTTACATCTTTCTCTAATGTAGCTAGTAACAGCTTCAGCTTGCCCTGTTGATCAATTATTTTTGTAATTCTTCCGTTTATAATTTCTTGATTTTCATAAAGTAAATCAGTAGAACCAAACTCGATGTCAGAAGCCTCCACCACAGCAATCAATTTATTTAAATCTTGGCAACCTCTTAATAAATCAATAAGTTGCTTCAGTACATCAACCTCTTGACTCAAGATAGCAGCCGCTTCTTTCTCTTTAACCAGGCCATTCTCTTCTTGCGCAATTGCAAGAAGCAGTTCATTTCGTTTCCGTTCTCTACGCTGCCTGATTAATTTTTCGATCTCGTCATCTATCATTGGAAAAAGGCGCATCAGGCCGTTGATGACTTGCAGACTATCTCTAGCAACCAAAAATTTTTTGAACATCTTCTAAGATTCTGCGCCCTTCTATTTTACTCTTATAACTCGATTTTTTGCCTCAATGAGTTCCAAGAGCAGTTTTTTTGCTCCAACAAAACAGCTCCTGGAGGCGCAGATTTGTTATAATCAAGCCATCGCCTTGTTGTACTTTCGTCATCAAGAAGGGTCAATAAAGCTTCAAAACCATTGCTTTTGCCAATAACAAAGGCTTTTAGAACAGGCAAAGAGGCCAAAAGCTTAAAAGGAAAACTTCCCTTGGAATCGTTAATACAGTCATACGCAGCACTTAAAGCAGCAAACATTTGAGGGTAATCGCGGTAATCCTCAACATTCTCTAAAGCCCTTTGCTCTTCAAAGATTTTATTTAAGTAATCTTGGGCTGCAGCGCTCCCTGCCAACGAATGTAATTTTTCAATATCAAAATAAGTAGTAAAATGTGGCTCTACTTCCAAAATTTGCTTTGAGTTAGCTTGTATTTCTCCAAGAATATCTTGGGTAACCCTAGCTCTTTTTGCCAACCATTGTGCCAAAGGATCACTCTTTTCCAACATTGCACTGCTAAGATAAGCTCCTTCCTCATCTCGTTGCATTTGCAATCTTCTTTCATTGACACTTTGAATGGTTTTCTCTTGTTCAATCAGCGATATTCGTATCTGCTCTTTCTTTGCATCAAGCAATTTTTCAATGATTTCAGGATTTGAGGACCGCATTGTCTCGGTAAACGCTTTAGCAGCTTGTGCTTTACGTAACTGCTTCTCTAACGCTTCTCTTCTACTTTTAAATAAATTGGCACTCTCACGCAGCTCCTGCACACAAAGAGACATTTCTTCCTTACTTGCTGCATAACAGCGCTCTGCCTCTTGAGTCATCGTACTGTCGTCTTGGCAAAGTCCTGCCGGACAGGAAACAGGTTTATCGAGCTCTTCTTGAATGATTTCTAACTGACTTTCATACTGCTTCAATTTTTCTTGATGCTGCGCTAAATCTTCCAATTGTTTAGAGATTAATTGAATTTGCAGATCAAAATTGTCACTATTATCTAGCATCGCTATTTCATTAAGACGTAAAGTACTATCCACCTCTTTATGAAAGCCTTCTAAACGCCTTAACCAACGCTCATTTTCGCGTTGATGTCGCTTAATTTCTGCCTCATGCCATTCTTGTAAGATCTCTCTACCCTGCTGCGCGAAAATCTGCTTCCTTTCTTCTATTTGTTTTTGCAGGCGAGAAAAATCATCCAGAGTTGAGGACAACGTGGTTTGTAAGGTTTGTTGAACAGAAATAGCAATAAAATTCCTCTTGTTATCTTCAGCAATAAGAATTGTTGGCAAAACCGAAGCAGCATAGGACACATCAAGTTTCGAGCTTGAATCTGCTTCCAATGCATCCGTCATGTCATGCATGGCAAGCAAATCAGCAAAAGTTTGCTGTTGATAATTTCTGTGACTCATTCCTTCAATCAATTGCTCAATATCAAGCAGCAGCTGATTCGCAACTACCATTTGTTGTTTGAGTAAATCAAGCTTATCTGCATGCCCAATTTCGATAGGAAAACTCTTATTCAAATCTTGATATCTGTCATTATATGGCTTGACTTTACTTTGCACCCAATCTATTTCTTCAGCCATAAAATTTTGAATTAGTCTAGCCTTAGCGCGCTCGTTTTTTACATGCAAAGTCTCTCCATAAACCGCAAAATACTCCTTTAAAAGCCCATATAAAAATACTCGGCTTTGGGGAAGGGCTTCTCGATAATGCTCATCACCATTAAACGATATTGTTTCTTCACCTATAGATAAGTCATAACAATAAGCACTAGAACTTTCTTCACTAGAAATACTTGCCAACTGAAAGGGATTCAACCCTGCAGCAGAAAGTAATTTTGCAATAATTCCACTTTTCAAATTAAGGTTCAAAGCAGTTGGATTTAGAAAAGGAATATAATCATCAAGTGATTCAGGGAGGGTATCAATGAGTAATAAAAATTCAACAATGAGTTGATAGAGACCAGAATCAGTTACTTTCAATTGAAAGGGAGGATTGAAACCTTGAAACTGGTTATTCCAACCGATTAATTCTTCTTTTATACCGAAATTTAATTGAGTGATTAATTTTTCTTATCGATATATTTTCTTTGATTAAACTCGATAAAATTAAATGTATCAATAACCGCATCAAGCTTGACTATAAGTAAATCCAAATTAGTATTTGGTATTTTGCTGGCAGCCGCAAAACGAATTTCCTTTTGTTTTCTAATTTCTGCCTTCAGAATAGCTTTTAAATCATTTGTATTTTCTGGGGTAAATAACTTAATTTTCTTTGTATCTAACCAGGTTGTTAGTATACCCTCTAAATCTTTTTCGATTACTTCATAAACGGCATATTCAGGAGTATAAAAAATTGGAAGAAGCGATTTTAAGCTCAATCCAGATGAGATCATGCCAGGCAGTGCGGTGCTAAATATACTTGGACTATTACCGGCATCAAAAATAGGCAAAGCAGTTTTCAGCAAAAAGTCAAAACTTTGCGCAACAGCAGCCAATTGTTGATCTGAATAAGTTTTTTCAACGGAGGTATCTGTTTGAGTGAGTCTAGATTGTTGAATTTTGCTCAGTTTAACTTGTAGCGTTAAAAGGAATTCCCCTAAAGGACTACTCACGAACGCTGGATAAGTTTTTGTTTTTCTCATTTATCACACCACCATCCGAATTACTTGCTTTTTATGGGGGAAAACTTAAGTAAATATTAATAAATCGTGAAATATTCATTTTGCACGGGACAAAAATTTGTTCCGTCGTCATTGCAAACGAAGTAAAGCAATCTAGCACAGAATTCTTGTTAAAAGATCGATCTAGATTGCTTCACTGATGCACACCAAAACAGCATTTTCAATTTTTGTCCCGTACAAAGCTTTATTTATTTGTAGATTCATAATTAGCAGCCAATGTATTGAGTACTGCGGCCAAACGACATCCAGCCATAGCGAGACGCTCCTCACTTACTATTTTAACCATCCGTTGATAGTGTTTATCGGGCTTTTGGCCTGCATTTATCCGATAAGCTTTATGGATTGCCAGCTGATGAGATTCTGTTGCCCAAATTTTTGGCTCAAGATTCATATTGTCCATACTACAGGGCCAGCGCTTTTCTATCCTATATGCCAATCTGTTAAGCTGGGCTTGAGAGTAATGCCGCTTTTGACTCAATAAACCGCCGCCTTTATCCCAGTAAGCATGCAAATTAGAAGCAATGGGATTAGAACCCAGGTAATAAAGATTACCTCCTTTATCACCTTGAGGGTAACGAGCGCTAAATTGATTTACTGTGTGCATTGGTTGATGAAGATCACCGACTACATGCAGTAAAACACGTAAGCTAAAGCCCTTGGCAAGATCACTTTTCTGTTGGGAATTTAAAACCCTCATCGCTTCTTCAACAGCAGAAACAGCATTGACTCTAGTAGGAGGTATCAAGCGAGTACGATCTTTGGTAAAAGGTATATTAATATAGTGCTTTGGTGCAAGCCAAAGGTGATTTTGATCATGCAAACTGTCTAGCCAGGCTGCCGCATTAACTAAACTTTGTGGGCGATATTGTTTGTCTAAAGTATGATTGTAATGATTAAAAATTTGCTTGGCTTGCTTAGTTAAATGATGATAAGCGATTTGAGCCACCAAACGATGGCCCAAGGCATTCCAGCTATAACTTTTTGTTATCAATAACAAAACACCCAGACAACAACAAACGAGTCTTTTTAAACATCAATTCTTATCCCAGATAAGGTGACCAAGCCGGTTCCTGTACATCGCCCTCTCGAGCCGGCAAACGAAGTTTAATACGGCCATCGAGTGATACCATCCCCAAAACTCCTTTGTCATTGTAACGTGTTGCATAGAGAACCAATCGCCCATTAGGTGCCACAGAAGGCGACTCATCCAAAGAAGAGAAAGTTAGCTGAGTTATTCGGCCACCACTGGTATCCTGTACACCAATATTAAAATTCCTGTCTTCGCGGTGCAGCATCACGATATGCTTTTGATCAGGGGTATAAGAAGCGCGAGCATTGTAATTACCCTCATAAGTAATCCGACTAATACTGCCATCAGTCAGAGATAAGCGATACACTTGTGGCGCACCACCACGTCCAGACGTAAATAACAGCGAACGGCCATCGGGTGAATAACGTGGTTCGGTATCAATGGCATCGCCAAACGTCAATTGCTTCATATAGCCACTATTTAAATCCACACTATAAATTTTAGGCGAGCCCCCTTTGGATAATACCACAGCAAGCTGACGTCCATCTGCCGACCAGGCTGGTGCTCCATTGATTCCAGTAAAATCAGTCACTAAACGCCGCCTACCAGTTGCTACATCGACAGTGAATATTTGTGCCTTCTTTTTTTCAAAAGATACATAGGCTATTTGCCTACCATCAGGTGACCATGCAGGAGACATAATAGGCTCAGAAGAAACCAACAAACTTTGCGGATTATGGCCATCTACATCAGCGACTTCAAGGAAATATTTGGCGTTTTCTCCACTACGTTGCACTAGGATATATGCAATCCGTGTAGAAAAAACCCCTCGCTCACCCGTTAATTTTTGATAAACTTCGTCACTAATATGGTGAGCCAGAGCTCGTAGTTCATTACCACTGATTTGATAGCTTTTTGATAATAACATTCTGCCTTGAGCTACTGCATCCACCAACTCAAAACTAATATCGTAACGATTATAGCCAATCTTACTGACACGACCTGACAAGACACTATCCGCACCAGCTTGACGCCAAACTCCAACTGCAACTTGTCCGTCTTGCATGCCTGATGGAGGTGAAATGATATTAAATTGACCGGAAAAACTTAAATCATGGCGGACAACTTCTGTTAATTGTCGACCGGCTTCATCATTGCCAAAGGAATTAATAGCAATTGGTAATGCTGAATTAATACCCTGTGTTAATTCAAGATCCAGGGCAAAAGCTACCCCTGAAATCAATAAAAAACGATGCTATCAAACGTTTAACTAACACTTTTATCCCCTCACATTTTCTGGACGTACCGTTAAACTGATATCACGAAACATATTAAAGGTATCTGGATCAGTCGGAACTGGTAACGGTGATGCTTTATAAATAGCTGTTTGGGCAGAGCGATCGAGCACCGGATCACCACTACTACGCGTCAAACTTACTTCCAACACAGCACCATCAGGTGCCAGGCGAATTCTAAATTGACTCGATAGACCACTATTTACGTTCTCAGGCAGGATCCATTGCCGGCTTATTGCATTAACAATCATTGCCTTGTATTTATCAACTTCACCGGCAATATGCGCTTTTTTAGCCGCATCTTGCGCAGCTTGCTGGGCCGCAGCCTGTCGTTGTTTTTCTGCTAACTCCGCTTTAGCTTTTTCCGCGCGTGCAAGTTCTTCTTTTGCTTTTTCAGCTTTTATTTTATCGCTTTTTACTTTTTCTTCTGCTTGCTTCTTTTTCAATTGCGCAAGTTTTTTCAGCTTCTTGCTGTTGCTTTTTCTGCAGCAATTCTTGTTTACGTTTTAATTCTTCCAATCGCTTGGCTTCCTGCTCTTTTTGTAGAGCTAATTGCTTTAACCGGCGTTTTTCTTCTTCAATTTGTTTTTTCTTGCAATAGCTACTTTCTCTGCCTCTTCTTTCAGTTTTGCTAACCGTTGCTGTTCCTGCAGACGTGCTTTACGAGCCATTTCAGCTTGTTTGGCCAAAGCTTGTTGCCTTGACTGTTCCGCCCTTAATTGATTAGCTCGTTCTTGTTTTAAACGATTCACTGTTTCCATCACTTCTTGGCTGTCCACACTGACGGCCTTCACTGCTTGCTCCTTCGGTTGATCAGCAAGTTCTACCGGTAAAACGTTGCTTGGTTCATTTTTTGCAGCTGTCATAACAGGGCGTTGATTAGTCGACTCCATAGTCAACAATAAAGCTAAAAAAAGTGCAAAGCAATCGCAATAAAAAATGCCTTGCGATAAGTCTGATCATTTATCATCCACGACTCCCCTGCTCTAAATCAGTAGAATCAGTCAGTAGACCTACTTGAGCAGCACCAGCTTGCTTCAACAAACTCATAGCACCAACCACCTTACCATAAGCAACACCCTGGTCACCCTTAACCAAGACATTCAACGCTTGATTGGATTGGCGAGCTAACTCCAATTCTGCAGCCACTCTAACCATCAATGCCTGAGGTTCAATTGGACTATCCGGTGCAGTATGGATATTGAGAAAATAATCTCCTTGCTGATTGACTGAAACAATTATTGGTTCACGCTCTGAAGGTTTCAGTGACTCGCTTGCTGCTTTGGGTAAATCCACGGTTACACCTTGAGTTAACATAGGTGCCGTAATCATAAAAATGACTAATAAAACCAACATAACGTCGATGTAAGGCACGACATTAATGTCTGCAATTGGACGTGAAGTAGTCGTTTTTTCTCAACATAAGATTATCCTCTTACTGGCACCGAGGTCTGCTGTTCAATCAGTGAGACTAATTCATCCTGAAATAAGTCATAGCGATCGAGCAAGCTATTGGCGTGGGTGCTGTAACGGTTATAAGCAATAACAGCAGGAATAGCCGTAAATAATCCTAAAGCTGTTGCCACTAATGCTTCCGATATTCCAGGTGCCACCATAGCTATAGTTGCTTGTGACGCTTGGCCAAGAGCCTGAAATGAGGTCATAATCCCCCAGACAGTACCAAATAGGCCAACGTAAGGAGCAATAGAACCTACTGATGCAAAAAAGGCAGATGCTGTTCTAATTGTGCTGCTTCCTTAGCATGTTTTATCTGCATTACCCGCTGAATCGGCTCAAGAATAACATTTCCCGTCTTACGCGAGCGCACATATTCTTTAAACCCCGCATGAAAAATAGCAGCTAATCCCTGTCTATCATCATGATTACTATCAATATCAGCGTACAGTTTACTCAAATCACTACTATCCCAAAAACGCCTAATAAAGGCTTCACACTGTTGCTTTTTACGATTGAAATACCAAGATCTTTGTAAAATAAGAGTCCATGATATCACAGAAGCAGCAAGCAAAATCATCATGACAGTCTTCACGACCAGACCTGCTTGCATAAAATAGCCCAATACATTGGCATGGTTAACCACGTTTTATTCCTCCATTAGTCGTCTTTGCTTCTTCAAAATTTTTAAAATTATTCATTCGTTCAACTCTCAGAATAAATCGTCCGGTAAGCGCCTTGGTTTTAACTCCCCATTGACACAGACTACTTTAACCGTTGCTTCGCAGAGCAATTTTTTATGCTGATTGTACATTAGCTGCTTAAATATTGCACTGCATGCTGTTCTACTATCAATTTTTGAAATTATTGTGAGTAAGTCATCTAACCGCGCAGGATTTAAATAGTGCAACTGAACCTCATTAATTGCAAAATGGCAATCATACTTTGCTAAAGTGGTTAAAGACAAGCCAGATTGACGTATCATTTCAGTTCGCGCACGCTCAAAAAACAAAGGTAATTGGCATGGTAAACAATACCCATGAGATCAGTGTCTTCAGCATATACTCGGATATCAGATTGATGCTCTATAGGATTACTCTTATTCATGCACCGCTATACCAAAATGTTGATAAGCCAATTGCGATGCAACTCGGCCTCTTGGTGTACGCATTAAAAAACCTTGTTGAATTAAATAAGGCTCAAGGACATCTTCGATAGTTCCTTTTTCTTCACCAATTGCAGCAGCAATACTATCAAGACCAACTGGACCGCCAGCAAAACGCTCGATCACAGCAAGCATTAATTTCCTATCCATCATGTCAAAACCATGCTGGTCAACATCCAGCATTTCCAAAGCAAGTTTGGCCATTTCTAAAGTAATTACCCCTCTTCCTTTAACTTCAGCATAATCTCGTACCCGGCGTAAAAGTCGATTAGCAATTCTTGGCGTACCTCGCGAACGCATGGCAATTTCTTTAGCACCAGCTGCTTCCGTATTAACACCGAGTAAGTTTGCCGAACGAGAAACAATATGGGTTAAAGATTCCACGGAATAAAATTCTAGGCGTTGAACGATACCAAAACGGTCGCGCAGTGGTGAGGTAAGAAGTCCTGCACGAGTTGTCGCTCCGATTAAAGTAAAAGGTGGTAACTCTAATTTAATGGAACGAGCAGCCGGTCCCTCGCCAATCATAATATCTAATTTGTAGTCTTCCATCGCTGGGTAGAGAATTTCCTCAATAACAGGACTTAGACGATGAATTTCATCGATAAACAAAACATCGTTTTCTTGTAGATTAGTCAATATAGCAGCAATATCCCCGGCTCGTTCAAGAACAGGTCCTGACGTTTGCCGTAAATTAACACCCATTTCATGCGCAATAATATTAGCAAGTGTTGTCTTACCTAACCCTGGAGGACCAAAAATAAGAACATGATCAAGTGCATCCATGCGATTTCTGGCTGCATCGATAAAAATACGCATTTGTGAACGGACAGCATCCTGACCAATATACTCATCAAGACTCAAGGGTCGAATAGCTCGATCTAACACTTCTTCGGACACAGCTGAGCTAGCACTAATCAAACGGTCACTTTCCAACATAAGAGTCTAGGGTTTACCATGATTCCTGCATTCTAACACAGCTTTTACTGCAAGCTCATCACCTTTGCTAACGCACTTTAAAATTTTATCTATTACAAATAATTGATATGTTCTAAGAGTATATTCCGTACTCGATGGATGCGTGAACGTACTGTTCCCAACGGACAGCCAAGATATTTGGCAATCTCTTCATAGCTTAATCCCTTCACCGCATATAAACTAAAACAGTGCTGTAATTCACTCGACATAGCAGTAAAAAGCTTTTCCACCTGTGCAGCAAGCTGAAAACCTATTAAATAGGCTTCAGGTGAATTATTTTCCTCGCCTAGTGTGGAGAGTAAATTATTTGATTCAACTTGGATTGTTCTAAAGTGATTTTTAATCGTGTTTTGAGTGACACGATATAGCCAGGTAGTAAAATTGGAGTGTTGCTTAAAGCCTGAAAGGTTGCAGAAAATTTTTATACTGACTTCTTGAGTTAAGTCACTAGCCAATGAATTGTCGGATACTTGTGATTTTATTTGGCCAAAATTTTAGCTTGGTAACGAGAAATTAAATGGTTCATTGCCTTCGCTTCTCCATTTAGCGCTAAATCAATCAATTGTCTCTCAGTCACCAACTCTGCATCCTGCATGATTTGTCCATTTTTAAACCACCTAACTACGATGTCGACAAAAAACTGGACAGCTTTAATTTAATTTATTTTTCCCATTATTTTCAATAGCCTAAAATCACTTTGGCTGATCTGATCAGAAAAAACAACTATCAGCTTGCGCTGCTTATCATTAGAGAACTCTATAAGGAAAAAAGGCCGGTGCTCATAATAACCCGCATTGTTGCGTATGTCTTCTGCTGTTCATGCACATCATGTAACTGCCAGCTGCCATGTGTATATACCAGCAAAGAGCAGGAACCGGGCAGAGAAACGGCTTTAATACGGAGAAATTGTAATAACAATAAAATAAATCCTGTCCATTTAAGAAAGAAGGGCCAAGCGGAACAATAAAGAACCATCATTGCGGATAAATAAATAAGGGTGGCTAATCTGATGTAAGCAGACGATTTATTCAGTTTTATCATGCAACTTGATAAATTCAACAATCTCTAATAACTCCTTGTCTAGAGGTTTTGCATGTCCCATTAACCAACTGAATAACTCTGGATCAGTGCATCCAAGCAACTCATCAAAAATATCTACCTGCTTCTCCGTCATCCTATCCAAATAGTTTTCAGCAAAGCGTATAAGAATTAAATCCAGTTCCAGCATTCCTCGTCTACAATGCCACATGAGCTTCGCTTTTCTTGATGGATTAATCATTGAGCTACCTGATTGTCAAACCGGGCGATGTTACACTAAAATCCCCCTTAATCGCAATCTTAAGTATTTAAAATGAGTTTTAAAGAATATTTGCTCAATAGCCGTCCATATACAGCCTTATCACCACTAATCGATGAATTTAATTTTCAAGCCGATAAAAACTATTTGTTTGACTTGTCTTATCTTACATCGATTACTGTTACCGGTGAGCGTAGTGCAGAATTTCTACAGGGTCAATTAAGTTGCGATATACGCAAAGTAACTGCCGATAGAATGCAGCAAGGGGTTATGTGTAATCTAAAAGGCCGTATTTTAGCGCTCTTGGATGTGATTAACTGGCATCATTTGCAATTAGTTATTCCTGCTGATTTATTGACTGAAACCAAAGCATCGCTCATGAAAACATCGCTACTTTCCAGGGTTCAACTGGAAACATCGACCTATCGAATGTATGGACTATATGTCAATAATCAATCCGATTTATTACCAGAAAATCTGCAATTACCTAGTGAGTGTTTTGCTGTAACGCATACAGACGAACAATGCTGTTATCAGCTAAGTGATAATTTTTATTTAATTTTGACGACCAAAGAAGCAAGCTCTTCTCTAAGTCTCCCTTTTATTGCTGTGCAACAGATGCGTGGCTCTCTTGCTTGGCATCAATTACAACTCCAACAGAAACAAATATATATTTACCCCGAAACCAGAGGATTATTTTTGCCACATCGTCTTGATTTACATTTATCAGGCTACTTAAGCTTTGATAAAGGCTGTTATAAAGGTCAAGAAATCATTGCTCGTACCCATTACAAAGCTAAACTAAAGCATGGTTTACGCTTATTTACTATACATACTGCGGAACCTTTATTAGCAGGAAAAAGAATATTTACTTCTTCTGGTGAAATAGAAATAGGCGAACTGATTGATTTCTCTCCTTTGGCAGATGGGCGTTATTTAATTGCCGCAAGCATTTTATTTGAACATCCCGATGAAATACTCTTTGAAGATAGCAAGCACCCTGTAATATTATTACCTTGTAATATTTAGTAAAGTTTAACATCTAAATACTTTGTTCAACTTAAGATCCACTGCCTACCGTACACATAGCACGATAGGCGGGCATATAGGCTACGTATCTAGATGGTGCTGGATTCCGCGCATAAAGCGCAGAAAATAAGCACCTCGCTTGATTATCGTTGACGGCCAGGGAGGATCCGGCGCAATACCTCATCTTTATCAATAAAATGGTGTTTGACTGCGCCAGCGACATGTAAAACAAGCAGCACAATGATGATCCAGGCAATCGTATTATGAACCTGTACCATCAAATCGGCCAATGCTTCACTTGGCGCTATTCCCGGAAAAGGTACACTAAACATGGTGAAATAAGAGGGTATTCTGTTAGCAGCTACTGACATAATCCAACCGGATAAAGGCATCAAAATTACAAAAAATACAGGCTATATTGCACTACGCGAGAAAGAAATTTTTGCCAGGTAGGTACTGAAGCGGGCAAAGCTGGCTTACCACTATACGCAATCCAAAACAGGCGAATAATCATTAAAAAAGTACGGTAAGACCAAAGGATTTATGTAACATGTATGCTGCTGGTTGATAGTGTTCGGGCAAATCATCAAGAAAGAAACTACCCGCAAGCATACATATAACAATTAGAGCAACGAGCCAATGGATGAACATAGACCCACTTGAATAACTGACAACCTCTCTTTTCACTATCTGAACTCCTTGATTAAGCCTTTTGACACTATTTCCGTTTCTTTTATGAAAAAAATGGCCTAAAGAATACTTGTCCTACTATACTCAATAAAATCAGAAGGGGCAAAGAACTTCTTCGTGAGTAATAGTCTGCAACAGAATGAGTAGCCCCATTGGCGCGGACTACTCTTTGATGACAAACGCTTCGAAGAAAATAATGCTTCGTTTTAAACTACAACATTAACATCTTTTTCCGCTGAGATAGTCGTTTGAGTTAAAGCCAACAACTCTCTGATAGCAACAAAAAACATTGTATAATTTAAAGTTGTACTCGCCTTTAAATCAGCAAGAATATGGCGCCACCGCTCAATCAAGACTGTATTTTTCTCTGACCAGGCATTAAAACACTTTATGAAATCTTTTTCTTGTTATCGATGCTGATAATGCCTGCTGTCAATTGTTTTTGTTGCCAATCCAAATCATCGCGCAAGCCTTCTCTGGACAAGGACTCCCAATGATTGTCTGTAGGATGTGCAAGGATCTGTGAACGAATCCATGACAAATCCAGGAACTCATCAATACCAAAATATACTTCCGCAACTTTTGCAACATCAAGCTTTGTATGGTGGCTAACTTCAATAATATCAATAGCAGAGAATAAGGCTCGTGTAATTGATAACTCATGTGCAAGGCTAGTTGGAAGCCCTAGCTCTACGTATTCATTAAAATGTTCATCGTAGTTCGCACGATTCGCCTCCCCGAATACCGCAGGAAGTGCTTTCTTAAGTTCACAAACCCCTGGCGCAAAATGTTTTACTGCTTTATTAATATCCAGTCCCATACGTGGCGTTCGAAGGAACCAGCGTGTTACTCTTCTGAGTAAACGCAGATATAACATGGATAACTCAACTTGCTTCGCTGCAGTTATTTTTGTATTTAATGCGCCAATTTCCTTCCATATGGTCTCAAGATCCAACACCGATCTGGCAATCATATATGCTCTTACGATAGACGACACCGGAGCGCCTGTTTCATCTTGCACTCGATATATGAAGGTGAACCCCATTTCATTGACAATAACATTGCTGAGTTTAGTCGCAATTATTTCACGTTTCAGAGGATGATTTTGCATCTGCTTACTAAAACGATCTTGCAACGGCTTAGGGAAACAACTAACTAAGACAGACTTGAGGAAAGCATCTTCAGGAACATTTGAGTTCAAAATTTGCTCTTTCAACAAGGTTTTGCTGTAACACATCAGTACAGCAATATCAGGACAGGTTAAACTGGTTCCACTTAACTTACGTTCTAACAACGCTTTTTCATCAGGTAAAAACTCTATCGATCTATCTAACTTACCGCTTCGCTCCAATTCATTAATGTAACGACCATGCAATTCTATAGAGCGCACTGCCTGTGCCGCAGCAATACCAATTGCACGCGGTTGAGCGAAATTATCACGCAAGACAAGTGCTGCCACTTCGCCGGTCATCTCACCTAATAATTCATTGCGTTGTTTTTCAGTTAAATCACCCGCGACTACGATGCTATCCAGGAGAATTTTGATATTTACTTCTTTATCAGAGCAATTAACACCAGCTGAATTATCAATAAAATCGGTATAAATACGACCATTATTGAGTGCGTATTCTACACGTGCCAATTGGGTTAAACCAAGATTTCCACCCTCACCAACCACTTTGCAGCGCAATTGTTTAGCGTTAATTCGGGTTGCATCATTCGTTCTATCTCCCACATCAGCATGAGTCTCTGATTGTGCTTTAACGAAGGTACCAATACCTGCACTCCATAATAAATCAACCTTCGCACGTAAAATAACCCGGATCAATTCATTAGGCTCGATCGTTGCTTGTTTGATATTAAATATATCCTTCATCTCTTTGCTAACAGGAATCGATTTGGCACTTCGATTAAAGACACCACCACCTTTAGAAATCAATTTTTGTCATAATCGGTCCAACTGGAACGCGGCAAATTAAACAATCGCTCCCTTTCTTTGAAACTAAGCTCTGGATCTGGATCTGGATCAATAAAAATATGCACATGGTTAAAAGCAGCCACCAATTTGATGTGATGTGATAACAACATGCCGTTACCAAAAACATCTCCTGCCATATCACCAATACCAACGACCGTAAAATCATTGCTCTCTATATCATAATCTATTTCGTAGAAATGACGCTTGACTGATTCCCACGCCCCCCTGGCGGTAATCCCCATCTTCTTATGATCATAGCCAACTGAGCCACCTGAGGCGAAGGCATCACCTAACCAAAAATCATATTCAAGTGAAATTGCATTCGCAATATCCGAAAATGTTGCTGTACCTTTATCGGCAGCCACAACCAGATAAGGATCATCCTCATCAAAGCACATAACATTAGAAGGCTTAACAATGACTCCCCCTTTATAGTTATCAGTAATATCCAACAACCCACGGATAAATAAACGATAACAACTAATACCTTCAGCTAAAATGTCTTCACGTGTGCCGTTCACAGGCAGATGCTTAGGAACAAAACCACCTTTTGCTCCACTGGGTACAATCACCGCATTCTTTACCTGCTGCGCCTTCATTAATCCCAAGATTTCCGTACGGAAATCTTCTTTACGATCAGACCAACGCAAGCCACCTCGCGCAACCTTACCACCACGAAGGTGAACACCTTCAAATTTGGGTGAGTAAACAAAAATCTCAAACATAGGATAAGGTCTAGGTACACCAGGAATTTCTTTACTATCCAGCTTAATAGAAATGTAATTTTTATAGACTCCTTTCTCATCAACTTGATAATAATTTGTTCTTAATGTGGACATAATAACCTGAACATATTGCCGGATAATCTTGTCTTCATCGAGATTACTCACCTCATCTAAGGCTGCTAAAATCTCATTGACTAGCTCCATACATTTTTCAGCTCTGGTTTCATCAACGACTGGATTAAACCGCAACTCAAATAATTTCACTAATTTTTTAGCAATATGGGCATTATTGTTTAATGCGGTTTCAATGTATTCCTGACTAAAAGTAAACCCAATTTGTTTGAAATATTTTGCATAAGTACGCATGACTGCAACTTGACGCCAATTCAACTCTGCAGCAAGAACTAATTGATTAAATCCGTCATTTTCTGCTTCGCCAAACCATACACTGGAAAAAGCATTTTGAAATAATTCTTTTATTTCATCGATTTCAAATTTAGCACCATGAGTATATTGAAGTGCGAAATCATTAATCCAGGTTTCTTTACCATCTTCAAATTTTAAGACATAAGGCCTTTCACTGATTGCCCGCATTCCCAGTCTTTCAATGATTGGCAACACATCAGACAAAGGGATAGTGTTATCATGCTGGTAAATTTTAAAACGGAAATTTTCCGGCGGCTCATCCATTAGTTTATAGAAATTCATTACCAAAGGAATTTCTTTAGATAGTGCTTCTATATGTTTTATGTCATACACTGCTGTTCTTGGAGGGAAATTGGCAGTATAAGCAACTGGGAAAGCATTTTTATAACGCACGTAAAGACGATTAGCACTTTCTTCACCGAAGGTATCAAAAAGAAAATGCTGTAAATCATCAGACCAGGTACGACCAATTTCAATTAATTTTTTCTCAACTTCTTTGAAATCCCATACCGTCTTATCTTGAGGATTAGTACGAATAATAAAATGAATGCGAGCCAAAATTGATTCTGAAAATCGAGTAGAAAAAGTAATTTCATCTGAATTGAAACTCTCTTTTAAGATTTTTCCATCTCCTGCCTTAATTCTGTGTTGTAT
>NZ_CALJ01000176.1 GCF_000308315.1 Legionella tunisiensis | reverse complement strand
TGTCATTCCCGCCTCTGCGGGAACGGCAAATAAAACCTGACGATACCAGGATGAAATCTCTACTGCCATCACCCTCTTTTTTACTTAACTGCATCATAATACGCGCTGTTGCACCCCAGACAAAATAAGTACTTGCCGTATATTGATAGCTTTTAATAGCTACCCCATAACGCTTAACAATGAGCTCTTGGTAATTAGCCAAATTGCTAACTTCTGCAAGCGGCAGACTAAACACTGCTGATACTTCCCCCAAACTAGCTTTATAAGGTTCTAATGATTCAATGGTAACCAACCATGGATGAATAATATAACCGGTTAAAGTGCGCTCAACAGCCATATTTCTTTGCAACTGTATACGAGAGGCATCTATATCCAACTCCTCTCTTAACTCACGTAAGGCAGTTGCATATAAATTCTCGTCACCTTCTTGCCAACGACCACCCGGAAAACAAACTTCTCCTGGATGTTCAGGCAACTTTGTGCTTCGTTGGGTTAATACTAAAGAGTCGTTTGTTAAATCGAGCATCACAATTACGCCGGCCTCTTTTGGAGTCGCTAATTTATTCACTTTATTAATCCGTTCACAATTGCAGCAATTTTCGTGAAACACTCACGATATTCATCTTCCCAGTTAGAATCAATCACAATGCCGCCACCTGCAGCCAAATGCAAAACATCTTTACAGGCAGTTACAGTTCGTATGGCAATATTACTATCAAAACGGCCATGACGGGAGAAATAACCCAAACTACCACAGTATATACCACGGGAATAAGGTTCTTGCTCCGCAATGACATACATGGATTCTAATTTGGGTGCTCCAGTAATAGAACCTCCTGGAAAACAAGCTTCTATCGCTTGCCAAGAGCTAATACCATCACGACATTGAGCCTCAATATGACTAACTAGATGATGTACTGACTGATAACTTTCCGCCTCGCATAAAGCACTTACCCGCACAGACCCTGGCTGCGCAATTTTGCCCAAGTCATTGCGTAACAAGTCAACAATCATAATATTCTCAGCACGATTTTTACTACTTGCTAACAAACGTTCCCGTAATAGCATATCATCGCAATAATTGGCAGCTCGTCTTTCAGTTCCCTTTATAGGCGAGGTTAATAAATGGCCTTGCTCCCCAGTTAAAAAACGTTCTGGCGAAAAACTAAGAAAATCTCCTTTATTGGTACGCATAAAGGCACAATAGGGTACGGGATTGGTTAATCTTATCTGCTTATACATTTCCCAAGGGTCACCCTCATAACAGGCATTAAATGGCTGTGTATAATTCACCTGATAACATCGGCCTTGTTGCAAATCCTGATAAATGCTTTTAAACGCTTCTTGGTACTCTGTTTGGCTAAGTAGAGGCACAAAGAAACCACTCCAACGAAAAGACTCACAACGTTGATTTCTGTCTTGCCATAGTATTTTTATTTCTTCGACAATTGAAGCTGTATCGGCGCGACTATTCGCTGAAAATAAGCTAACTTTCTTTAAGCGATGATCAGCAATAATAGCCCAATCATACAACCCCATATCCACCAGAGGCATATCAACCAGCGTAGGTTGTGTTGTTGAATTAATACCCGCTAGATTTATAGCAAAATCATAAGAGAAATAACCAATTGCTCCCCCTTGAAAAGGTAAATCAATACTCGAGGCAATTAAAGGAACTCGTTTTTGTAATTCCTCAAATGTACTGCTTAGATTAGTTGCATGACGCTCTATTCTGAATTGTTCATAAGGATAAGCACTGAGAATATCATAACGCCCACGCACTCTATCACTACTTTCCAAGAGTACAAACCCGGGCAATTTACTCATTTTTTGATAATTTTCTATGAGATTATCAGTATATTCTAAAGGGAAGATATTCAACAATGACACCCTAATTTCTGCGTTATAATTTGCAAAACTCTAAATGACTAGCAGCACAATTATAACTTATTTTTTACTAGTCATAACCGAAGATTAATCAGCTTTTTCACCAGGATATTACAGAATTGTAAACATAATCTGGTTTTTGCAAAAAATTGTGAGTATTCTATGGCGGCGTTGTTAACAAGGAGACAAGCCGTGACAACAGTTGCTCGATTTGAAATACCTTTTACTCAAATTATTAATGAACAAGGTGAACCTTGTGCTACCTTGCCTTCTTTTGCTAGTGATAAACCTCTGTTACAAGAACTCTATCGTATCATGGTGCGCACAAGAATTTTTGATAAAAAAGCAATTGCCCTACAACGTACTGGTAAGATGGGTACTTATGCCCCCATTAACGGTCAGGAAGCCATTTCAACTGCGATAGGTCACGCTATGCGGCCAGAGGATGTATTCGTTCCCTACTATCGTGATTATGCTGCCCAATTTCAACGCGGCGTAAAAATGTCAGAGATTCTGGCTTATTGGGGAGGTGATGAGCGCGGTAGTCAATTCGCTTGTGATTCGGAAGATTTGCCTATCTGTGTACCTATCGCTTCACAGTGTTTGCATGCAGCGGGGGTCGCTTTTGCATTCAAATATCGCAACCAAGCACGCGTTGCAGTAGTATGCCTCGGTGAAGGTGGTACCTCAGAAGGTGATTTTTATGAAGCAATGAACGTAGCAGGGATTTGGAATTTACCTGTGGTTTTTATTGTTAATAATAATCAATGGGCTATTTCAGTACCCCTCTCTAAGCAAACAGCCAGTCAAACTGTTGCTCAAAAAGCCATTGCAGCAGGATTTGCCGGGATTCAAATAGATGGCAATGACATACTTGCTTGCCGTCAAGTTATCGGTGAAGCCATCGAAAAAGCACGTCAGGGTCAAGGACCGACTTTAATTGAAGCCTTAACCTATAGGCTCTGCGATCACACCACAGCTGACGATGCTACTCGCTATCAACCGCAAGAAGAAGTTGAAAAAGCGAAATTAAAAGAACCAATTGGACGCTTTAGGCATTTTCTAGAACAACAAAATTTATGGGATAATACACAAGAAGAAAAACTCCTGAAAGAATGTGGTGAACTTGTTCAACAGGCCGTGGATGAATACCTCGAACGCTCCCCTCAACCCATTAGTAGTGCCTTTGATTATCATTATGCTGAACTACCAGATTATCTGGTTGAGCAACGAGCAATAGCAATGGAGGAAGCAGCTCATGCCTGATATAACCTTAGTTGAGGCAGTTACCCAAGCATTAGCTTATGAATTAGCTAATGATGAAAATGTTATTGTATTTGGCGAAGATGTGGGTAAAAATGGCGGTGTATTCCGTGCGACTGCTGGTTTACAAGACCGTTTTGGTGAACATCGTGTTTTTGATTCCCCTCTTGCTGAATCAATGATTGCAGGACTTGCCGTAGGAATGTCTGTTCAAGGTTTAAAAACCTGTTGCCGAGTTTCAATTTATGGGTTTCATTTACCCGGCAATGAATCAGATTATTTCTCACGCAGCTCGTATGCGTAACCGAACGCGGGGACGCCTGCATTGTCCATTAGTATTTCGGGCTCCTTTTGGTGGTGGAATTCGTGCGCCTGAGCACCATTCAGAAAGCACAGAAGCATTATTTGCTCATATCCCAGGATTACAGGTCGTTATTCCTTCCTCACCTAAACGAGCTTATGGCTTATTATTAGCCGCTATCAGAAATCCTGATCCAGTCATTTTTCTTGAGCCAAAACGAATTTATCGCTTGGTTAAACAGCCCGTTGAAGATAATGGTCAAGCCCTGCCCCTCGGCAAATGCTTTACCTTACAGGAAGGTGATGATGTAACCTTAGTCAGTTGGGGAGCCAGTATGCATGAGACATTACAAGCTGCCAAACAATTGAATGAAGAAGGTATCTCTTGTGAAGTAATCGATGTGGCTACTATTAAACCTTTGGATATTGAAACCATACTTGCCTCTGTTGAAAAAACAGGGCGATGCGTAATCATCCATGAAGGTGCAAGAACCTGTGGCGTTGGCGCAGAAATCTCGGCACAATTGATGGAAAATTTGCTACCTGACTTGCTGGCACCCGTTCAACGAGTGACTGGCTATGATGTGGTCATGCCCTATTTTCAACTAGAAAAGCACTATCTACCAAGCGTTTCACGAATCAAAGACAGTGTCATGAGTATAATGGAGTGATAATGAATATTTTCAATTTACCTGATTTGGGCGAAGGTCTGCCTGATGCTGAAATTCATGAATGGTTTGTTAAAGAAGGTGATACGGTAACTCTTGACCAACCTTTGGTATCGATGGAAACCGCTAAAGCAGTCGTCGATGTGCCCTGCCCGCAAGGTGGAACCATTGTAAAATTATTTGGCAAGCCTGGTGATGTCATTAAAACAGGTGAACCGTTGGTCGCTTTTGCAGCCACTGATGCGCCGCGTGTTGATAAAGGAACCGTGGTTGGTAATCTTGAGGAAAGCACGGATATTTCGGAGGACAATTTTACCATTGGTACAGGCCACACGACGTCGCAACGTGCAAAAGCAACGCCTGCAGTACGTTTGTTAGCTAAAAAATTGGGGGTTAATCTTAACACCTTAAGTGGCAGCGATGAGCATGGCGTGATCACTCGGGAAGATGTTCAAGCAGCGGCCAATAAAAAGCGCAGCTGCCTGAAGGGTTTGAGGCCTTACGGGGCGTACGTCGCGCCATGCTCAACAGCATGATGCAATCCCATCAAGAAGTTGTGCCTGTGAGTATTTTTGATGAAGCGGATATTCATAATTGGCAACCACAAACTGATATCACCGTACGGCTGATTAGAGCAATAACTCACGCTTGCAAAGAGGAGCCAGCACTTAATGCGTGGTTTGATACCGCACATAGTGCGCGTAAATGTTTTGCTGAAGTACATTTGGGCTTAGCAATGGATAACAGTGAAGGATTGTTTGTACCGGTAATCCATAATGCAGCAAATTGTTCGGATGAGCAATTACGCCAAGTGATTAATGATTATAAACAAGCTGTACAAGAGCGTGCCGTAGCACCTGAAAATTAAAAGGCGCAACCATTACGCTCTCAAATTTTGGCAAATTCGCCGGCCGTTTTGCCAGCCCAATCATTGTACCGCCTATGGTTGCAATTCTGGCTGTGGGACGTTTATATGAGGGTGTTGTTGCAACGAAAGGTAAAACGGAAGTTCATCGTCTCTTACCCTTGTCTTTAAGTTTTGACCACCGAGCAGTTACCGGTGGAGAAGCCACCCGATTTTTAGGGGCTGTCATCCATGCCCTCCAAAAACCTTAAAGAAAAAGCCCGCTTTAGCGGGCTTTAAATTCAGTGTGCTAACATTTTTTAGGCAGCTGGTGCTGCAATGGAAGCCGCTGCTTTCTCTACTGCATCAACTCGCTCCAATCCTACAGAGCGATCGTAGAAAAAGGCAAAACGGCCAGTAGACCATTTTGAGGCAGCCAATTGCAGGCCTACGGCGATACCCAAAG
>NZ_CALJ01000177.1 GCF_000308315.1 Legionella tunisiensis | reverse complement strand
CCATCACCCTGTTTTTGTTTATACTATCACGAGGGGATCAATAACAGAAGGACATCAAAGTGGATAAAGTCTGGTTAGAGCAATATCAAACAGGCGTTCCTTATGAAATCGACAGCAGTGAGTACTCATCTCTTGTCGCTTTATTTGAAGATTCATGTCGCCAATATTCTAAACAAATCGCTTATGTCAACTTAGATTGTGAGTTAAGTTACCGTGAACTCGAGATCAAAAGCCGTCAATTTGCAATATACCTGCAACAACTCGGTTTAAAGAAAGGTACACGTATTGCACTCATGATGCCTAATTTATTGCAATATCCTATTGCTTTGTTCGCCACCCTAAGAGCTGGATACGTCATTGTTAATACGAATCCCCTCTATACTTTGGATGAAGTCGTTCATCAGATGAATGATTCAGGAGCAGAAGTCATTGTAGTACTAGCCAATTTTGCCAAAACGGTGGAAAAAGCCTTAGAACACATGCCTACTATTAAACATGTCATTATTACTCAAATTGGCGATATTTTCCCTCCAGTCAAAAGAGTTATTGTTAATGCCGTTGTAAAATACATTAAAAAATGGTTCCCAAGTACAGCATTCCTCATGCAATTCGCTTTAATGACGCATTAGAGCGAGGGAAACATGGTCATTTACAAGAAGTAAAATTGAATCATGAAGACATTGCTTTTCTGCAATATACTGGAGGTACTACTGGGGTTGCCAAAGGAGCCATTCTCACTCATGGCAATATGGTAGCCAATGTACTGCAAGCGTCCTCCTGGATATCTCCCTTAAAAGTTAATAGCCAAGATATCATTATTACTGCACTCCCTCTGTACCATATTTTTTCTCTCACAGCTAATTGCCTCACCTTTCTGAAAGCCGGGGCCAAAAACATCTTGATAACCAATCCACGTGATATTCCTCATTTTATTGCTGAGATCAAGAATAGCGGTTTTACAGCAATTACTGGCGTCAATACCTTATTCAATGCTCTTTTAAATCACCCTAATTTCAAAGACATTGATTTTTCAAAACTCAAACTTGCCCTCTCAGGGGGGTATGGCCTTACAAAAGAGTATCTCGCTTAAATGGCGTGAGACCACTAAAACTCGTGTATTGGAAGCCTATGGTTTAACCGAGACTAGTCCTGCTGCAACGATCAATCCTATGTATTTAGAAGAATATAATGGCAGTATAGGCTTGCCTCTGCCATCGACAGATATTTCAATAAGAGATGAAATGAATCATGAAGTAGGCTTCGATAAAGCAGGTGAATTATGTATCAAGGGTCCACAAGTGATGCGCGGCTATTGGCAACGTCCAGATGAAACAGCACTGGTCTTTACTCCGGATGGTTTTTTAAAAACGGGAGATATTGCCCGCATTGATGAAAAGGGATTTATTTATTTAGTTGATCGTAAAAAGGATATGATCGTTGTTTCAGGCTTTAACGTTTATCCGAATGAAGTTGAACAAGTTATTGGCATGCATCCAGGCGTGCTTGAAGTGGGGGTCGTTGGAATCATGGATTCTGAGTCAGGCGAGCGCGTAAAGGCCTGTATTGTGAAACGAGATCCAGCGCTTACTGCAGAAGAAATCATTGCTCATTGCCGTGAGCATCTCACTGCCTACAAAGTGCCTAAAATTGTCGAATTTTATAAGGAATTACCAAAGACAAATGTCGGTAAAATTTTACGCCGAGCATTAAAAGAAAAAGAAAATAAAGAAAATGAAGAGATCAGTATCGCATAATATCTTCCCTTTAGTTTATGATCTTTGGTCGTA
>NZ_CALJ01000178.1 GCF_000308315.1 Legionella tunisiensis | reverse complement strand
CTTGTGAAACGTAATAACTTCGTATAGCATACATTATACGAAGTTATACGATCAATTGAGCAGCATGCTCAGGCTGATCATTAACGCCTTTGAGCATCACATACTCAAACGTTACCTTTCTCTTAGGTTCATTTTTAAAATAACGTTTACACAAAGCCATTAGTTCAGCCAAAGGATATTTTTTATTGATAGGCACTAATTCGTTACGTAATTCATCGTTAGGAGCATGTAATGAAACTGCCAGTGCGACTGGACTGGCCTCACGCAAACGCTCTAATTCTGGCAAAACACCAGAAGTACTTAAAGTGACTCGCCGCTTGGATAAACCATAGGCAAAATCATCCATCATGATATCCATTGCCGCTACAACGTTATCAAAATTGAGCAGGGGTTCACCCATACCCATCATAACGACATTGGTAACTCGTTTATCATGTGCTCCATCCTGCTGTGATAATTCACGCACAGCCAACCAAACCTGGCCAATAATTTCTGCTGTACTTAAATTCCGATTAAAACCTTGTTTGGCTGTTGAGCAAAAACTGCAATTTAGTGCACAACCAACTTGCGAAGATACACAGAGAGTTCCTCGCGTTGCTTCGGGGATAAAACAGTTTCTATACAATTCCCGCAATCCAATTTCAATAACCATTTATGAGTACCATCAGCAGATTTCTGACAAGCGACAATCTCTGGTAAACGAATTTCAGCCATCAGGCTAAGCCGCTCTCGGAGCGACTTACCCAAATTGGTCATTTGCGAAAAATCATGAAAACCAGCTTGATGGATCCATTGCAGTACTTGCTGTGCGCGGTATGGCTTATCACCAAGCTCACTGAAAAAATTGCGCATTTGCTGATAATTAAAATCCAACAAATTGATTTTTTGACTCATCGCATTACCTCAGACAACAATTATCTTTTGCAAATTTCATGTGGTTCAAAGAAATAAGCAATTTCTTGAGCAGCCGTTTCAGGGCTATCAGAGCCGTGAACTGCATTTGCATCAATACTGTCAGCAAAATCAGCACGAATAGTACCTGCATCCGCCTTTTTAGGATCAGTCGCGCCCATTAAATCACGATTCTTGATGATTGCATTTTCGCCTTCTAAAACCTGAATCATTACAGGACCTGAAATCATAAAAGACACCAAATCATTAAAAAATGGACGCGCTTTATGAACAGCATAAAATCCTTCTGCCTGCGCTCGAGAAAGATGCATCATTTTCGCAGCAACAATATTTAAACCAGCTTTTTTCAAAGCGAGCATAAATTTGGCCAATAACTGATTTAGCAACTGCATCAGGTTTGATGATAGACAGGGTTAACTCTTTTGCCATAACGCACTCCAATTATCTAAGATTAAAGCGCGTTATTATACACGATCTGATAGCGTAGTAGCTAACATAAATTCATTGTTCACCAAGATCTGCATCAAAATGGAGAAATTCGCGATTCTCTTCCGTTTGTTCCGGATTTATGCGGTATTCTGGCAGTAATTGAATCAATTCATTGACTCGTAGTATCAAATTATAAAATTCAGTACGATATTGACGTAAACTTCGGCCAGTATCTGAAACACGTTCCATAAAATTTGCCAAAGAGGTCTCTGTTGCCTCGGCGAATTCAGTTAACTTAACAATTTCTTCTGCAATTAATTGTTTCAGTTCACCTCCTAGGCTTTGACCCAGAATTTTTTCCAAATCACTCCAGGTATTGCTCTTAAAGCTGATAGTCTCACCCGGTGCAATATCCTCTTTAATAATCAAGTGATTAAGCGCTTGAATAATTTTTACATCCAGTTTATCTCCACCGGTTGATGGCAAAGCTGATTTAACCCTTTTTGCAGCACCATGAAGAATTTTTTGCCATTCTGCGGCATATTTAATAAGACTATGCTGACTTTCAGCAATCAATTTATCTTGCGTAAACTCCAATTGATGGAATTCATCGCCCATTTCCACGAGCTTTTTTACGCGTTTCCTCCAAATCATCTCTAGTCAAACCACCGGGCGACTCTTCATCTTTGGCCGTTTCTCCCGACAATAAATAATCAACAAACAATTTTTTGCGCATAAACCTGGTAATCATGAGCTTGCTGCAAGATAATCCCGTTAAATACATTTTTCATAGGAATACGTAGCAAACGATGATAAAAATTATTAGGTTTTTTGACTGCGGCAAACAGATCTTCTTGAGGGAGTTTAATTTTACATTTTTCTAAAATACGTTCTGCAGTAATTAAACCATAGGTTGAATACCACATCGACAAATCGTTTTCTGCTCGTTCTTCGCTCATTATTCATCCAACTTGATTTTGCAACAGACTGTGATATAACGCATTCTTTCATCAAAAAGTATAGTGTATATTTCTCATGCTAAGCTCTCTTGCCAATGAATTGCAAATTTTAATTGATTTTATTCGCACACCCACTCCTACTGCTTGGGTAGATGTTGCTATGATGAACTTAACGACCCTACTTGTTGATCACGCACATTGTGAACGAAAAGCAGCAGCCACTGCAATCAATTTCATTAGTAAATACCCAGAAAAACAGGAATTAGTCGCGGTCATGTCTCCTTTAGCCCGTGAAGAATTACTGCATTTTGAAAAGGTAGTCAATTTGCTGAAAGCTCGTCATATTAAATTTGGCCCTCTTCATCCCTCTAATTATGCGCAGCAAATGCATCGTCTTGTACCCAAAGAAAACTCTAGGGAGCGTTTACGCGATCAATTAATCATTGGTGCTCTCATTGAAGCACGCTCCTGCGAGCGTTTTAATGCCTTGATTCCTAGGCTGGAAGACGAAGAATTAAGTAAATTTTATAGTTCGCTTGTGAAATCTGAAGCACGCCATTTTCAAGATTATTTACATCTGGCAAAACTTTATGGAGGAGATATTGATAAGCGTTTGGATTTTTTATTACCGTCGAAAACGAATTAATTAAGAGCACCGATCAGGTATTCCGTTTTCATAGCGGAATACCTGCCCAAAAATGATTATGGGGTCATTCCAGAGCTCGGTTCCTGAGGTGGCTCATATTTCATATTGATATTATAGCGTCCTTCCATAAAGCTTTTTAAACCTGTATCAGGTGGTTGGTTAGGCGCTCTGCCCTCACTAAGCTCTTTGAAGTGTTCTGTAGTCATGATCGCATTAGTGGGCGGGACCCCCCCTAGAGGCTCTGTTTGTTTTAATACAAACTTATCAGGGTTGTTAGGATCGGGTTGATTGGTATAACCATGTGTTTTTGCCCATGCAACCAATCCCGCGTCAAAATGCATTTGCTCAGTCTCTGACAAAGGTATCCCATCTTTGCTAGCACCCGAAACTAAATGTCCTTCATCATCCACATTAACACTAAATTTAATATCGGGGACTCTTGTTCCTAGGCCTAATGCGCTACCAACACGGGTATTACCAACTTTATTGGAAACTAGCGTTCCTACACCTTCAGCGAATTGTCCTATTTCTTTGTTATAAGGTACAAGTGAGGCAAGAGGTTTTAAAACTAAATCTTTACCGGCTTCTGCTGCAAACTTCAACAATCCTACCGCTGCATAATCACTATCACCAATCGGATCCAGCGACATAGCCATGGCCAAATCCATCAATGTATTGACAATGGCGTTCATACCAGAAACCCAATCATTATAGCCTTTCATCCCATCGCTCATGAGCACGTCGGCATTTTTACCAACTTTCTCCCAATAGTCCTTCCCTTTAGCGCGCCGTTTTTCCCTGCCTATATTATTTAATTCCTCTTTCATCTGCTGCTGTTTTGCTCGTTGCTCTCCTTGCAGCAAGTCTTGTAAACGGGCATCTTTCTCTTGAGCGGCTAGTGCATTTATTTGTTGCTGCTTCTTTTCTTCAGGAGTTGGCATAACTTGATACCTCTATTAACTCTAGTTGATTAAAATAAAAACCTTTTGTTTCATCATAACACAGAAGAGTAGGGTTGTCATCCCAGTCACTTAACACATATTGACTATACATAATTTCATTATAACAATGATTTATTAAGCCTGGCTTATGTATATGCCCATGAATTAACATTGTTACCTTATATCTTTGCATATGTTTTATCATGTCCGATACGACCACATCCATTTGGCTATAAGGCTTACTTCGGTTTGTTTGACTATGTTGCCTTATCTTGCTGACCAATTCAGCCCTGAATTTATAGGGCAGACGTAAAAAAAGTGGCTAAACCACCGATTTCGCGTTAAACGTCTAAACCATTGATGACCTTTATCGTTAGTACAGTATCGATCACCGTGAACTAATAAAATTCTCGTATCACCTAATTGAATCATGGCTGGTTCAGGAAGAATAATCATTCCCGCTAAATCAGCAAACGCTTTCCCTAGTAAAAAATCACGATTTCCGTGCATAAAATAAATAGCTACCTGTTGTTGCGATAACCAGAGCAGGCGTTTTGCAATCGATCTGGACCAAGAATCAAGGCTATCGTCACCAGCCCAGGCATGGAAAAAATCACCTAGAATATAAACAGTCTTAGTATGCTTCGCTGCCCACTCTATAAAACCATCAAAACGCGCAGTAATTAAAGGCTCATCGGGATGTAAATGTAAATCAGAAATAAACACTGCAGCTAAACGATTATTGGGTATCTTTGCCGTTGTAGTCATAGTGGATTGCTTTTAATGCGTCGCATGCTCTGTGTAGAAGAGTAGATAATACCACTCTTATCCAAATTTAAGATACTTTGATTAAACCGAACAAATCGCAGCCTACACTCTAGCATAACGACTCTATACAAATATGCTCATCTTGTAAATAGATCTGGCAAGGTCCAGCATGAGGCTCAATTGCATCACTTAGACGATAAAAACCGGCGATGGAGACCAACTCAGCCTCTAAAGATTGACAGAAAATTCTCGCTTGCTTATCCCCGGAGAGCCCAGCCAAAGCTCTACCACGTAAACTACCATAAACATGAATATTACCATCAGCAAGC
>NZ_CALJ01000179.1:8947-10776 GCF_000308315.1 Legionella tunisiensis | reverse complement strand
ACAACCATTGAACTTGATAATCTTATTTTTACCAGTAAAGCCGCGTGCCAACCGAATAGCTGTCATTGTTGCTTCAGTACCGGAATTAACCATACGTATCTTCTCAATCGCTGGCATTAAGGTTGTTATTTTTTGCGCAAGCCTGACTTCCAATTCAGTTGGTGCACCAAAGCTCATACCACTACGCAAGGCAACACTGACTGCATCAACTACGCTAGGATGGCAGTGCCCCAAAATAAGAGGCCCCCAAGATCCTACATAATCAATATAATGCTTATTATCTGCATCAATTAAATAAGCCCCTCTTCCTTGTTTAAAAAAGATAGGATCTCCACCAACCCCTTTGAAAGCTCGAACGGGGGAATTAACACCGCCAGGGATAATAGCTTGTGCCTGTGCAAATAATTGTTGGGAACTATGCATGACTGCTCCATTGCCTAGAATTAGCCTGCTATTCTACCGGCTTTTCATTGATCTGACAAAAATCATGACAAATTTAGGCTTTACATTAGTGCTGTCAATAGCTAAATTAGCCCCTTTAAAATATTGAGCGACAACTATGCCAGATTACAAAAAATACATTTGCGTTATATGTGGTTTCATCTACGATGAAGCTGAAGGTTGGCCTGAAGACGGTATTGAAGCAGGAACCCGTTGGGAAGACGTACCCGAAAATTGGTTCTGTCCGGACTGCGGAGCAGGAAAAGAAGACTTTGAAATGGTTGAAATGGATTAATCTCTAATTAACAACCTGCCGTGAGGCGTCTGCTAACTCACGGCTAAAATGGCTTGAGTACAACCAAGAAAACGATGGCCAACAAGAATAAAGTCGGCAATTCATTATAGATCCGATAAAATTTTGCACTTTTTTGGTTCTTTCCCAGAGCAAATTGTTTAACGAAAAATCCGCAGGACAAATGATAAAGCCACAGTAAAATCACCAAACACAGTTTGGCATGCATCCAACCTGCTTTTAAGTAGTACTGCCAATTGTAGTCAATCAGCGCTAAACCAAATCCTGTTGTTAATAAGGCAGCAGGCCAGGTTATCCCATAATACAGACGCCTTTCCATTATTTTAAAGCGCTCAATTGATATTTGATCCTTTGCATCAGCGTGATAAACAAAAAGACGAGGTAAATAAAAAAGACCCGCAAACCAGGCAACCATTGCAATAATATGAAGTGCCTTAATAATTAACATGGGTTATGACCTGTTTTTTCGCTTATGTTGACGAGAACGCCGAACAATATTAAGCGTTTCAACACTTAAAGAAAAGCCCATAGCAAAATAAACATAACCACGTGGTACATGGAAAGAAAAACTATCAGCAACTAAAACCATACCAATTAAAATCAAAAAACTTAAGGCCAGCATTTTAACTGTTGGGTGCTTATCTATAAATAGGCTCACAGGTTCACTCGCATAAATCATCACTAAGATCGCACACGTGATAGCAGCTGCCATCACCCAAAAACGGGTTGTCAAGCCAATTGCAGTAAGAACACTGTCCAGAGAGAAAACAATATCCATAACGGCCACTTGAAATACAACCATCTTAAAAGTGGGATGTTTAGGACCTCTAGCTTGCAATTCCGTCTGATCTTCCCCTACTTCATAATGAATTTCCTGTGTCGCTTTCGCTATTAAAAAAGCGCCGCCTGCAAATAAAAATAAGTCGCGTATAGAAAAAGAAAAGTCCCCATAAGAAATCAATGGATGTACTAATTTTACTAACCAAACAGCTGAGCCAAGTAAAGCAATACGAGTCATCCAGGCAAAGGTTAATCCCCATCTTCTTGCACTTTTACGTTGTTCTCGAGGCAGTTT
>NZ_CALJ01000179.1:0-8940 GCF_000308315.1 Legionella tunisiensis | reverse complement strand
AAAATGACAAAAAAACAAGATTATCTATACCTAATACTATCTCTAAAATAACCAACGCAGAAAGGCTTAAAAGTATATCTAAAAATTCCATGTCATCACTTTAAAATATCAATATCAGCAGTCTTATTGTCACCCGAAGTTATCCAAAGGTAAATGATTCACTTTCGAACCTATTTTAGCTATACTAACGCGCGATAAACAAGTTATACAGGTGACTAAATCATTAAGTTAATCAAAAAGCTGCTACGTAAATCCAGAGTGAACCAATCGCCTGTTGATGCCAGTTATATTATTCCACGCAGCCAACACCATTTATCAAAAAACTGATATCAGTGCAAATGCACTTAAAGTCTTGAATCGCCTTAATAGCGCTGGTTTCCAAGCCTTTTTAGTCGGCGGTAGTGTACGTGATCTTTTACTGCGTAAACTACCCAAGGATTTTGACGTTGCAACTAACGCTACACCTAGCCAAATAAAAATTATTTCGCAATGCTCGTATTATAGGACGACGCTTTAAGTTAGTTCATATTATTTTCATCGTGACATTATTGAAGTAGCTACTTTCCGAGGAAGTGAAAGTACAGATGAAGTTATTGAGGCAAATCAATTAACCAATGAACGAGGCATGTTAGTCCGTGATAACGTATATGGAACTCTCGACGAAGACGCCTGGCGCCGCGATTTCACTATTAACTCACTCTACTACAATATTGACGACTCTTCGATTGTTGATTTCACAGGTGGTGTCAAGGATGTAAGTCAGCGTATCATTCGTATGATTGGCGATCCGTCAACTCGTTACCAGGAAGATCCTGTACGTATGCTGCGTGCAGTACGTTTTAGTGCCAAATTGCATTTTAGCCTCGCTCCAGAAACAGTGGAACCTCTACCACGCTTAAGTTACTTGATTACCCATGTTTCTGGTTCGCGCCTGTTTGATGAAATGACCAAACTATACCAGTGTGGCGAAGCCGAAAACGTACACCGTTTATTAATTCAGCATGGTTTGTTTCCTCATCTTTTTGCCCAAACAGCAAAATTGATGGATAGCGACTACCCCGTGAATGCCTTAATAGGAATCGCACTGGAAAATACAGATACACGCATTAGAGATAACAAGCCTGTTACACCAGCTTTTTTATTTGCTGTGCTACTATGGTTTCCTTTGCAGGCACGAGCTGCACTGTTGCAAGAAGAAGAGGGATTAGATCCTCTACCTGCTTTAGAAAAAGCGATGTCGCAGGTTATTATTGAACAAAATCAAGTCATAACAATTCCTAAACGTTTTAGCCAAATCATGCGAGAAATGTGGCTGTTACAATATCGTTTTCCAAAGCGTTTAGGTGGACGGGCATTTAATTTATTACAGCATCCCAGATTTCGCGCCGCCTATGATTTCCTGGCTTTGCGAGCACTTGCCGGTGACGAAGAGCTTGAGTTAGCACAATGGTGGACTACCTTCCAGGATGCACCTGAAAACGAGCAAACTGAAATGATTACGGCACTCGCCCCTACTGCTCCACGCAAACCGCGAAAACGTCGCAAACCCAAAGCAGCAAGATCCGAATGATTTCTTGTTATCTGGGATTAGGGAGTAATCTGCGTTCACCTCAACGCCAATTACGACAGGCTTTAGCTGCTTTACGACATTTGCCATCTACACAAATTACCAAAGTAGCACGTTTTCATCGCAGCCGCGCTTGGGGAAGAAAAGCACAACCTGATTATTATAATACCGTTATAGCGTTGCAAACGCACTTAACCCCTGAGCAATTACTAAAATTCTGTCAAAAAATCGAACGTCAACAAGGTCGTATACGAAAAGTACGTTGGGGCTCACGCACACTTGATATCGATATCTTATTATTTGGCACAAGAAAAATTAATTCCATTCAAATAACTATTCCACATCCACAGTTACATCTGCGCGATTTTGTTTTTGTCCCTTTGCTTGAGCTATCTCCTAACCCATTAATAATGGCTAGCAGTAATCTTTCCACGCTTATTAAAGAAAACGAATATTGTCTGACAATTAAGCAATAGCTCTCTTTCCAAACACCTTATAGTGAGAGAAGTGCGTAAATATACGAAGAGCAGAATCGAAGTACACACATACTGTATCGGCGAAGCAAATTCTTACCACTATAGAATTTAGAAAAAATCTATAAAATTCATTGTTGTTTTTTCTATGCATAAACTACACTTACGGTATCAAGCGGTTATTAAGCGAGGGAATTGTGTATACATCTATACTGCACGCAACCGATTTGAGTGAAAACCATTTTGATATGTGTAAACAAGCCGTAAAAATAGCTCACCTGTTTGGGGCAACTCTCCATCTACTGCATGTTATCGAACCACCACCTTCACTACAGCTAGCCCAGGGTCTTGGATTTGCAGAATTTGACAGTCCGGTTAAGGAAGATGCACAGGCTGTTATGAGTGTTTTGGGGGAAGCGCTTGGTATCCCTTCCGAGCAACAGCACGTTGAAATTGGTTCAATTAAAATGCATGTGTTGGATAAGGTAAAAGCCTTAGGGTGTGGACTCATCATTATTGGCAGTCATACTCCAAACGCGCTTCCAGCTTTTCTGGGAAGTACGGCGCATGCCGTAGTCCATCATGCCCTTTGCGATGTTTTAACGATACGGAGCAAGATTTAATATTTGGAGCCTTTGCCAACAGCGTCTCTCGCCAGAGTAGTTTTGGTGAATAAGAAGAATCTTAAGGGTTTTTAAATAACGCTTACCCTTTTTTAACACGCTTCATGAGTCTTTTTTTCTTCTTAATCTGGCGTTCGGTCAATTTGTTCTTTTTATCTTTAAATGGATTACCCCCACCCTTAAATTCAAGTTTTAAAGGCGTACCGACTAAACCTAAATGAGCCACAAAAGCGTTATTGAGATAACGCTTGTAACTATCTGGCAACGAATCCAGTTGATTTCCGTGGATAACAATAAGTGGAGGATTATGGCCACCGGTATGAGCATATCTTAATTTAATTCTTCGACCATGCACCATCGGCGGTGTATGTTGACTGACCAAATCTTGTAGTAATCGAGTTAATTTTGGTGTGGAAAAAGCCTGTATTGCTGATGCATAAGCTTCATCAATATCCTTGAATAACAAGCCAACACCACTTCCGTGTAAAGCGGAAATAAAGCGAATTTTGGCAAAATGAACAAAATGCAGGCGTCGATCCAGATCAGCGCGAACCTGTTCTTTATGCTCCTCATCCAAGCCGTCCCATTTATTGACCGCTACAACCAAGGCCTTACCTGATTCAATGATAAAACCTAATAAATGCATGTCTTGCTCGGTCAAACCTTCTCGAGCATCTAAAAGCATCATACAAACATGAGATTCTTTGATTGCTTGCAATGTTTTAATTACCGAAAATTTTTCAATTTTCTCATCAACACGCGAACGCCTGCGTACGCCAGCTGTATCAATTAAAACATATTCTTTTTCATCACGCTTAAATGGAATAGCAATGCTATCACGAGTAGTACCAGGCATATCATAGACAACGACCCGCTCCTCACCCAAGATACGGTTAATTAATGTTGACTTACCAACATTCGGTCTCCCCGCAAAAGCAATTTTAATCGCCTTAACATCCGAACCTTCTTCCTCAACGGGCTCAAAATCCTGGGTCAAAATCTGCAATAAAGAATGCATACCACGACCATGCGTTGCAGAAATGGAATGTACTTCATTGAACCCTAAAGACTGAAACTCAGAACAGGCTATTTCCTCATCTAAGCCATCAGTTTTATTGACAATCAAATAAATAGGTTTGTTAATCTTACGCAAACGCTGGGCGATATTTTCATCAATTCCTATTAACCCGGCTCTACCATCCACTAAAAACAAAACAATATTTGCTTCGTCCAAAGCTGTTTCTGATTGCTTTGACATCAAAGCATCAACAGCTAAATCATCAACACCAACCCCTCCGGTATCAATCACAATAAAAGGTTTATTTTCAAATTCAGCCTGGCCATACTGTCTATCGCGTGTCAAACCAGGGTAATCTGCAACGAGGGCATCCTGAGTACGGGTTAACCGATTAAACAACGTCGATTTTCCCACATTAGGGCGCCCAACAAGGGCAATAACAGGAATCATTCAGTTAACTCACAGAAAAACGGCTTAATTTACCATTAGCGGCCATTACATAAATATTATTGCCAATAACAGAAGGAGCAGTATTAATTGCACTGCCAAGTTGCGCACGAGAGATCAAATTACCACTATCCTTTGCAAGAACATGTAGATAGCCGGTCTTGTCTCCGACCACTAAACGATTCCCCATTAGCACTGGTTCAGTCAGTCCATGCGCTTTTAGTGCCACCTGCTTCCAGTTAACTTGGCCATTTTGGCGGTTAATAGCCCAAATAACATCATCACTATCGGTTAAAAACACGGTGTTACTATCCATAGTGATATTTCGATAAACAGAAGCTGGTTTACGCCATATAAACTGCCCATCAGTTAGAGAAAGTGCACCGACGTAACCTTGGTAACTGGCGAGGTAAACAACTTGCTCACGCACAACCGGATCAGCGTCAATATCCACCAAACGCTCCACATCACTTGCGCCACTTGCGTAAGCGATACTGCGTTGCCACACTAAGCGACCAGTCTGGAGATCAACAGCATCCATTCTACCGTCAGAATAACCTACCAAAGCCAACTTATTGTCAAAAATGACCGGCGAAGAGCTTGCTTTCAAAATTAAACTAGGCGCCCCATGGTCAGAGAGCCATAATTTTTCGCCCTTTACAATATCGAAGGCATATAAATTGCCATCAATAGTTTTGGCAATGACTTTATTATTAGCAATAACTGGTTTGGACAAGACTTCCCCAGATACTTTATTTCGCCACAACTCACTTCCATCAACCTGTTTCAACAAAACGATATTTGATGTGTCAGTTCCTACAGCAATAGTTCCTGCAGAAACGGTTGGGCCACTTACTATTCCACTATCCAGTTTTTTGACCAAAGCACTTTACCTTTATTTTTATCAACAGCTTGTACTATGCCGTTTGTATCAGCAGTATAGATAACATTTCCTCTAATCTCCGGTTTTAATTTTAAGTTAGAGTTATTTTTTGGGTCCCACCCGCAGGAACAGACCATTTTTCAATTAAACTTACTTTGGTTTTGAGAGGTTCTAAAGGTGTCGGTGTAGGTGTATTATCCTTACCCAACATATAATCATCAACCTGTGTGCAAGCTTGTAATAAAGCGAAGACACCTAAAACCACCAGTTTTTTGTTAATACGCAACATATTACCTCTTTTATATCAAGCAGCTTCTAAAGCATTGTTATTTGTTTTCATGGATTGAGTAAGAGCAGCTAATTCATTAGTCTTCATTTCAAGGAAAAGATTGCCTAGACCACTTGTTCGCACTTCCGTAATAGCTTCCTTATAAGATACGATCGCTTGTTGATATTTTCCTGTAGCCGCATAGATATCGCCTTTCAACTCATTAACAACAGGCATATAAGCCACATCATCAACAGTAGTTAGTTCAGCAAGTGCTTTATCATACGCTTTTTCTGCAGCAAACAAACGCGCGATACGAATTTTTGCCACCTGCTTCAGAGCTATCATTTTTGAGTTTTTAGCAACATACTCTAAATTTTCTCTAGCCTTTTCATATTTCTCACGAGTAACAAAGAGTTTGGCTAACGCTAAACGAGCTGCATCCGCATATACTGTATCACTATATTCATTGATTAGTTGGTTAGCATAGGAGCGTACACCTTTGTTGTCCTGATTAGAAAAGGCAACCATAAGATGCTCGTAAGCATTGGATGCTTGCATACTCATTTTAGACTGATGCCAGTTCCAATATTTAAAACCTGCGACAGTTAATAACACTAGCGACAAGATTACAGTAATCATATTACTATACTTGTTCCACCATTTTTTAATCGCTTCTAGCTGTTCTTCTTCTGTCATATAAACCGACATAATTATCTCCCACTACTACCTTCCCAGACAGTCTTGTAAGTACTTGCTCAATTCCTGTTGTGGAATGGTTGCCTGTTCTTCATGACTACGCAAATTTTTAACACCAATCATTCCTTGTCTTACCTCATCTTCTCCAAGGATTAAAGCAAACTCAGCCCCACTCTTGTCCGCTTTTTTAAACTGACTTTTAAAACCCCCTCCTGCAGTATTAGTAATTACTCGCCAGTGTTGGTTTGTATTTCGCAATTCTTCAGCAAGCAATAAAGCCTGACTCATCGCTTGCGCATCTGCTGCAATAATAAATAATGACTTGGGCTCATTGATCTGTACAGCGCCATTTTTTCTAACAACAGCAACAAGCGTTCAGCACCCATGGCAAAACCGACGGCTGGAGTTGCATTTCCTCCCAGCTGTTCAACCAGGACATCGTAACGTCCTCCTGCGCAAACTGTAGCCTGACTCCCCAATTGATCAGTAACCCATTCGAAAACCATATGGCCATAATAATCCAAACCGCGAACCAACAAAGGATTAACAGTATAGGCAATACCCATTTTAGTCAGACCTTCGCACAAATTGGCAAATCGCTTTTGAGTCTCCGGACCTAGATTATCCGTTAACTTAGGCGCTTTGCTCAGCAAAGTCTGCATGTCAGGATTTTTACTATCAAGAATACGTAATGGATTTCTATCTAAACGCCGTCTACTATCTTCATCAAGTTGAGCAAAATGGTCTGTAAAATAATCTAACCAATTTTTCTCTATATTGTTGCCGTTCGCTTAGCTCTCCCAGGGTGTTAATTTGCAAATGGACTATTTTACTAATTCCCAAAGCCGTCCATAAACGTTGACAGATTGCAATGAGCTCCAATTCGATCGCTTCGCCCGCTATACCTAAGGCTTCAACACCAAATTGATTAAATTGCCTATAACGGCCTTTCTGAGGTTTCTCATGCCGAAACATTGGTCCCATATACCAAAGTTTTTGCTGCTGGTTATGTAACAAACCATGTTCCAGACAAGCACGAAGACATCCCGCAGTACCTTCTGGTCTTAGAGTCAAACTATCGCCATTCAAATCGGTGAAGGTATACATCTCTTTTTCAACGATATCAGTTACTTCACCGATAGTACGTTTGAACAATTGCGTACTTTCCACTAAAGGAAAACGAATTTCTTGATAACCGTATTGCAACAGACACTGGATGAAAACCTTTTCAAGCAAGCGCCACAATGTTGTTTGATAGGGCAAAATATCATTCATACCCCTTACCGCTTGAATTCTTTCACCCACCGTGTGTCTCCAAGGGTGTAACCGGGCCAGATGGACTTGGGCTAGTTGAAAGCATGGAACGCATTTTTGATAGATCGGTTAAACGAATGTCTGTTTCGGTTTTGCTTGATAATGCTTCAGTATGAGTATTCTTTGCAGTAAACAATTGCTGATTGTCTTTATTTTTCTGCCACCAAATACTTACTGCAACAATCACAACAACAGCAACCAAGCTGGTTAACCAACGCACTAGGCGCTCTCCTTTATTCGATTCCCGCTTACTTTGCCACAACGCTTTCTCAGGCTTTCCTTCCGTTGAATACAGACTATTAAATACGTCTAAAAGAGGTTGTGATGGCATCCCAAGTAACTTAGCATAAGCATGGATATAACCTTTAATAAAAACAGGTTCAGGCATTTGCTGATAATCATCGGCTTCCAGCAATTCAATAAGTCGGACACGCAAATGTAATTTGCCTGCAACATATTCCTGGCTATAACCCTTTTTTTCACGTACGCGGGCTAACTGCACGCCAGGATTTTCTTGATTACCGTTATGCATTTCATCCATTGGTACTATCGTATTCATTTTTTGCTCCGGTATAATAGTCCGTATAATTAGTTAACCTAGTCAAACGCTGTTTATACTCCAATTCAAGATTTTTTTACCTGCTTGACGAGCTGCATTCACAGCCATTGCAAGCATGTTAGGATCATTCAATGAAAGCGCAGGATATTTTTGTATATATTCTAACGCCTTACTTGCATGTTTCTCCTTAAGTTCGATAACAGCTAATTCATAAAGCGCCTGCTTTCGACGCGGATCTTGTTGCAGAGCCTTCACATAATAATGTTTCGCCTTAGGATAGTCAGGCATTGCTGCCGCACATAATCCAGCATTCTCATAAGCTGCAGCTGTATGAATATAATGAATATCATTCACTGCTTTTAGAAAATAACGCTCTGCTTCTTTATAACGCCCGAGACGACATAAAAAAGTTCCAAAATTATTCAGTTGGGCACCACTATCCGGCGCCAAAGCTAAAGCCTTTTGGTAGTAGGCCTGTGCTTTTTTTATTTCCCCAGTTTTTTCAAAATAATAAGCCATGGCCACGTTTACATCAGCTGAATCAGGTGCTAAATCCAATGCGGTAAGCAATTTCCGCTTTGCTCGTGGTCTATCACCCTGTTTTAAATAAGCCAAACCAAGTTGAGTATTGTAGGATGCTGCCTCATTACGCTTTTGCAGCTGAACACTTTGTTCTGCCTTTACGGCACTACTCTGTTGACAAGCTTGCAACAACAGGAAAATTAACCAAGGTAAAAAGCGTAATAGGTTCAACACAATTGTCACATGACATTAAAAGATTGGTCATTATAACCGTGAACAGACAAATTTAAAAAGCCTTATGCATTCTTTTCATCAATCTCACCAGTGAATGCCTTAGGTACAAAGTGTAATTTTTGCCAACGTCGAGAGCGACTTGTTCTATCCTTTACCTCACCAGCTAGTTGACCACAGGCTGCATCGATATCATCGCCTCTTGTTTTACGTGTAATTGTGTTAATTCCCTTGGCAATTAATTTTTCTCGAAAAGCATCAATAGTCGCTTGTGAAGAGCGTTGATACTGTGTCATAGGAAAGGATTAAACGGTATGAGATTCACTTTTGCAGGTA
>NZ_CALJ01000180.1 GCF_000308315.1 Legionella tunisiensis | reverse complement strand
GGATGGTTTCTGGAGCAGCTCATACCACAGCAGATACCGTCAGACCCGCTTTGGAAATAATAAAAACTAAACCTGGAGTAAGCAAAGTATCTTCCATTTTCATTATGTGCATGCCTGCACGTGTTTTAATCTATGGTGACTGTGCTATCAATCCAGAACCCGATAGCCAGACACTGGCTGAAATTGCAGCTCAGGCTGCCCAAATCGCTAAAAATTTAGGCATAGCTCCCAAAGTTGCGCTTTTGTCTTATTCTTCTGGTGACTCCGGTAAAGGAGAAAGTGTGGAAAAAGTCGCTAAGGCGATGGAAATTGTGAAAAAACAATACCCCGATTTATTAGTAGAAGGACCTATACAATATGACGCAGCAGTCGATCCGGAGGTTGCTGCAAAAAACTACCTCATTCCAAACTGGCCGGTGATGCAACCGTACTGATTTTTCCTGATCTTAATACGGGCAACAATACTTACAAGGCAGTACAACGTGAAAGTGGTGCGCTGGCAATTGGCCCTGTATTATTAGGTTTAAACAAGCCAGTTAATGATTTAAGCAGGGGCTGTACACCTCAGGATATCATCAACACTATTCTCGTTACCGCAATTCAGGCACAAGGGGATAAATAATGTATATTTTAACTATCAACGCGGGAAGTTCCTCTATTAAATATAAGGCATTCCAAGTTGAAAACCAGCAAGCTACTCCGCTTTTATCGGGCTTAATTGAGGGAATTGGTGAAACAGAAGGGCTTTGGCATCACCGGAAGGATGCGAAAGAAACCATAAAGAAAACCTTCAAGGCACATGCAGAAGCCTTTAATACCCTGGCAGATAAATTAAACCAAGAACTTAAAGATCACCCTATTGAGGGTGTCGGCCATCGTGTAGTACACGGTGGTGAACTTCATTATGAACCGACAGTTATTACACCAGAAATATTAAAAGAAATAAGAGCGCTTGCCCATCTTGCGCCAATTCATAATCCGATTAATGCCTTGGGTATCCACTTTGCCCAAAAACATTTTCCACAAGCCCAACATATCGCTGTTTTTGATAGTGGTTTCCACCATACAATGCCCCCACATGTTCATCAATACGCGATTAACTCAGAATTTGCAAATCGATATCAAATTAAGCGTTATGGTTTTCATGGTATCAATCATGAATATGTTGCTATTCAAGCAGCAAATTATTTGCAGAAACCACTAGTAAATTGCAATTTTATTACATTGCATTTAGGCAATGGGGCAAGTGCTTGCTTAATAAAACAAGGAAAATCCTTCGATACTTCGATGGGCATGACCCCCTTAGCAGGTTTAGTGATGGGTACGCGCTGTGGCGACATTGACCCCCGCAATTCCCTTGTATTTGCAACAACAAGGGATGACAACGCTGCAAGTAGATGCCCTATTAAATAAACAAAGTGGACTAAAAGGTATCGCTGGTGAAAACGACATGCGCCGGCTTATAGCTAATGCTATAGCAGGTGATCAAACCGCAGAACTCGCTATTGAGATGTATGTCTACGCCGTTCAAAAAATTATTGGTGCTTATAGCAGCCAGCTTGCCACGTTGGACGCGCTAATTTTTACTGGCGGAATTGGTGAAAATGCGGCTTTGATTCGTGAAAGAGTTATCACGCCACTCAAACACTTAGAGTTTGAATTGAATTCAACAGCTAACTCCAGCAATGGAGATGAAAATTGCCGTCTTATCTCGAGTTCCGGCAAATCTATTTTAGTCATTCGAGGGGATGAAGAAGCATTCATTGCCCAAAAAACAGCTGATAAAAATTCTGAAAAAGCCAAAAGTAGAACTGCTTAGATAACGTCAGTTATGGAGAAAAATTCTACTTAGAGATGCGACATAAACGATTTTTGCAAGCGTTATGAAAACAAGAGGCGAGTTAAGTTAATGGGGTGAAGAAACGAACTAAGGGTACCTGACCATGTCAATCAGTTATCGATAAGTGAAATAATGTCAATATTGATTTTTTTCCATCTTGGAAGACTAGTTGCTTATGCGCTGAGGCCAAGAAAATCTAAAGTAAAAATAAATTAGATAATGGGAAATTTCAGCTTATCCATAACTGACGTTAGATAATAGAAAATGTCAGCCAGCTTTACGAAAAGTAAGGTTTAAGCGATATTTACCGACTAAGTAATGCTCATTATCTTTGAGAGGTAAGATACCATGATAACGAAGTCTGGATGGTCCCCCCCAAACCACAACATCGCCATGTATTAAGGGCAAGCGTTGTAATTTATCGCTCCGTTTGAAACCACCGAACAAAAATATTGCAGAAATACCGAGCGATACTGAGACAATAGGAGCGGTAAAATCTTTTTCGTCTTTATCTTGATGTAGAGAAAGTCTAGTCTTTGGTGCGTAACGATTTATCAAACAGGCATCTGGCACAAAGTCACTAAAACCTGCTTGCAAAGCCGCAGATGTAGCTAATCTTACAAAAGATTCAGGCATAGGCGGCCAATTTTGATCGCTCAGAGGATCAACCTGCTCGTAGCGATAACCACTTTCATCAGTTATCCAACCTACAGTGCCGCAGTTTGACATAGCAACTGACATAGTATAGCCACCCGGAGTCACCATATGGCGAAACGGAGCAAGGTTAATGACTTGTTGTAAATCAGTCAGAAGTAAGGTGTCAACAGGACGCGCAAACCCATGTAACATTACAGCACCTGGCGCTAGATCCTCCTGATAAAGCTCTTTGTATACTTCATCAAACAAAGCTAAGTTCACCTCTCTATTTTAGTGTGGATGGATCCTTATCTTTAATTGTTACCCAGTTATTGTCAGCTTTCTTGATATAGCCTGGTATATCTTTGGCCCATATTTTTGTACTTTTTCATTAAGGTTCAGATAGAGTTTGCCATCAACAATTTTCCACGCCAAAGGATCACCAGCGACTTTTTTCCCACTGAAACGCCAAAAGCGCACCACCCTCCATACTGGGGTAAATATTTATCTGGATTAGCCATAAACAATTTTTTATCATTTTCATTAGCAAATAAATAATAAATACTATCCTTGATTACTACATGGTCACCGTTGCCTTTGACAGGTTTATTCTCAGTAAAATACGCAACTGGATCATAACCCTGCAACGCTACGGCGAAGACGGTGTTATCGGCTGAAAAAGCCGTTGATACCATCATGCTATACAATACAATAATTCCAAAGCAAACGTTTTTAAGACCATGGTTAATAGAGTTCATAAGCATTCCTTGCATCTTCAAGTTAACAGTTCTTAAATAAAACTTCCCGCTCAGTAAATTGTAGACGCTTTTCTGATAAGTGTATAACCAATTTTGTCTTTCAAACTAATGTGATTAAGAGTCTATTGCTTCATTTTCGAATTGAGCACTCTCTTTCTCTGCAAAATGATTAAGGGTAGAAAAATATAATTACGTGTTATAAACTGTTCTTTAATTCTCTTAACCTGTCTCTCATCCAAACGGGCACCATATTGTTTAACCACCTGTGCAGCTGCCTTATTAGCCAAATCAACAGCTAGCTGTGGTGCATAACCATGAGTAATCGCATAAAGATAAGCGCCGGCAAACATATCACCTGCCCCCACAGTATCTACCGCCAGTATGGGTGTCGTTGGAATAGCCATTACTTCTCCATCTATGACCAAAACAGCACCACTACTGCCGCAGGTCACTACCAAATGATTAGCTAAAGATTGTAACAAGCCAATAGCTACCTCTAAATGAGCAGCTTGAGTAAAGAGCAGTGCTTCTTCTTCATTACAAAATAAAAGATCAACCCGACCGTCGATTACTGCCAGTAATTCATTCTTGAAATAACGGACCATATTTGGATCTGATAGAGTTAAAGCAACCTTTGTATTAACAGTTTTTGCATGCCGTCTCGCAGTCAACAAAGCATTTCTAGCTGTAGGTGAAGTAACTAAATAACCTTCTAGATAAATAAATTGTGCCTCAGCAATTGCCTTCAAATCCAAAACCTGTGGGCATAACGTTTCTGAAATGCCTAAATGGGTATTCAGAGTCCGTTGTGCATCTTTAGTAACAAGTACAAGGCATTGTCCAGTGACACCAGGGGTGAGATTATTAATAGTTAAATTACAATCAAGTCCTAAGGTTTTCAACTCATGCAGAAATAAATGACCAGCTTCGTCATTGGCAACTTTACAACTATAATAACCACGTCCACCAAACTGACTAAGAGCAATCATTGTATTAGCAGCAGAGCCGCCACACCCGCCATGACAAAGCGAATCAGCTAAGGTTGTCATCAAGCGATGATGCGTCAGCTCATCCGTTAAAGTCATTACTCCTTTTTCTATCTGAAAATTTTCTAAAATCTGCTCATCAATGTTTGCTTCCCTATCCAATAGGGCATTTCCTACACCATAAACATGGTATTTTTTCATCAAGCTCTAATCTCCGTGAGGCTTGCCAATACTGATTCTGCAGCTTGTTGTGTCAGTTGAATTTCTTCATTTTGGTGTGCAATAGACACAAAACCTGCTTCGTACATAGATGGCGCGAAATACACTCCTTTTTGTAACATACCATGAAAAAATTGTTTAAATAAAGTTTCATCTGAAGATGCAATATCTGCATAATCAAAAACTTGTGTTTTACGGTTAAAGCAAAAACCAAACATACCACCTAAAGAGGAATAACAAAAAGGAATATTAAATGAAGCAGCAACCTCAGCCAAACCGTCAACCATTGCAGCTGTATTAGCAGAAAGTTGTTCGTAAAACCCCGGCCTTTCCAATTCAGTCAAGGTTGCTAAACCAGCAGCCATTGCTAAAGGATTACCTGATAAAGTACCCGCTTGATAAACAGGCCCTTCAGGCGCTAAATGTGTCATAATCTCAGCTTTGCCGCCTAATGCCCCAACAGGCATTCCTCCCCAATTATTTTACCAAGCG
>NZ_CALJ01000181.1 GCF_000308315.1 Legionella tunisiensis | reverse complement strand
CCTTCATTAATTACTTCAGATTGCTTGTTTTCGATCCATTTACACAACTTCGGTCTTAAAATAAATAGTACCAATGCTGCGACGAGAGCAATCAAACCCAGTTCTAAAAATACACGACTATAGCTAGAGTTAGTAAGCATAGGTGAAATACTGTCTTGTCCGCCCATCATCCAATTAGAACTATAACTGGATAAGATCGCTCCCACACCAGTACCCAGCATCCATATTCCCATCATCACGCCCTGTAAAGAGTTAGGTATTAGCGCTCCAACCATTGCATAGCCAATGGGCGCGATAAGTAATTCCCCGGCACTTTGAAGAATAAAACAGAGAAAGATCCACCCTGGGGCAACCAATCCAACTGAATTCGCGTTAATTATACCTACAGGCAGGATTAGAAAAGCTAAACTAATTAGCAATAAGGCCCAAGCAAATTGCACAGGGATATTAATCGGCATGCCGCGTGAGCGCAGGCGGTTCAATAATGAACTTAATAATGGCCCACCGATAACAATGCTTAACGTATTGATATTCTGAAACCATTGTGGAGGGATGGTCATCATCAGCCAATTACGATCAACATTGTTATCGATAAAATAGGTTAAACCCATAGGCCCAGTCTGATACAACATCCAAAATACCGTACTCACTAACATCAACACTACAAAAGCGAGCATCTTTTTTGTGCATCCATAACATTTTGCTGGAATGCGAGCCAACAAGCAACAGCTAACATCAATCCACCAGTAAACAAAACCAATTTATTTGCCCAATTGGCAAAATGAATCAATTGGCTTAAAAGAAAAGGTAAGCAAAGAATCAACAATATGCCAATAAAAAAGCTTGTCTTTGCTTTTGTCTAGAGAGACGAGAATAAACGGTCTCTAGATCAGCTAAGCTGTGCCAAGAGTACAAGCAAATAAAAAGGGCAACCAAATTTCCCAAGCTGCTTAATAAAAATAAGCGCTGATAATTTTGTGATAATTGAAAATAACCACTTAAGCTAAATCCCATAAAGAAACCAATATTCATTCCAGCATAATTCCACAAAAAAGCGGTCTCACGGCGTTGGTCTTGTGGTTTAAAACGTTGCGTTAGCATGCAGTTAACGCAGGCGACATTAAGGCCACAGCCAATTAAAAAAGTGGCTAAACCATAATAAAGGTAAGCTGCATTGTTGCTGGCTAATAAAATGCAGCCAATAATTTGCGCAAACATACTAAAACAAAACAATGCTCGATTTGAGAAAAATCGCCCACCACAATAGCCACCCAACAGATGTAAAGTAAAATTAAGGGCAACAAATATGCCTGTAATGCTATTAGCTAATTTAACGGACAAACCCAGCTTACCTGTCATATATAAAACTAGCGTCGAATAAAGCACACTAAAACTCAGGGTCGCAAAAACTTGAATGAAAAACAGGGGAACTACTCCTTGTGGCAACCTATTCCAATTTATTTTTTGTTAGCTACTTTCAACATTGGATGCCTCCTCTGTTAGCGACATTCACCTCGAATATGACATGTCAACTTTCACCTGTCTATGCATAAAGACCAACCAAATAAAGTTATTACAAAAACCTGCAATTTCTTTACAAAGTGGAGTTTTATTGCAATATTTTTATACAAAACTCTACAATTTCTTTACAATATCAGCTTTAGAACAATAATTTTGCTGCTTGAACTGGATAGATCTTTTAGATTTGATTTTTGTACTTAATGAGCAATGGGTTTGAGGTTTAACCATGAACAAAAAATTTACTTAACTGGCATAGAAAAACGGCCAGGAAAATCTTTCGTATCGTTGGGTTTTTATCAACTCTTAAAGAGCAGCAAAAATCTATCCAATGCTTCAAGTTATTTTCGGAATCAGATGAGTCCCAAATTCCATTACTAGAAGCAGTAACAAAGCAATCCATGACACCGATCATGGATATAAGTAAAGCAATTGCTCTTATGCGTACTCAACCTGATGATTTACTTTCAGAAGTATTAGAAATAACTAAAACTCAGAAACAGGATGATTTGCTTTATTTTGAAGGCAGTGATTTTGAAAGTGACAATGATGTTTTTGAATATCAATTCAATTTAACGCTTGCACATCAACTAAATTGCGATGTGATTTTAGTTGTCTCTGCTAAAAATAGAACATTAGAACATACACTTTCTATTTTAAAAACTGCTCTGGAGGTGAGCAAAAAACACATGCACGTGTTGTGGGAGTTATTATTAATCGAGTATCCCCCTCTGACGAGAGTGAGGCATTGGGGCTTTTTCACAAACATTTACCCAAACTGGCATTTATAGCTGTTCTTCCTGAGTTTGAATCGCTGGCTAACCCATCTGTTCGTGATATCGTAACCACTTTAGATGCTAAAATTTTATGTGGTGAAACCGAGCTGCACCGACCAGTCAGACAATTTACGATTGCTGCCAAGACTATTAGTAATTTCTTACAATCACGTCTTGATAGAAGCGGTATGCTTATTATCACACCAGATGACCGTATTGATATTCTTTTAGGCTCACTTCTAGCTGATCAATCTGCTTACTATCCTAAAATAGCTGGTATTGTTTTAACCGGAGGTGAAATGCCGGGAACGACTATCTGTGAAATTCTCGCAGGCTTAGATCACACTTTTCCAGTCTTATTAACAGAACTTAAAACTTATGAAACTGCCACTACACTGTTTTCAGCAAAATTTAGTTTAAGTGAATCTGATCCCGATAAAGTGAAAACAGCCATAGAAACTATGCGTCCTTATCTACATGAACCTTTGACAAAATTGCTCAGTGATAAATCACTGAAACCACAATTAAGTCCAGCAGTATTTCTTTATGAATTAATCCATAAGGCAAAACAATTAAAACGGCATATTGTTCTTCCAGAGGGTGATGATGCACGAATATTAATTGCTGCTGATCACTTACTAAAACGCAACATTGTTAAGATTACGCTCTTAGGTAAAGTTGAAAAGATTAATTTATTGGCCAAACGCCTGGACTTGAATTTGTCAAATGCAACCATCATCGATATTGAAAAATCTGCAAAGCGAGAAAGTTACGCCCAACAATATTATCAACTTCGCCAACATAAAAATGTTAATTTACCTATTGCTCTTGAGCGAATGGCTGATGTGAATTATTTTGCTGCGATGATGGTTTATTGTGGTGATGCCGATG
>NZ_CALJ01000182.1 GCF_000308315.1 Legionella tunisiensis | reverse complement strand
GCCCATTACTCAATTTTTTACCCTTACATAGGTTGGTAAAGGCAGAGTCTTGTGCGCAGCTGTCATTGCGTACATATCATAATCATCACCGCTGGAAGTTCGCCGGCTATGGAATTTAGTACCATACCAAGAAGCTATACCACGGGTTTTATAACCACCTGAATTTTTCATTACTTCATAAGTATGGCCATCTACAGCATAGGACTCCGGATTACCATAACGACTATAAGGCTCATTTTTCGGTTTCACTTCTTTGAAAGATACCGGAATTGGCCCGGTTGGCGCCCCATCTTTCTCTTGGCTATAAGTCTTAGAAGACTTACTAGTAGACACGGTTGAATCTCGATTAGTAGCACAACTGGTTAACAAACATATAGCCAAAAAATAAACAACTCGCATTATTTAACCCGAACAAGTAATTTTTGCCTAATATATACAAAGCTAAATCGCATTAAAATACCCTCATGCTATTTGGTTGCATGATTGAGGCTGTGGTAAGATGGCGACGTTTTGTAATAATGAGTATAGAAACCATGAAGTTACCATTTCCTTTCATTCGTTTATTGATAGCAACAGCTCTACTTGCAACATCTAATATTTTTTATGCTGCAGTTGATGTTTTGCCCAAATCCGGTTTATCTGGAGCAGTACCTGCCTCATCGCCAGTTGCCAACAAACCCCTGATTACCCCTTCAGCGCCTACACTGAATGCCAAGGCCTACATTCTAATTGATGTTAACAGTGGCAAAATTATCGCTGAAAAAATAGCGAGGAAAAATTACCTCCAGCTAGCTTAACCAAAATGATGACACTCTATGTCATCTCTCATGCATTACATAATCAGCAAATTCATTTAAATGATAACGTTCATATCAGTCGCGAGGCGTGGAAAACTGGTGGTTCACGCATGTTTGTTAAAGAGGGACAGGATGTGGTTATTGAGGACCTTTTAAAGGGTATTATTGTAGACTCAGGTAACGATGCCTGCGTTGCAATGGCTGAACATTTAGGTGGTAGCGAACCAGGCTTTGCTGAAATTATGAATCAGCAAGCACAAAATCTGGGTATGAAAGATAGCCATTTCACAGACAGTACTGGCTTACCTGATCCAAATCTATACACCACTGCTAAGGATTTGGCCATCTTGGGTCGTGCTCTGATTAATGACTTCCCTCAATATTACCATTGGTACAAACAAAAATGGTTTACTTATAATGGGATACGTCAGCCTAACCGTAATCGTCTGTTATGGAGAGATAATCAGGTCGATGGAGTAAAAACAGGACATACCAACGAGGCTGGTTTTTGCCTGGTATCATCTGCTAAACGGGAAAATATGCGTTTATTAGCTGTTGTCATGGGCTCTCCCAGCGAATCAGCACGTGCGGATGACAGTGAGCGATTACTTAACTATGGTTTCCGCTTTTTTGAAACCCATGCACTTTATAAAGCCGGTCAAACCATTACTGAAGCCCCTATTTATAAAGGTTCAACAAATAAATTAACCATTGGTTTGCGTGAAGATCAATTTGTAACGATTCCCAGCGGTCAGTATCAACGATTAAATATTAATACCCAAGTTCCCCAAAATCTTCAGGCCCCTATTGCTAAAGGGGATGCTATTGGCAAGCTAGTTATTCAATTTGACGACTATGTAATATCTACTCAACCTCTTTATGCACTTGAAGACGTTGAAAAAGGGGGTGTTTTTACTCGAATGAAGGACTCCGTCCGATTAGCATTTAAGCGTTGGTTCGGTTAATAAAGGCAATAGTTATGACAGGCATTGTGTATCTTAATGGTAATTACTGCACAACAGAAGATGCGAAAATCTCGGTATTTGATCGTGGTTTTTTATTCGGTGACGCTGTTTACGAAGTACTTCCTGTCTACAATGGACGCACCTTCTTTGTGAATAGCCATTTGCAAAGACTAGAATCCAGTCTGGCTCATGCAAGGATTAAGGTACCTAGCGTTAATTGGCATCCAATTTTTCATGAGCTTATTAAGCGAAATGGCAGTGGTAATTTGCAGATTTACTTACAAATCACTCGTGGTAATCAAGGAATACGTAAACACGACATCCCTGGCGAATTAAATCCCACAATCGTTGCGTTTACCTTGCATAACCCCTATCCCAGTTTTGAGGCTAAAAATCAGGGTTTGCATGCCATACTTGTGGAAGATATTCGCTGGTCACGTTGTAATATTAAAACCACGTCTTTGTTGGCGAATATACTCACTAATGACGATGCTGTATCCGTGGGAGCAAATACTGCTATTTTATCCCGCGAAGGGTTTTTAACAGAGGGAAGTGCGAGCAATGTTTTTTAGTAGATGCACAAGGGACTATTCGCACACCTATATTGGATACTCTTTGTCTGCCAGGCATTACACGCCACATTACGATTGATCTTATAAAATCTCTGTCTTTACCCCTGCGAGAAGAAAAAATCCCAACGGAGTCTATTTTTAATGCGCAGGAAGTTTGGATAACCAGTACAACTAAAGAAATTTATCCCATAACTCGCATTAATGATTGCATTATAGGCAAAGGCTGTGGTGGCATGTATTGGCAACAACTGAATGAAAAATATCAACAATTGATAAAAAACACTCATGAATAATAAAAAATCAATAATTGAATTTCCCTGTGATTTTCCCTTGAAAATAGTTGGAAAAAAACCACCAATTTCGCCGCAGATATTACAGAGATTATTCATAAACATTTTCCTGAAACACCTGATAAGGCAATTAGGCATCAAGAAAGTCAGCACGGAAATTACTTATCTATCACAGCAGTAGTGCATGCCAAAGATCAATTGACGCTTGACTCACTTTACCGTGACCTAACCAAACATCCTGATATCAAAATGGTGTTATGATGATTAATATCCGTAACTTAGGCCTACAACCCTATTTGACAGTTTGGGATAAAATGAAATCATTCACTTCCATGCGGAATGAAAGCACAATTGATGAATTATGGCTATTAGAACATTTGGCAGTGTATACTCAAGGACAAGCGGGTAAAGCAGAGCATATTTTAAATCCTAATGATATCCCGATCGTCCAGAGTGATAGGGGCGGACAAGTAACCTATCATGGTCCAGGCCAGCTTGTTGCCTATGTATTAATGGACATCCGTAGGCGCCATCTTGGTATTAGAACTCTGGTAAGCCAACTAGAGCAGGTTTTGATAAATCTCTTAGCAAATTATCACATCGCTGGCACAATACGCTGTGGTGCACCTGGTGTTTATGTTGAAGATAAAAAAATAGCCTCTATTGGTTTACGCGTGAAAAATGGTTGCACTTATCATGGCATTTCGCTTAATGTTGCTATGGATCTCGCTCCTTTTCAAAATATAAACCCTTGTGGTTTTGCTAAACTGAAAATGGCTCAAATAAGTGATTATGTACCTGAAGTAAGTGTTGCTGGCGCCAGTAAACTGTTTACTGAAGTATTTAACTCAATTTGAACGCTGATAAATAATCTATGCATTTATTCACTGATTACATTGAACCATTAACTGCTTGGCTTTATACCCACCCTCATTGGGCCTTAATTATAACGTTTCTCATTGCACTTACTGAATCGCTAGCTATTATCGGTTCTATCATCCCTGGTTCAGTCACTATGACTGCCATTGGTATTCTTGCCGGCTCAGGAGTCATGCGTATTGATTTAACGCTTCTTGCTGCCACTTTGGGGGCAATTGCTGGAGACAGTGCGAGTTATTTACTAGGTTATGCATTTAGCGAGCGACTTATTAGCATTTGGCCTTTTAGTCACTATCCCAATTGGCTATTTTATGGCAAAGATTATTTTTCCCGACACGGCGGTAAAAGCGTGCTTGTAGGGCGATTTATAGGCCCCTTACGTTCCATTATTCCAGTAATTGCAGGTATGATGCACATGAGTCATTGGCGTTTTTTATTGCCAATACCTTGTCTGCTATTGCTTGGGCAATTATTTATGTTACCCCCGGGGTGTTAATTGGCGCAGCCAGTAGCGAGCTCTCTCCCGAAAGTGCTACCCGCCTCTTTCTTCTGATTTTAGTTTTACTGGCAAGTATTTGGTTATTGAGTGTGGGCCTTAAGTGGCTCTTTATCCGCATTAACCGTTTACTACGAACTAGTTTACATGATTTCTGGTCCTGGTCTTCAACTCATCCTCATTGGACTAAATTTTTCAAATTGGTCACTCCTGCTTACGAAACCAATTATTATCCAACTGCAGCCCTGGTTGTGCTGCTTGGACTAAGTATTCTTTTATTTCTTATTCTTGCCGCACTTGTGATTCATGGCAACTGGATTAGCATTCTTAATAGTCCCACTCACCTTTTCATGCAAAGCCTGCGCACACATGCCTTCGATGTTTTTTCATTATAGTTAGTCAAATAGTAAGCCCATTAACATTAATTACTTTGATATTCACTGTTATCGCTTTAACAATTTACGCACAAGATTGGCGTTCATTAACTTATTGGCTAAGCCTTAATTTGTTCTGTACTTTTATCCTTATCACTGTGCACATGCTCATCAACAACCCGCGGCCGCAAGATCTTCTGGAAATTCAAGCTGGAAACTCTTTCCCAACAGTTGAGCTTACCTATGCTACAGCATTGTTTTCATCCCTTATCTTTTATATGAAAACCTATTATCTGGGACGTCTAAATGGTATTTTCAAAATACTCTTATCCTTAAGCTTATTGCTTGCTGGATTAGCATCAATTTATTTGGGGGATAGCTGGTTCACTGACAATCTGGGTGCCTATCTCTTTGGTTTTATCCTCAGCCTCAGCCATTGGTTATTTTATAGGCGTCAGACTCAGAAGGCTATTCACTCATTCTTAGTACCTACCATTATTTTGGTTTCATTATTTTTAGCAAGCATGACCTCTTGTCTGTTAACCTACAATAAATCGATACGAAGCCATCAACCCTATTTTGCTCAATATGTATTTACCGATGAATTGTGGTGGAATCAAAAGAAACCTCTTTTGCCAATGTATCGTACTAATCGCATTGGCCAACGTATCAGTTTGTTCAATATTCAGTATGCTGGTTCGTTAATTCATTTTACTAATGCTCTAACGGCTTTTGGTTGGAAAAAGCAACATGATTCTCTTTTTAATTCAATCTTAACTCGAGTTAGCGGTCAAGGATCCTCTGCACAACTTCCTTTAATGGCGCAACTATACTTAAATCGTAAACCGGTTCTCGTGATGACCTACCAACCTAATGATGGGGCCCCTATGCAAATTTTACGAGTTTGGCGCTCTAACTATCATTTACATCATTTTCATCAACCGCTCTGGCTAGGAAGCGTTCATCCTCGTAATCCTTTAAAACGTCATGAACTAAAGCAAATCAATTTAAGTAGTAAAAGTAGGTCAAATTCACTTATATATGTAAGTAATGCCCTCCCTCAATTTTTGCAACGGCAACTTCCTTTGCCTGTAAGTAATGCCAAAAAGCAATTACCAATTATTGTAGAGCCGATGTTATTGTTAATTAGAGAATCAACTGGCCTGGAAATAAAGAAAGAGGGTTCTCCTTGAATACGTAATAAAAAGCTAGAGTAAATCATGGCTGGTGCATTTCCATAAAAATCTGATACTCTACTATCTCAATCTAATGAGACATCTCTACTAAGTTAAGCGAATCAACCAACTCATACTTTTAGAAAGGGACTAACTTGATGATGAATTTGATGGATGCAATCCATTTTTTACTCCCCTTTTTGGGGTGCATTTTTTCTTTTGGGCATCAAATTACAACGTAAAAACTATATTGTTGTCGCTTTATGGTTAAGCCTCATTGCCTTAGCTTTGCATTATCGTGCTTCCGGCGGCGAAATTCTTGGTAGCTATTTCAATTACACTCACGCTGTAATTTATTCACTCAATTTGGTCATCTTGCTTGTAGCAACTATTTATTTGTTTTTCAGCCTAAGTAGTAATACACAAAACAAATGGATTCACTATAGTACCGGTTTATTATCTGCATGCCTCATAACAGGCTTGGTTCTTTTATTAGGAAATTTATGGGTAAATGCGGTATTTGTTGAAAATAGACTTCCAGGTACACCCATTTTGCAAGTCGCCACCTTTAATAAACAACCTTATTGCGATTATAAATATGTTTTTTATAAAGTTGGACCTGATAGTATTGTAAGGTTTATGTGCCCTAATCACTATGGCTTACTTCCCTCTGTAGGTCGACTGGATTCTGCTCCTGGTTTTGTTGTGAAGCAGTTACCGCTACAATTACAAAACAAATTTAAGCAAGAGTCCGATGCCTTATAATTTGTCTTGTTATACAAGTGGTTAGATAGGATAATTTTTAAAAATTGGACAAATAAATTCACTCTGTAGATAATTTGTCCCATTTTTTATTTTTGTTAACATAGCGGAAATTTTTATACATCACTATTATGCGCAGTTTGCTTTTAGCCTTATCGATATTAGTATTTACATCGTCTTACAGTATGGCTCCCAAATTGAATTGGGACAATGCAGTTGACAATGCTGTGAGAAAATATGGTCTGCGAACTGAGCCAGAACTTCTTAGGCTATTTGCAAAATCAAATGTCGCATACCCACCCAAAGATATAGCCCTGTTGGCCTTTAAAAAAGAAAGAAAGATGGAGTTATGGGCAAGAAATGGCAATACTGCCTGGCGCCATATCCATACTTACCCATTGACAGCATTCAGTGGTCGCTTAGGCCCTAAACTCAAAGAAAGGGATAGACAAATCCCGGAAGGAATTTATCGATTAATAACCTTTAATCCCTTCAGTAGCATGCACTTATCAATGATGATTGATTATCCAAATCATTTTGATCGCTTGCAAGCCAGTAAGGATGGACGCCGTAGACTTGGCAATAATATTTTCCTACACGGCAGATCATTATCTGTTGGTTGTTTAGCAGTTGGTGATCGGGCTATTGATCAACTTTTTCTTCTCGTGCGTCGTGTAGGCTTAAGTCATGTGAAACTAATTATAGCGCCTAACGATTTACGGGTTGCCAAACCAGCTACCTCCAATTTCGCCCAACCACGCTGGTTACCTGAGTTGTATAAGCAAATAAGTTCAGCCCTCAGTCAATTCCCGTATCGAAATAAAATTGCCTAGGTAACATCCCTAAAGTTTTGCCAGGAGCAAAGAAAAGAAAAACTGGTAGAATAAATTTTCTCTCAACCGCTTTAAACCGTTGATGTCCACATCACTGCAATGTAAGTCTTCATGTGAATGAAAACAGGAGCATCTTCTGCAGGAGGGTCTTTGGTAACACTTAGGCGAGCTTTAAAATCCTTAAAGCTATTAGCTGCTTTCTTTTCATCAACTGTCCCATCTTTATTCAAATAAACCACCCTTCCCAATTAATTGATATATTTAATTTTCTATAAATTTATTACCCTGAAATGCGATGAGAGTAACATAGCCATAAGAACTAAAAGCCAGGTACCTGCACAATCTGTTCAGTGTTATTTTTCGCCAAGTATCAGGCGACTTTTGCATGACCTAGAAAATATTAAAGTGCACTTAACAAAAATTCGCAAAAATTAATAAATTCACTCTATACTGAGAATTAAAACATAACAAAGTGATGTGATGGCTACTTTCAAAAGGCAATCCTGGTCAACCATTGATTTACATACACTTCCTCCACAAGACTCTTTATTAGGTTGTCTTGTACTACTAACTCGCTATTACCGGAATCCCTATTCTGCGCAATCATTGACTGCAAGATTACCTTTGGAAAAAATAAACTCACAGCTGAGTTATTTGCCCGTGCAGCTGAGCGCGCCTCACTGAGTGCGGAAATATTCGATAAACCTGTCGATAAAATCAAAAATGGCGAACTCCCTGCTATTTTACTACTGGAAAAAGGCGAAGCTTGTATATTAATACAAGATGAGCAGGGAAAACGTAAGGTTATTGATCCTAAAACCCCTGCCGAACACTTGGAGCCAGCAGCTATTTTAGCCAACTATACTGGACAGACCATTTTGGTACAGCCAGAGTACAAATATACGACACGTGCTGAAGAAACCTTAGGAAAACCCCCAAAAAACTGGTTTTGGAAAGTATTCCTAAAAATCTTGGCCAACTTACTCCGAAGTATTGGTTGCCTCCCTATTAATTAACATTTTTGCGTTGGTCATTCCCTTATTTACAATGAATGTTTATGACCGTGTAGTACCTAATCATGCTATTGCCACGATGTGGGTATTGGCCAGTGGTGTTGGTTTAGTGTTTCTCTTTGACGTTTTACTTAAAACATTACGCGCCCATTTTATCGATTTAGCAAGCAAACGTAGTGATATTGAATTATCTGCAAGTATTTTTGAGCAAATATTAGGTGTCAGTATGGAAACAAGACCCAAATCAGTGGGAGCCTTAACCAATACTGTTCAATCTTTTGAAATTTTTCGTGATTTTATAACTTCGAGTACGATAACAATTTTAGTCGATTTACCCTTTGTCGCTATTTTTATTTTAGTCATTTATTTTATAGGTGGCAGTTTATTCTGGATCCCTCTACTTGCTATCCCTATCGTTTTTGTTATTGGTGTAATGCTGCAATTTCCTTTGATAAAATTGACAAAACAGTCCTATCAATACGCGGCAGAAAAACAAGCCATTCTGTTTGAATCACTCTCCAATATTGAGACAGTAAAAACAACCACTGCCGAATCTGCCTTACAATCACGATGGGAGCAATTAATTGGTCTAGCCGCAAAAACTGGGATGAAATTACGCTTGGTATCCAATACCAGTATCAATCTTACTATTCTTGCGCAACAAGCCGCGACTATTATTATGGTTCTCGCCGGTGTCTATCTTATTAGCGAAGGTGATTTAACAATGGGAGCACTTATTGCCTGCACCATTCTAACTGGCCGTGCACTTGCACCCATGTCGCAAGTAGCTTCGCTTTTGACTCGTTATTATCAATCCGTTAATGCATTAAAATCGCTTAATCGCATCATGCAATTACCAATTGATGTCAGTGAAGACAGTCATTTTCTACATAGGCCAGTATTGTGCGGGCACATTGAATTTCATCAAGTTTCTTTTAGTTATAGTGATGCTAAAAATTCTATTTTAAAAATGATCAGTTTTAAAATTAAGGCCGGCGAAAAAGTTGCTATTATTGGTCGTGTGGGCTCAGGAAAATCAACACTTGCTCGTTTAATCCTTAAACTTTATTTACCTGACGAGGGTACCATTCTTCTTGATCATACGGATTATCGCCAAATTAATCCTGATGATTTAAGACAACAAATTGGCTATGTTCCTCAGGACGTCACTTTATTCTATGGTAGCGTCAGAGATAATATCTGTGTTGGGGCTCCTTTATCGATGACGAGTCTTTAATCAGAGCTGCTAACATTGCTGGCGTTGCTTCCTTTATAAATACCCATCCTGATGGTTTTGACAGACAAGTTGGCGAAAAAGGAAGCGAATTGTCGGGAGGACAGCGACAATCTATCGCAATCGCCAGAGCCTTGTTACGTAATCCTAATATACTGCTTCTTGATGAACCAACTTCCGCCATGGATGATAACAGCGAGCGTCGTTTTAAAACTCAACTAACCGAACATATGACAGAAAATCATACTCTTCTTTTAGTAACACATAAATTTTCCATGTTAGAACTAGTCAATAGAATTATCATCCTTGATGATGGTAAATTAATTGCTGATGGTCCAAAGGAATCAGTGCTTTCAGCATTAAAAGCTGGCATGACTGTCGAGAGGGAAACAAAATGAGGCGCGAAGAAAAATCACGTCTATTTACTCACATTATTCTTTGGAGTGCCGTTTTATTTATTGTATGTGCTGTTCTCTGGGCAAATTACGCTATTCTTGATGAGGTGACTGTAGGGCAAGGAAAGGTTATTCCTTCAAGCCAAGTGCAAGTTATTCAAAATCTTGAGGGCGGTATCGTTAGTAAACTCTATGTCCATGAAGGAGAGATCGTTAATAAAAACCAGGTGTTGATGCAAATAGACAATACTCGTTTTATGGCAACTTATGATGAAGCACAAAAAATCGCCGCTTTAGAAATTCAGATATTACGTATCACCGCGGAAATGGATCAAAAACCCATGACTATTCAACCGGCATTTGCTAAAAATAACGCTGAGCTTATTGAGGCTGAAAAAGCCTTATACCAATCCAGACAAGAAGAACTAAAACAACTCAATGATGCCTTGGTGGCAGCAGAAAAGGAATTATCTCTCTCTAGGCCATTGGTTCCCAAAGGCGCTATTTCAGAGGTTGAAATTTTGAGGTTAGAACGTTCTGTCAGTGAAATAAAGGTAAATTCATCAATTCAAATCACAAGCCCTTGAGCAACTTAATAAAGCGAAAGGTGAGCTAGGAGCTCTTAAGGCTGCTCACAGAGCAGATAAAGATAGACTCACTCGTACTACTGTCCGCTCCCCAGTAAAAGGCGTTGTAAAAAGAATCAAAGTAAACACCATAGGCGGCGTTATTCAACCGGGAATGGATATCATTGAAATCGTTCCTCTTGAGGATACCTTATTGATTGAAGCAAAAATAAAACCAGCGGATATAGGCTTCATACGCCCTGGACAAAGCGCTGTAGTTAAATTAACGGCTTATGACTTTTCAATTTATGGTGGCTTACCTGGTAAAGTTGAGCAAATCAGTGCCGATACAATTACTGATGAAAAACCAACTAATGGCAAAGAAGAAACCTACTATTTAATTCGCGTCCGAACAGAAAAAATTATTTGGGGAGTGAGAAAAACCGCTTTATATCATACCAGGGATGATGGCAACAGTTGATATCTTAACTGGCAAAAAATCAGTCTTGGACTATTTATTAAAACCCATTTTAAAAGCGCAGCAAACTGCACTAAGAGAGCGTTAAGAACTCTCTTAGTCAATGTTAAACCCCATACACATGCTAGGCAGTTTGCGAGATAATGTTTGTTTGACGATAAAAAACAGGATCATGCCTTTATCAAACTCACATTAATTATCATGCTCTGGAGCAACAACAAAAATACCGGGCGCATTTCGGAGATACTCATTATAATCCATCCCGTAGCCAAAAATATAATGATCATCAACTTGCAAACCCACAAAATCAGCTTCTTTTAAACCATTAGGTACGCGTTTGTGATATTTGTCGACTAATACAGCACAATAGACTTCTGCGGCCCCCATCTCCTTAACCTCTTTAACAATGGCTGCCAGAGTAACACCACCATCAAGAATATCGTCAACAACTAAAACCGTCCTTCCGGTCAAGTCAGTAGTCGGTTTTACCTTCCAATGCAATTCCCCACCTGTAATTTCACCACGATAACGAGTAGCGTGAATGTAATCAACCTCTAAAGGGAAATCAAGGCGCGGCAACAAATTTCCCATAGGAACTAATCCGCCAATCATCACACACAAAAGAACAGGATTTTTATCATGTAATTGTTCATGAATATTAATCGCCATTCTATCTAGAGCGGCCTCAACTTCTTTAGTAGTAAATAGGCAACTCGATTTTTCATAAACCTCTTTAATTTTACTTGGAATAGACATCTGATATCCTAAGAATTTTGACGATCGGGTTATTAATCTTTACGTTTACCTGGAACTGGAAACATGCTTACCTTACCTTCATCTTTCGATTTATCTCTAACTTTCGCAACACCCTGTTTACTCACTTCGTCAATACGAAAAACAGAATGCATTGGAATGTAAGTACGCTTCACATCATTAAATTCTACCTTTAAACGCTCTTCAGAAGGATCGACAACCAAGGACGTATTCTCACCAAAACAAAATCCTCAACTTCGAGAAAACCGAATATTTCACTTTCACACACTTTACGCGCGTAAATCTCATAAATTGCTTCTTGATTTGCGAAAGTTATACGATAAAGTGATTTTTTGACATGCAAGTAACCTAAAAATAAACCGAGATCATTATACCGAATGTTCATGATCTTATCCAAGCAATTAAGAGTTTTCACTGAAATGAACTTGCAATCTAGATTGGTTGCAGCGGTACCCGATTCGTCAGTAACAATTCATCTTCGGAAGCAGTTTCCAACAATACGTCCGGTTGAGCCTCTTGCAGTTTTTGCGCTACCAAACAATAAAATCCGGGAGGGCAAGGCCAAATCATTTTACCTAGTTCATTAAGTATTTCTAATTTATGTAACCATTTTCCTTTTTACTGGAGGAATATAATAAAAACTCGATAAATTACACTGCACATAACCACGATGAAGCATTGCCCTCTTTACAAAAAAGCAGACATTGATTTACCCGTAAAAGTGCCAAAGCAAGGTAATCTTCCTAGGCGCATCTTGAGCCCCCAAAAACTCATGGGATTAATTCCAAAAAAATCACATAGCCCATAGGCTTTAAAACTCTATCAATCTCATCTAAGGGATTTTTTGATGCGTAAAAGCTTCCAAAGTCAAAGGAGCAATCACACAATCAACACTCTCTCTATCAAGGGGTAATTGAGTAAAGGAACTAACCAGAGTACTTTTAGTCGGATTCAAGTATGGGGTAACTAACCATTTATGGCTATAATGCAATGCCTGCAGCCATAAATTGCCGCCACAATTGCCTAGCTGTAATAAGGTAGTCCCATATAAAAAATCACCAAGATGAGCCAATTCCGCAATAAAAGCACATCCTAAATGAACCCCTTGCGGCGAGTTAAACCAGTCATCAAGGGTATAAAACCTGGTTTTTAGATCCTCAAAAGACAAAGCACTCGCCTCATAATTAACAAGCAAAATTCTCTTTTTGTATCATACAGTCATGCTCTACAGCAAGTTATCTATTTGCAATAAACACCAAGTCTAAGCAGAATTTTTTATGACGCCTATTTAGGGAAGCAACATTGTTCAGCAGTAGAAAGGGGATCTCTGTTCCAGTTTTGAGTAACTTAAATTTCAAATTCAAAATGCTTCATTTGAATTCTTCATGATTAATGTTTTATTTTTGTTCTTGACAAGAACATTATGAGGCATAATAATTCGCCGTTTTTTAACCAATCTGCTGAAAGGATAATCGGCGCTTAACTAGGAAAAATATGCAAAATAATAAAGTAGTTATGTTGGCTCTAATCGCCCTACCTTTGACTTTTTCTCTGAATGCCAATGCCTCTGTAGGCTCAACCGATTATAGCTTTAATGGCTTGTCTCTTAGTGCCTCATTAGGACGTTTATCAGGCAAATCACAGGAGTACGTTTATGATTCGGAGAGTGGTAGAAAAATAAGTCAACTAGATTGGCGGATAAAAAATGCCGCTATTGTCAATGGAGAAGTCAATTATGACTTCCTATCTTGGCTTAGCCTTAATGGTAGAGGATGGATTACTCTGGATAAAAGCAAAACAACAATGGATGATTATGATTGGCTAGATCCGTTTCAATCCAATTGGACAGATTGGTCCCATCATGAAAATACCCATCTTAACTATGGCAATGAACTGGATTTGAATCTACGAGCATGGATAATGCAAAAACAAAACTATAAATTGGGTCTTGTCGCAGGTTATCAAAGAAATAGCTATAGTTGGCGTGCAGTTGGTGGTTGCTATCGATATGAAAACGGCAGTCAGATAGGCTGTTTTACAAGTGATGAAGCTGGAATAGGTTATCAACAAAAATTTAATGCCCCTTATATAGGTTTATCAGGAAAATATGTAATCAATAATTTTGAGTTTAATGCGCTGCTTAAATTTAGTGATTGGGCTAATGCAGAAGATCGAGATGAACATTATTCTCGCGCCTTAACCTTCAAGGAGCAAGGACAAAATTCAAAGTTCTATTCAGCAACTATTGATGCAGGGTATCATTTTACTCAAAACACGAAACTTTTTGCTGCGGCCTCTTACAACCACTATTCGAAAGGATTAACTGATATGGAGATAATAGATAACATGACAGGCGAACGCGCCTATTTCAATAATTCGGCTGGTATTGCCAATAAAAGTTATGTTCTCTCATTAGGTATCCAATATCTTTTTGGATAATGCTCTAAGGAATTGATAAGGATTTTTGACCTGATCTGTTCAAACCGAAGGAGCGTTTACACCGTCTCGAAGCTTCTGCATCAAGACTTCGAGACAGTGCTCCGCACCCACACACCCTGAGGCTCTCGAAGGGTCTCAACCTGAACAGAACACCTATTATCGTTTAATTTAACGCCATTGCTCCCAATCTCATCTTTGAATTTAGCCTTTTTTTCTTTATAGTATGCATGGAAAATTAAAAGGCTCATTATGGAAAAGACAATAAAGCCACAAGAACAATTGCAAGGAATTGGCCAATTACTCGTACAAAAGAAACTGCTCAAACCTGAAGAAGCACTTGAATATCAAGCTATTGCTTTTAAAAACCAACAAACTTTATTGCAATATTTAGTCGGTAAGAAGTTATTTTGTGCTCAAAAACTTGCGCAAGTGATAGCAAAAAGCTATTCGCTTCCCTTAATTGCTCTGGATAGTATTGATATCAACGCTATTCCTCGTACCCAGATTAATGAACATTTAATACGCCGCCACCATATTGTGCCGCTTTTTATTCGTGCTAATCACTTATTTTTTGCCACTGATGATCCTGGTAAACCATTTCTATTGAAAGAAATTCAATTTCATACAGAACTTCCTGTTTCCATCGTAGTCGTCGAAAGCGATAAACTCGATAAACTAATTAGCAAAATACTGTCGGAAAAAGAAACACAAAAACTTCACATACGAGCCTCTACTGCCATGACCTACTTAGAAAATCATGTAAAATCTGAAGAGATGGCCCCAGCTATTCAATTTGTCAATTATTGTTTGCAGGATGCAATTAATAAAAGAGCATCTGATATTCATTTTGAGCCTTATGAACACAAATATCGCATTCGTTATCGTCAAGATGGTTTGTTATTCGAGGCAATATCACCACCTCTTAACCTTACAAGTCAAATTGCATCCCGCATTAAAGTAATGGCTAATCTTGATATTTCTGAGCGTCGCATCCCACAAGATGGACATTTTAAAAATGAAAATATCCAGTACTCGATCGATTGATTGCCGAGTAAATACCTGCCCTACCATTTATGGCGAAAAAATTGTTATAAGAATTCTTGAGCAGGATCTTCCACAGCTAGGTATTGATGCCCTCGGTTTTAACAATGTTCAAAAAAACAATTTTTAGCAGCCATAACACAAACACAAGGTTTAGTTCTCGTCACCGGACCTACTGGTAGCGGTAAAACAATTTCTCTGTATTCTGCACTTGCGCTGTTAAATAGTGAAGAAAAAATATCTCAACTGTCGAAGATCCTGTGGAAATTAAAATACCAGGTATTAACCAAGTTAATATTAATCCCAAGGCTGGCTTAACTTTCCCCACCACCTTACGCGCTTTTTTACGACAAGATCCTGATGTGATTATGGTTGGTGAGATTCGTGATCTTGAAACGGCCGAAATCGCCATTAAAGCAGCTCAAACTGGCCATCTTGTTTTATCTACCTTGCATACGAATAGTGCTGCTGAAACACTCACCCGTTTACTCAATATGGGTATTCTGCCCTTCAATATTGTTAGCACCATTCGTTTATTAGTCGCGCAACGCTTGGTAAGACGTTTATGTCCTTATTGCAAAATAATACGCGACGATATGTCCTCTGATGATTTAATAAAGCTAGGTTTTCATAAGGAAGAACTCGATACGCTCAAATTATATAAATCGGGTAACTGCCAGCAGTGTATCAATGGTTATTACGGCCAAATAGCTTTGTTTGAATTACTTCCCATATCTCAAACAATAACAGAACTGATTACGGCTGGCGGAAATTCAGTCAGTATTCTCCAGCAAGCTCAACACGATGGCATGATCACTATCTACCAATCAGGTCTTGAAAAATAAAACAAGGACTTACCACGATAGAGGAAGTTCAACGTGTAACGATTGAGTAATGTATGACTGACAAAATAAACTATTATCAATGGCAGGGATTCAACCGCAATGGTGAAAAATTAACAGGATTCCTCGTAGCGCCAAATCTTGTAGCAGTTAAAATCGAATTACGTAAGCAAGGAGTGATTACTAAGAAAATCAGTAAACAATCGTTCTTCTCTCGTCGTGTCAATAAAAAATTACCACACATGACATCACGCTGTTTAGTCGACAGATAGCTACCTTAATCAAAGCAGGTTTACCTTTAATTCAATCCTTTGAAACCCTTATTAATGGCTATCGTAATCAAGCTATGAAAAATCTACTGCAAATCGTTAAAAAAGATATAGAAGCCGGACTCACTCTGGCCGAATCTATGCGTAAACATCCTCCATTCTTCAATACATTGTTTTGCAATCTTGTCGATGCGGGGGAAAAGTCGGGCTCTCTTGAACTCACATTGACTAAGCTGGCTGTTTATAAAGAAAAATGGGCACCATTAAAAAAGAGTTAAAAAATACTCACTTATCCTTGTGCTGTTTTAAGCATGGCTCTATTTGTCACAGCTGCCCTGTTAACATTCGTTATTCCACAATTTGAGCAACTATTCAAAACGTTTAATGCTGAACTTCCCTTATTGACACGAGGAATCATTTACTTATCTCAATTTTTCAAAACTATTGGCTTATAACCACAGCAGCGATAATCGGTATTGCTTATAGCCCCTTCTATACATTAAAACGCTCTCAGCGATTTCGCCACTGGTTAGACAAACGCTTGCTAAAAACCCCATGTCTTGGAGCTGTTCTTACAAAAATTATTATCGCCCGCTTTGCGTGGACGCTTTCGATTACTTTTGCTGCTGGTCTTCCTTTACTAGAGGCCTTAAAATTAGTAGCTCCAGTGACAGGCAATTTCATCTATAACCAGGCAATCAATGACGTTCAGAAGGAGATAGGTAAAGGTCAGCAACTGCAAACTGCCCTAGCCAACAACTCTTTATTTCCAACGATGGTTGTTCAAATGGTTGCTGTTGGGGAAGAATCAGGTACTCTCGAGCAAATGCTTACTAAAATAGCTACTTATTACGAAGAAGAGGTAGATAACGCGATAAGTACTTTAAACAATTTGTTAGAACCTATTATTATGTCACTCTTAGGACTGCTGGTTGGTATTTTGATAATTGCTATGTACCTGCCTATTTTTAAACTTGGTTCAATAGTGTAGAAAAATAATGCTTAATCAATTGCAAATTATTCATTCTCCCACAACGTATATATTACTTGCCCTTTTTCTTTAGCTATAGGCAGCTTTTTAAACGTTGTTATTTATCGATTACCTCTAATGATTCAGGCTGAATGGAAAAAAGAATGTCGTCAGTTATTGAACTTACCTCCTGAGTTAAGTGAAAAATAAATTTATTTTTTCCTCGCTCCTTCTGTCCTGCCTGCAAAACAACGATACCTGCAATGCACAATATTCCATTGTTTAGTTATTTTTTCTTAGGCGGTCATTGTAGACAATGCGAACATCCAATTTCGCTTCGATATCCTTTAGTTGAAATCTGCAGTTGTTTACTTGCTCTACTAGCTGCCTGGTATTTCGATTTCAATTTAACTTTGGTTTTCGCACTTTTGTTTATCTGGTTCATTATTAGCTTATTTTTATTGATCTACAACATCAACTCCTACCAGATAGTCTTACTTTAGGCCTACTTTGGCTAGGATTAATCGCTAACACGCAGTCACTGTTTACTTCTTTACCAGACGCTGTTTTAAGCGCTGCCTGTGCTTATCTTAGCCTATGGCTATTTATTCAAATCTTTTATTTATTTACCGGTAAAATAGGAATGGGACACGGTGATTTTAAATTATTCGCCGCTTTTGGTGCCTGGTTTGGCTGGACTCAATTACCCCTCATTTTATTATTTGCATCTTTAACTGGTGCTCTAGTAGGAATCACCTATCTAAAAGTGAAGAGAAAAACAAAAAATACACCAATTCCCTTTGGCCCCTTTCTCTGTATTGCCGGCCTCGGCTCGTTATTTTGTGGAAAGTCTTTTATAAATTGGTATTTAACCTTTTATCTTTAGCACCTGACACCCCACCCTATCAGCGTAGCAGTGTGAGCTGAATGCCATAACCATAACTGAGCTCCCTCTCCTACGCTTGGAATGACACGATGGACGCGACTTAACTTTTATTACGATGTTTCATTAGCGCGGAGAAAAACTCAGGTTTATTCAAGCCTATTGCCGCAAATATCTGTGGGACTCTATCCCAACTGTTCTCCTGCTCAATACTGGCAACCACGAGTTCAAATCCTCTATCACGATCGGAAGTCACGCCCCAACCATTGATATAGCATAGGCCACGCAAACGTTTTGCTTCAACGTGCCCAAGTTTTTCTGCAGCTTGCAAATAGACATGTGCCTCTTCATAAAGCTGAAGCATTTGACGCTCATTTCCTGGGCTCGCAAAAAGTTTTTCTTCTTCAAGCTTTGCCCTGTAGTTAGCTTCATCCAATAGTTTTTTACCTAGTTGGTATCCAGCAACTGGATCATCCAGCGTAGAAGCCGCACGTAAGCAGGCAACAATCATTACGTCCGCAAAAGGATATTTTTTATGGCCTATTAAAGAATGGTAGATAGCTCCTAATTCATGATAATAAGCGATTTCTTTTGCTAATACTTCATCTTTTGGCTGATTGTGAACACGATTGTGCTGCATCGCCTTTATTTTTTATTTAATCTTTTAATCTTAAACCGTTTAAAAAGCATACCAACTCCTTTTATTCAGCTGTAGGAACAGTCAATAACCACTGCAGCAACGACAAAGCCAATAAAACTAACACGATGAGCAACACTATTTTAAAACCAAAACCTAGCGTCGCTTTTACCTCTTCTTTTATTTCTATCTGCTTTTCTGTTTTTACTGGCTCAATACCATGGATTTTATTATCTATGTAGTTTGAAGCCCGATGGGAAATATAACCACAAATCAGAGCTGGAATAATAAAAACGGAAAAAATGATCCAGGAAGCACCTGCATCACTAAACTCATAATATTCTTTTAGCCATTCATACCAATTTAAAACAGTTGCAGGTATATCATAATTCCATCCCCAAAAAAGATAAGGGGCAATATAAAAGCCAAGGGCAAACAAAGTTAAACTGAGTAGTAAAGTAATGATACCAAGAATAAAAACTTTACTATTTTGCTCGTAGCGATCTGGTTCCATAATCTTTATTTATCCCGGAATTTAATCATAAACAGTACAAAAATCATTAGAATCATATAGATTCATTAATTTTTCAATCTGGCTTCTAGTAATCCGACATTCTGACAATGGTGGTAGAGCTCCCAGACTAAAAAAAGCTACATCGAGAATTTCATGACTACGGATAAATTGCCCTCCAATTACCTCACAATAAAAAATGCATTTATAAATGTATGGCCAGTGGGGGGGGTGATCATGTTTTGCTGTATCCCATAAGGCAAGAAACCGTTTTACTCGGGTTTGTAATCCTGTTTCCTCATGTACTTCTTTAACTATACACTCAGAAGGAGAATAATTGACATCTGCCCAACCACCTGGTAATGCCCATTTCCCATCCTGGGCCTCACGCACTAATAATAGTGCATCATTCTGGATTATCAAAGCCCTAACATCAACTTTAGGTGTAGCATAGCCAGCTTGATTTAGAAAAGTGGCCTGAAGATCCTCTTTTTTTTCATCCACAACAGCTGACATCATTTCAACAGACAATTTTGCCAGTTGTTCATACCGTTCTTTATCGTATAAATCAGTAGTGTAGGTAAGACCAATCTGAGCAATCGCTTGGATCTCGGTAGCCCAAGCCAACAAATTCCGCGATTTATCAGGCGAGCTTGTCATTTCTTTTCCAATAATCATAACTTTCATGAACATAACAGAAGCGAGTTACCTTGCCAAGCTATTATAAGCTGGTAGCAAGATTATTAATCGATTAGAATCATTAGTTTGAGTTTAGAGATTACTCACTAAGAGGTTATAGATGAAACGATATGTTTTCATGATTTCAGATGGAACAGGCATTACCGCTGAAAATTTAGGTAATAGTTTAATTACGCAATTTGAAAACATTGAGTTTGAAAAACTAACTATTCCCTACATTGATACTGTCGCAAAAGCAGAGGCAGCTGTTGCTCGCATCGATTCTTGTTGTGAGGAAACAGGTATTAAACCTTTAATCTTTATGACATTGATTAACCCCGATATTGCTCAAGCAATTAAACAGTCTAAAGCAAAAATTTTTGATCTTTTTAATACCTTTCTTGGGCCTCTCGAGCATGAACTACAAGCCAAGTCATCATATACCGTCGGGCGTACCCATGGTGTTGCAAATCCGCAATCGTATACTCAGCGCATTGAAGCTGTAGATTATGCGTTAGCCCATGACGATGGTATTAAAACGCGGGGATATGAAAAAGCAGATATTATTTTGATTGGAGTATCACGTTGCGGCAAAACACCCAGTTGCCTTTATATGGCTTTACATTTCGGGGTCTTAGCAGCTAACTACCCTTTTGCCGAGGATGATTTAACTTCTTTTCGCTTACCTGAATCATTAAGGCCTTATAAAAATAAATTGTTTGGGCTCACAATTGACGCGGAAAGATTACAACATATACGCACAGAACGACGCCCAAACAGTCAATACGCATCCATGGAGCAATGTCGACGTGAAGTTGCTGAAGTCGAAACGATGTATCAACGTGAAAATATCCCCTATCTTAATTCTACCAGATATTCAATCGAGGAAATTGCCACCAAAATCCTGGCTACAGCAGGGATTAAACGAAAGTTTTGATTTAACAACAAAAACGCTAGAAAACAGCCTCCTAGCGTTTTTTCATTACTAGTTCGATCAAATTTGCCAAAGGGCCATAAAATCAACAACCGACAATGCAGCTAATAAATTAGTATCATTCATCGCGTTGGAAATTGCCTCAATACGTGCAGGCGCATATCGGGTTGATAAATTACGCTTAAATTTCGCTAACAAAACAGGCAGTCCTTCTTCGCGACGCCGTTTATGACCAATAGGATATTCCACCGTTATCAATTTCGATTCCGTACCATCGTTAAAGACTAACTTGATACTATTTGCTATAGAGCGTTTTTCTGGATCATGATAATCTCGTGAAAATTGTTGGTTTTCACTCACGTGCATTTTTTCTCGTAGTTGATCAATACGTGGATCAGATGCCGCTTCATCTTCATAATGCTCAGCTCGCAGATCGCCATGTAAAAGAGCAATCGCTACCATATATTGCAAACAATGATCTCTATCAGCTGGGTTATATAAAGCACCCTGCTTACTAATGATACGAATTGCTGACTCATGAGTGACTAGTTCTATCCGTGCAATATCCGCGATTCGCGCTTTTACCTGTGGATGCAAAGCAACAGCACATTCGACAGCAGTTTGAGCATGAAACTCCGCTGGATAGGATAATTTAAAAAGAACGTTCTCCATAACGTAACTACCATAAGGACGCTGAAATTTAAATGATTTGCCACCAAATAAAACGTCATAAAATCCCCACTTAGGGGCTGTTAAAGCGCTGGGATAACCCATTTCACCACGAGCAGCAATTAAAGCCAAACGTACAGCACGCGACGTCGCATCACCTGCAGCCCATGATTTACGTGAACCAGCATTCGGCGCATGGCGATAGGTTCTCAGACTTTGTCCGTCCACAAAAACTTGCGATAAAGTACGAAGCATAGTATCCCTATCTGCACCAAGTAACAGTGCAGCAACAGCTGCGCTGGCAACCTTGACGAGCAGGACATGATCCAAACCGACACGATTAAAACTATTTTCCAGAGCCAGACAGCCCTGAATTTCGTGTGCCTTAATCATTGCAGTCAATACTTCATACATAGTGATGGCTGCTTTGCCCTGTTGCATATTTTGTCGACTAATGTAATCAGCTACAGCTAAAATCGCACCTAGATTATCAGATGGATGACCCCATTCAGCCGCAAGCCAAGTGTCATTAAAATCAAGCCATCGCACCATAGTCCCAATATTAAATGCTGCTTGCACTGGATCAAGCTCATAATTAGTACCAGGTACACGTGCACCTCCTGGCAAAACTGCGCCTGGAACAACAGGCCCTAGTAATTTGGTACACTCGGGAAAATTAAGTGCCAACATGCCACACCCTAGCGTATCCATCAAACACAGGCGTGCTGTTTCGTAGGCAGTTACACTCTTGATCTCCGTATTCAACACATAATCAGTAATATCAGTTAATACTCTGTCATAGTCAGGTTTAACATTGTCTTCTACATAGGCATGCATATTATCCTCGCTGCTCAATAGGAATAAATTTTCTAGCCTCAGGCCCGGTATATTCTGATGTTGGTCTAATTAAACGATTATCCGCACGCTGCTCAAAAACATGGGCTGACCAACCGGTAATCCTTGACATCACAAAGATCGGAGTAAATAAAAAGGTTGGTATACCGCTGTAGTGATAAGCCGATGCACTGTAAAAATCAAGATTTGGAAATAATTTCTTCTCACGCCGCATCACTGCTTCGATACTTTCTGAAACCCGGTACAATAATAGATCATGTTTGAATTCAGCTAATTTATGCGACCAAGCCTTAATAATATCTGACCGAGGATCACAATCCTTGTAGACACGATGGCCAAAACCCATAATTTTGGCTTTATTGGCCAGCATTTCCATTAAACGTTGTTCAGCTTCCTCAGGGCTTTTAAACTGCCCAATTAACTCCATCGCAGCTTCATTTGCTCCACCATGTAAAGGACCACGTAAAGTACCAATTGCTGAGGTAATAGCTGAATAGAAATCAGAGAGAGTAGCCGCCGTAACGCGAGCTGCAAAGGTAGAGGCATTAAATTCATGCTCAGCATATAAAATTAGGGACACATTCATCATGCCACTTTCCAATTTAGATGGCTTGCGGTCATGAAGCAATTCAAGAAAATGGCCACCTATCGTGTCTTCATTACTTTCACCACTAATCTCTTTCCCTTTGAAATGGTAAGCATACCAATAACACATCATGCCAGGAAATAAAGCGAGCAGTCGATCAGCAATTTCATATTGCTGGGCAAAATCCTCTTCAGGCTCCAAGGTACCTAACATTGAACAACCAGTACGCAATACATCCATTGGATGAGTATTTTTAGGGATTAATTTCAGTACAGACTTTAATGTATTAGGCAAATGGCGCAAACCAACCAGTTTTTTTGTGTAAGCACTGAGCTCTGAGCTTGTAGGTAACTTCCCATAATGAAGTAAATAAGCCACTTCTTCAAAAGTTGCATGCTCAGCCAAATCATCAATGGAGTAACCACGATAATTTAACCCTTTTCCCGCCAGCCCTACAGTGGCTATAGCCGATTGTCCAGCTACTACACCAGCCAATCCTCCTGCTGCTTTATTGACCATCCTCACCCTCCATCAATTGGTCTAATTTTTTTCATAATCGTGGTAACCCAGTACCTGATATAAATCATTACGTGTTTGCATGCTCTCCAGCAAACCCTTCTGTGTACCCTCTTCTTTGATCGCTTTATAAACAAGTAAAGCAGCTTGCGACATAGCTCTAAAAGCACTCAGAGGATATAGAATAAGTTGCACACCAGCCTCAGCCAACTCATCCTTAGTAAATAACGGCGTTTTACCGAATTCAGTAATATTTGCCAAGATAGGCACTTTGACCTGTCTACTAAAAGTCTGATATTCATCTAGTGTTGTCATTGCTTCCGCAAAAATCATATCAGCACCCAATTCAACACAAAATTGGGCTCGTTCAATCGCAGCATTCATTCCCTCAACAGCATAAGCATCAGTTCGTGCCATAATAACAAAATTGTCATCAACGCGAGCATCTACTGCTGTTCTAATACGATCACCCATTTCCTTCATTGAAACTATCGCTTTATTAGGACGATGCCCACAACGTTTAGCAATCACTTGATCTTCAATATGAATGGCGGCAACGCCAGATCGCTCCATTAATTGTACAGTTCGAGCAATGTTAAATGCGTGTCCCCAGCCAGTATCAACATCAACTAATAAAGGCAGAGAACAGGCTTGGGTGATTCGTCTAACGTCTTCTAACACTTCAGCAAGACCAGTCATACCTAAATCAGGTAAGCCATAAGAGGCATTGGCTACACCTGCGCCGGATAGATAAATTGCCTCACAACCAACTGATTCTGCAAGCATTGCAGAATAGGCATTAATGGTTCCGACAATTTGTAATGGCGAATGATTTTGAACAAGCGTTCTAAAGCGCTTTCCCATAGACATCAATATTCACTCCTTGACATTGTGAATGGCATTTTTATCATGCTGGCAGTTTGATAGCAACTGCTAAACCTGAGGAAAAACAAGCTATTTAACGATAGAGCAATGATTTACGACCAGAAGAGGGATTGAATCAAAGCCCGGAGCACTACCCGGGCAAATTATTGTCTTGCAGATACTTCTTTCCACCAATTTGTTTTTGTTTCAGTTGCCCAATGGCCATCAAGCATACGCGCGACAAAGGTTTCTGTTTTTTCAGAGGAAGAATTGTTCATATCCAGTTTAATGCACCAATCCCAATCACCAGTAGTAGACCACATTTTTTCTACGCCATCCCATTTGGCCATCACACTTAAATCAGACCAGGGTTTATTGGTTTTCATAAAAATTACACTATTCCATGTGTCCATAATGACCATCCCTCGTTTAGGGGGTATTGATATCTCTATGATATTAGTGCTTACAGCTTGGTTTCTGCCCTTCGCTGCGCACATCCGAATGTATATGCTGAGCAGCCGTACTCGAATATCAAACCATAAGTTCTCAAGGTAGAGAAAAATGGCAACAACCCCTGTGTTGGTAAATTAAAATGCCAGCTTTTGCAGCTTAGAACAATTATCTTGGTCTTGCCATGTGCTTTCTATAAATTTTTTGCTAATTTAAGCAAAATCAATATAGCATGAACTACAAGGATCAATTTGGTGTTCCACAACCCGATGAATCTCCCACGCTTGCTTTATTCAGCGTTTATATTGGTTTTGCTCTATTTCCCCCCACTTTGCCAGCTATACAGACCACACAGAAATTCTGGTCAATTCTTGGCCTAAATACTGATATTGGTAAGTTTTCCTACCAAATTGAGCCACAAGTACGGCTTGTTGACGATCCTAGATTACTTGAGCAATTCCTGTCGCGATTTAGTGGTGGCTATAACGCCTCCTCGCAATGGGCTTTTTGGTTAGCAGCAGGATGGTTTAGCACTGCACAAGATGAAGACACTAAGAATCAGGAATTTCGCCTATGGCAAGATGCTATTTACAATGAAACACTAAACTCTAATAGAATCTTTTTTAGATCGCGTATCGAGCAACGCAGAAGTAAAGGCTCTGATCAATGGGGTTATCGATTCAGAGGACGTATTCTGATTAACCATCCTCTTACAGCCAGCATTAGTCTTGTTGGCTCGAATGAATTCTTTATCAATTTTAACAGACCAGCCTGGCTTTCCACTAAAACCATTGATCAAAATCGATTATCGTTTGGTCTTGAGCAACAAGCATCAACATGGTTAAACATCGGCGCAGGCTATCTCAATCAGGTAATTTTTTCAACTCCCATACAAATGGGACATGTAATTACCTTTAATGTACAAATTCATCTTCCTGGTGGTTAAGCTTAATGATAATCAAATAACCAAATATCCTTTTGAATACCATTTACAATGACCTGAAATATAAACCCGTTCGTCATGAATTTCACAAGTTACCTCCCCTGTGCGAAAAGAGCCCTGGATAGCATGCAAGATTTTTTATTGAGACGCTCAGCCCAAAAGGGTCCAAGAACGCAATGAGCAGAACCTGTGACCGGATCTTCCGCAATATTATGCCTTGGATAAAAACAACGTGAATAAAAATCGGCATCACTGCACTGAGAAGTCAAAATTAATCCACGTTTAGGTAATTTGACTAACGCTTTAAGATCTACCTGGGCATGCAAAACTTTATCTTCATCGGCGAGTAAGATTAGGTAATCCAAATCACTTTCAAAAACATCCACATAAGGCTTATCAATTAAGACTGAAATTAGCTCTGGTGTTTCGCTCAATTGAAAATTTAACCGGGGAAAATCCAAGGTATAAAGTTCTCCTTTTTTCTCACAGAGAGAATTCCACTAGGGCTGGAAAAATAGACCGTATCTTTAGAACATTTACCCAATTCATGCAAAATAAAACCGGCAGCCAAGGTAGCATGACCGCAAAGACTAATTTCACCTCGCGGAGTAAACCAACGTATATGAAAACCACTTTTATCCTCAATAATAAAAGCAGTTTCTGAAAGATTATTTTCAACAGCAATAGCCTGCATCAATTCATCATTGAGCCAATCATTGAGCAGACACACCGCAGCTGGGTTACCGTGAAATATTTTGTCAGTAAAAGAATCAATCTGAAAAATTTCAATACTATTCACGGATTACCTCATTAACTAACACATGGATTCGCAGAGTAACGATCTCATGCCAGAGAAGCAATACTCTTATTTCTTTCCATGGCTTATTTACCTGCTTTTTTGATCTAAATATAGCAATCAGCCCTGTTCATTTTGAAGCAGCACACTGTTAAAAAACCTCTTATTCCGTCTATACGAAATCATTGAAGAACGGTTATGTTAGCATGTACAAAAAAATGAGAAAGATTAATAAGCCATCAATAAGCTACCTGAGATATTCGTTATTTGGTTTTGACTAGAACAACGCCCCTAAAATTTTGCCAGCAGCGAAAAAGAGCAAAATTAGATAAAAATTGCGTTGAATTGAGGCAAATGGCCAATGCTATTTAAGAAGATAGAGCGCGATTTTAGCCAGTTTGGCATTTTTGTAGACCGGCAATAACTTTAGAGACGTTGCCTAATATGCCTTGATTTATTTGTCTTCTTAGGAAGAAAAAATCAAGGCATATAGCAGTTCTAATGCCGCGCTTGTAAAAGCACTGGTTGAATGGATGATCTTTTTGTTGCCAGCTTGAATTGACTATCAACTAAGTCAAGACTTTCTCTTAGAAAATGCGAAGATTCAGTTAAATGCATGAGTAAATCTTGCGTTAATTGAGTCGAGTCCATTCGATTCAGTGCATTCATCACTAAAGAAAAATGACCAGCCATTAACTCAAAATTTTCACTATCCTCTTTTTGTTCAGTGTAGACAATGACCTTTGTCTTCATGACTACTCCTAATTAATTATTAATATAAAGTTATAGTTCAAAATCCTTATCTCACAAATGGTTCGATAAATTTTGACCAATTCCTTTGCCCATACTGTAAAAGTATAGGCTATAAAATAAATAGTTAGTCTTGATGCAAATTTTTGTTAACTCTTTACGTAAAAAACGAGCTGGTGATAAGGATTGCACCAATGTCCGAGGAAGGAACCAAGGTTCATTGTTAATGAGTGACGCTAACCATTCAGCGCTAAGCGGCACTGTAGTTAACCCCCGCGAACCAAAACCAGCACACAGAAATAAACCAGGATGGAACGCGCCTGGAGTAGGAAGCCAGCGCTTGGCATTAGTTGCTAAAGCTGCAAAACGTGCTTTAAAAAGCTGCTCATCAGGCACAGGGCCAACCAAAGGTAAATAATCAGTAGTAGCTGCTCTCACACCAGCCCAATTACCACTCACCTCGCCAGACCAAACTAATTCTGCAGGGAGTTTTTCCAATCGTGCCAGATTGCTCTTATTATCAGCTTCATAACAAGTTTGCTTAGTAGCATCTAAATGATAAGTTGCCCCAATGGCATGCATACCGTTATTTGCTGGTAAAACATGGCCATCACCGCACAAGGGTAGTTTTAATTTTCACTACTGAGGTTCGCTCGAATCATTGTCATTTGACCACGAATTGACTTCAATGGTAGAAACGATGTTTGGCTAAATTGATTCGCGTGATTGCCATTAGCAATTATTAACACGTCAGCCTGATGCCCTGCGACATGCCACTGTTTATTTCTAAAGACCAACTCCGTTACAACGGTGTCAGGAATCCAATTGATCCCTTCTGTTTGGGCAAATATTTCACATAAAGCACGTGAATCAAGCCATCCTGAATAAGGAATAAACAAACCGCCGGTATTTAAATGAATACCAGCAATTTCTGTAGCGCGCTGTTGATCAACAAGCACTCCCAATTCAGGATAAGCAGCCAACCATTTTTCTAAATTAATCTGTGAAGCCTGTTCTTTATCATTGAATGCAAGTTGCAAGATACCCGACAATTTACCAACATCATGTTTATGAAGTAATTGGCTATACATACGATGAGCAAAAAGAAAAGCATTTAGCATAAATAGAGTTAAAGGTGAGCGATAAGCGGATAATTTTGGGTATAAAACTGCCTGAGTATTCCCTGAAGCGCCATAACCCACTTCATTGTGAGCATCAATTAAAGTAACGTGCCAATCTCGTTTCACTAAAGCTTGAGCAAGATAACAACCAGCTAATCCTGCACCTAAAACAATGGCCTTTTTCTCATTGACTATTCTGGGAGTACTGCATTGCCAAGGTGTAACCCAAGTTCTTGGTGAAGAGGCAAATTCTGCCTTTTGAAATGCAGCGATCATCATTTCACGTTTTTGGCCGAATCCTTTGATTTTCTTGACTTCAAAACCAGTTGCTTGCAAATTTTTTCTAACGACACCTGCGGCAGAAAAAGTCGCAAGCGTTGTTCCTGGTTTCGATAATTGCCCTATTGTCTGAAAAAGCTCTTCGCTCCACATCTGCTGATTTTTTGCTGGCGCAAAACCATCCAAAAACCAGGCATCAATATGATTTGTCCTTAATGCTGCTTCAAGTTTAACATCCCCACACACTAAGAGCTGATGAAAACACTGGTTGGCGTCTCCAAACATCAAAGTTAAATTGATTCTGCCATTTTGAAATTGCAGATGATGAAAACCTGGTGTTAAAACTGGGTAATCTGCATGCAAAACAAACGCTAAGTCCTTTAATTGCGGCCATAAAGCTAAACAGCGAGCGAGATCCTCTCGCCGCAAAGGGAATTTCTCGCAACTGACAAAATGCAAACGAGCATGCTGAGGAGCATATTTAAGCCACAACGACCAGGTTAATAAAAATTAAGACCGCTACCAAAACCTGTTTCTGCAATAGCAAAAGAACCACTTTTCTCAGTTGCTAAATTTTGCCACCGTTCTATAAGATTGTTCCCGGTAATAAAAACATGTTCCGCTTCTAACAAACCATTTTCGTTAGAAAAGTAAATGTCATTAAACCTGGTAGAAAACGGCAAACCATCACGCCATGTTAAATCTGCCGCTTCAATTGGAATAAAAGGATTACTCACAAAGCACACACTAAAATGAATTCGTAACAAGCCAAGCTATGACGAAAATTAACGCGTGGGAGTGATTATAACAG
>NZ_CALJ01000183.1 GCF_000308315.1 Legionella tunisiensis | reverse complement strand
AAGCTAGGATACCAATGATCAACACATTCGATTAAAGGGGCAATCAGCCCAATAATATCTTTATCTTTTAAAACTGAAAAAACAGCATGTACCGTTCTCCCCGCTGACAATTCTTTAATAAATTTTGCCAGATTGTTGACTGCTTGCGGGTTATGCGCTACATCAAATAGGGTCTCTACCTTCCCTTTACAAATTGCAACCGTCCCATCAAAGAAGCACTTTTAATTCCCTGCATTAATTGAGAGTACTGGACAGGTAACAGCGTTTGCAAACAAATTGAAGCCATTATTGCAGCTGCAACGGCATTACAATGCAATTGTGGCTGAGGTAGATCAATTATTTGTTCTGACGTCACAAACTGCAAGCCATTTGCACGAAGCAGATAATTATATTCCCGACCATATAAATACAAAGGAGTATTATGCGCATGAGCTTGTTTTAAAATGCTTTTCGGCGGATTGTTATCAGCAAAGATCAATGGTTTATTTGCTCTTAAAATACCAGCTTTTTCGAAGCCAATAGCCTCTTTCGTATTGCCTAAAAAAGTTTGATGATCAAAATCAATCGTTGTAATAATAGCTAAATCTGCATCGATAATATTTGTAGCATCCAAACGACCGCCCAGCCCTACTTCCAGAATAATCAAGTCAAGACAATGTTGTTTGAAATGCCATAAAGCCGCTAAAGTCGCAACCTCAAAATAGGTTAGATGGACATTAATCGCACTTCTGGCTTCTTCAATGACACAAAATGCATCACACAGTTGCTGCGCACTGATCGGCTGCCGATTAATTTTAATTCGTTCATTAAATGCCAATAGATGTGGCGAGGAATAACTGGCAACTTGATAACCAGCTGCCCAATAGATTGCTTCGAGTGAAGCTACCGTTGAACCTTTACCATTTGTTCCGGCAACTGTAATAATTTTTGTATTTGGATTTAACAAATCCAAATGCCCAGCTACTTGCCGGATTCGGGATAAGCCTAGTTGAATCTCCTGGTGGTGGCGATTTTCAAGATAAGCTAACCACTCAGCAACATTAAAAATGGTTATACGGCTTCATCAAAGATATTGCTTACATCTCGGCGAGATAGCTTTGCTACAAGTTCAGCCACGGTGCTCCTTAAAGCTTTTCGTTCAACAATCATGTCAATATGGCCATGCTCAAGCAAAAACTCACTGCGTTGAAACCCTTCAGGCAAAGTTTGCCGCACTGTTTGCTCTATAACACGTGGCCCCGCAAAACCAATCAATGCGTTTGGTTCAGCAATAATAATATCACCAAGACTCGCAAAACTAGCTGAAACACCGCCCATAGTAGGATCCGTCAATACAACAATAAAAGGCAATCTAGTCTCTGAAAATCTAGCAAGTGCAGCCGAAGTTTTAGCCATTTGCATTAATGAAAATAGACCTTCCTGCATCCGCGCACCGCCACTTGCAGTGAAACAAATGTAAGCTCTTTTTTCAGCTGCTGCTGCATTAACAGCCCTGACAAATTTTTCACCAACGGTTGCCCCCATAGAGCCACCCATAAAATTAAATTCAAAAGCACTGACAATGACAGGTTGACGCATCAAAGCACCCTTCATGACAATTAAAGCTTCTTTTTCTCCTGTCGCTTTTTGTGCCTGACTGATTCGGTCCTTGTATTTTTTAGAATCTTTAAATTTCAAGCGATCTATTGGCTCTAAATCTTCCGCAATTTCTTCTTGACCTGCCTCATCCAAAAATTGCGCTAAGCGCTCTCTGGCAGACAAGCGATGATGATGATTGCAATTGGGGCATACGGATAAATTTTTTAATAATTCGGTACGATAAAGAACTGAACTGCAACCTAAACACTTTACCCAAAGTCCTTCAGGAACTCTTTTTTGTGACGTTTCAGTTCTAATTTTTGAAGGCAATAATTTTTTAACCAACTCATATAGGAATCCATTAATCTTAATCCGGCTATTATAACCTGAAATTGATGCTTGCACGACTAATTGTTACCAACAACCTCTTCTTATTAAAAAGGTTATTTTTTAGTCTTAATTTATCATTTAATTTCAAAAATTATAATAAATAAACAACATGTATGATAATAGAAATGCTTCTGCTTTTAATTGGATTTTTTTAGTGAAAAATACTACTAAAAGCTAAAGTTTATTTCTCTTTTTCCGATAAGGTAATTGGGTTCGATAAATTTAAAAAATAAGAATTTATCGATATAAATGGGAAATCCCCCTACAGGGATTCAGGTCGAGGAGATTTAGTCATGGCTCAAGTGATTAACACCAACGTAATGTCGCTTAATGCGCAACGTAATTTAAATAGTTCACAAAAACGATGCAAACGGCCATTCAGCGCTTGTCATCTGGTCTACGCATTAACAGTGCAAAAGGATGATGCGGCAGGTCTTGCTATTACTGAACGTATGACCGCTCAAGTACGCGGTATGACCCAGGCGATCCGTAATGCTAATGATGGTATTTCTTTATCGCAAACTGCAGAGGGTGCGATGCAGGAAACCACTAACATTCTGCAACGTATGCGTGAACTTTCTCTACAATCCGCTAACTCAACCAATAACTCTGGCGACCGTCAAGCCATACAGGAAGAGATTGTACAGTTACAAAGTGAGTTAGATAGAATTGCATTAAATACTGAATTTAACGGCCAACGTATTCTCGATGGCTCGTTCTCCAGTGCCAGTTTCCAAGTAGGTGCTAATGCTAACCAAACGATTAATTTCGCTATTGGAAGTATTAAAGCCTCGTCTATGGGGGGGATAGCACAACAAACCGGTACGGAAGTATCTGCAGTAGCAGCAACCGATATTACGATTGCTGTGGGTTCTGGTGCAGCAACTACCATCAGTTCTAGTGCTGGATTTACCGGAAATGCGCAACAAGATGCCACCTCCGCTTATGCAAAAGCAGCAGCGATTAATGACGCCGGGATTGCAGGTCTGAGTGTCAGTGCCGTAACAACTGGAACTCAAACCATTGGTCCGATTGGTGGTACCGCAGCAGATACCTATAACCTGAGCATTAATGGTGTTGCAATCTTCACTAACGAAGACGTTGCTACTGCACTCAGCAATACCGCTCTTAGGGACGCAATTAACTCTGTAAGCAGTCAAACAGGGGTAACTGCCAGCCTTAATGGTGGCGATATGACCCTAACTGCAAGCGATGGCCGTAATATCGATGTGACAGAGAGCGGTACTGGTTTTGTTGCAGGTACCGATGGTTTGACTGTTACGGGTGGAGCCTTCGATGGTACCTTACGCGGTACACTGACCATTAGTGCAGCAGAAACATTGACCATTGGTGGTACAGTAGCCACGGTTGGTCTAGCCTCTTCAATTGCCAGAGATTCTAATGGTATTGATACCATTGATGTCAGTACTGTATCAGGTGCACAATTAGCTATCCGCCGTTTGGATTCAGCACTTACTTCTGTTAGCTCTAACCGTGCCGCAATGGGTGCGTTGCAAAACCGCTTTGAATCAACCATTGCTAACTTACAAAACGTAACAGAAAGTCTCACTGCTGCACGAAGCCGGATTCAGGATGCGGACTTTGCCGCAGAAACAGCAAACCTGACTAAGGGACAAATATTGCAACAAGCTGGTACAGCGATGCTGGCCCAGGCCAATAGCTTGCCACAATCAGTGTTGCAATTGTTAGGATAATGTTTAAAGCATCATGCAGGGTTTCCTGCATGATGCTTGTTTGATTGCCCTTGATTATCTGCAACAGGGCATGGAGGCTGTCATGAATGTTGAATCACTAAGTAAAATGAATACGCTCTCATTTGAAACAACGAATAAAGAGCAAAGCAATAAAATAGAATCCAATGTGGGTATGTCTAATTTTACAATAACCTCTATCGAAACTAAATCCGCTATTGATGAAGCAACAGGACTGCTACAAACAATCGTCACTGACAAACTGTCAGACGAAATTATTCGTAAGATGCCTCCTGATGAATACTTACAGCTATTATCAATGATTGATAGGATGATTAGAGGAACCATCGATAAAAAGTTTAGAATTAGTTGGTACTTATTTTGCTAAGAAAATTAGATTTTTAAATCAATTGATAAACGCTTAATTTTAAGAGAAGGAATTAATCGTGGCTAGTTTAACATCATCAGGAGTAGGCTCTGGACTAGACGTTAAAGCGATTGTTGAAGCCTTGGTGCAAGCAGATATTACTCCTGCAAAAAACAGACTTGATAAACAAGAGGCTAGCTATGCTACGCAGCTATCCGCTTTAGGCCAAATTAAAAGTGCTTTGTCTAATCTACAAACGTCTATGATAAAACTATCTAATATCGATCAGTTTTATGCCTTAAAAAGTTCTGTAAGTGACACAAACATTCTCTCTGCCAGCGTTAATAATGATGCCTCAGCAGGTCAGTACCAAATTGAAGTACAAACCTTGGCATCAAAACAAAGTCTTGCTTCCACAGCTTTTTCAGACTCCTCTACGGTCGTTGGTAGCGGCAGTATCACTATCGATTTCGGCACATACAGCAGTGGTGATACTGTCTTTACTGCAAACCCAGATAAACAATCAGTTACTATCAATATTGCCCCGGGACAAAATACCCTATCGGCTATCAGAGATGCTATTAATAACAGCAGTGGAAGTGTGCAAGCGAATATTGTAAAAGACAGTTCAGGCTCCCGACTAAGCTTGACCAGCCCTGACACTGGCGAAGCGTTAGCAATGCGAATTTCAGTCGTTGATAACGACGGAACTAATAACGACGCAATAGGCTTATCTGCTCTCGCCTATGATCCAACAATCGGTAATAATTCCCTCACTCAAACAGTCGCCGCGAAAGATAGCGAGGTACTCGTTAATGGTTTGTTATTAACACAAAGCACTAATCAACTGACAGATGTGATTGAAGGTGTCACCATCGATCTTAAGAAAGCGCAGCCAGGTACTCTTGTTGATTTAAAAATAAGCAATAATGACTCTCAATTGACTACCTTAGTTAATGAATTTATTAAACAATACAATGACACAATGACCACAATAAATGCACTGACAGGTTATAATGCCGAAACTAAAAAAGGGGGTACCTTACAGGCTGATTCAGGAATTCGCACTTTAAAATTGAACTTAACCAAAATACTTGGAGACCCTTTAGCAAAAACTGGCAGCACAATACTTACTCTAGCTGATATTGGTATCAAAACCAACAAGCAGGGATTGCTTGAAATGAACAGCGATAAATTTAATGCTGCTGTAACAGATAATTACGATGCTGTTGCCACCCTTTTTGCTAAAACAGCAACTGCCACTGATCCAAATGTCCACATCAAATCCGTAGGAAATGATGTTAAAACTGGGCGCTATAACCTAGTACTTACTACGTTTACACCAGGAACTGCCTTATCTGGCACCATTGGTGGAGCGAATGCCACTTCAAGTGATGGTTTAACACTGAAAGGTACTAATGATTTCCAGGGATTAAATCTTGAGATTTCAGCTGGCAGTATCGGTGCCAGAGGAGAAATCGAAATAACAGATGGTCTAGCAGTAAAATTTAATCATTTACTAACTGATTACCTAGGTGATTCAGGGGCTCTCTCTACCCGAACTGAGCGGTTAAACGATCGTTTGGACGATCTCGGTGATCAGCGTAATCAACTCGCAATTAAAGCAACAGCGCTTTCCAACCGTTATACCAAACAATTCACTGCTCTTGACGCATTATTGGTTAAAATGCAAAGCACTAGTGATTTTCTAACACAACAATTAGCCAACTTACCACAATTGACTGTGAATAGGAGGTAAATGCAATGAAGAATCCTTATCAACAAGCCCTTGAACAATACAAATCAATTGAATTACAAACCCGTGTGGAAACAGCGAATCCCCACGAACTAATTCACTTACTATTACAAGGCGCACGTTCACATATAGCCACAGCTCAAGGGAACATACAACGCAAGCAAATCAGCGAAAAAGGCGAGCACATTGGAAAAACCATAAGCATAATCGAAGGTCTTCGTGTAAGCCTTGATCATGAAAACGGTGGCGAAATTGCTGAAAATCTGGATAAACTTTATGAATATATTCAACGCATTCTACTAAAAGCAAACTTGGATAATAATATTGAACTACTTATCCAGGCCAATGCGTTACTCACAGATATACATGAAGCCTGGCAAGCGATTAAATTAGAAAGTGCGTAACTTACATCAAAGATACTATTCCTAACAAAGTTAATAATAATTTAACAAACAATTTGTAAAGTTTTTTCTTTATGCCGTTAAATTAGATACCAGTTAAAAAATTGGGCTCACTATGAAACGGCTGATTAAAAAGATAACAACAATACTACTAGCCACTCTCGTTTCAACAGCCTGGTCTCAAACACGGTACGGGGAAACCTTGTGTAAGGAGCCTGATTATTTCTGTATCAAAATAAAGAATGGTCAAAGCTGGAATAGCTTGTTTCCTAATAACGAAGAGAAAGACATTGTACGCCGTGTTAATCGAATGAACATTGCTTTACGATCGGGCATGATTATAGCAATTCCTAGAAACATCGATCGACTAACTATCTATGATGTTTCCCCCTTCCCCCGTTATATAGAGCCCGATGGGGAAAAAACCATCTATATCAGTCAAAAAAATTAGCTTGGGGAGCTTATGATGAAGATGGTGAGTTATTATGGTGGGGACCGATTTCATCAGGTGAAGGCAAATGCTCTGGCGTCATAGGCGGTTGTTCAACGCCCTCTGGCTCTTACCGAATTATTCGTAAACAAGATATTGACTGTATTTCTACCGCCTTTCCTAGACGTGCAGATGGCAACAATGGAGGTGCCGAAATGCCTTTTTGTATGCATTTTTTCGTGGATACGCTCTGCACGGAAGTGAGACAGTACCTGGATACCGAGCAAGTCATGGCTGTATAAGGATGTTTACCGAGGATGCTCGTTGGTTGAATGAGGAATTTGTTGAGTTACCAGGCGGCGGGATGAAGGGCACTCGAGTTATCATTGATTCAGCCGATGATTAGGTTTATTGACATTTCGCTAGCTTTTCGGCCTAGATAGTAGAAATGTCAACAGGCCCTAAATTTAAATGCCTTTTTGCCATTTTATTGTAATAAGGCGAAAGAGCCATGCACGCCATTGGCAACCAGCTTATTTTTAAATTAGATGTCATGCGTTTATTAGCAAAAGGACCAACTTTAACCACAAAACGATTCGCATGTTTCTCAATAACAACAGGTGATGGTGTTAATTTTGCTAATTTATTTTGCAGTAAATTAGCTAATTTTTCTGAGTTAAAAGCACCAGCCTGCACATAATAACGAGCAACATGTTTGCCAGTATTCAGGGCTTCTATTTCAACAGGCGCAGTCCCTTTAGGTAATAAGCCCAATTTTATGGCAGCGGCATAGGAAAGATCAATAACTCGATCACTGTGGAATGGACCTCGATCATTCACTTTAACAATCGTAATAACTTCGTATAGCAT
>NZ_CALJ01000184.1 GCF_000308315.1 Legionella tunisiensis | reverse complement strand
GTTTCCGAAAGACTTAAATAAGAAAAATTTTACTGCTTATCCATGTTTCGTAATAACTTCGTATAGCATACATTATACGAAGTTGTACGATGAACAGGTCGCAATTTCAGCCAGTTTTCCACCAGTTGCAGGATTAAACGAGGGTAAGCGACTAGCACCAATCTGGCTTTGCCATCCCTGGCCACTGAAGGCACCAGGGTTAATTTCATTGATATTTAAATGTTTTAATAAATCCATGCCATTCTCCTAAGCGTAATGCTGACCAAAACGATTGGCCAATACATCATCCAGACGGAAGTTTTCCTGTAAAACTAGACCACGGTATTCATTGGCTTGTCCTAATACCAAATCCACTACTGCACAAACACCGGATGCGGTGCTAACTTGAATAGCCGACCACTCCAAACCGCGAATAGTCGCTGGATATACTTTTTTAATATAACTTTTTTCGCTTAACTCACCTTGTCTAATACCTTCCACAGTCACATAAACCATCACGATATCCTGATAAGTCTTAGGAATAGCTCGTTCTAGAATTCGTTTTAACGTATCACGATCTTCGTTCAATTTCAGATCGTTCATTAACAAACGCATTTTTTCACAATGCCCAGGATAACGCATGGTTTTGTAATTTAACGTCTGAACTTTTCCTTCATAAAGCGCAGCCAAACTACCTAAACCACCCGATGTATTGAATGCTTCGTATTCAGAGCCATCAATTTGTATAGACTCTAAGCCTTCAAGAGGTTTTAAAATAACAGGCTTCCCACCTTCAATTCCATAACAAGGATTACCATATTCATTAATAACCCCGTCAGTTGACCATGTGAGCGAATAATGTAACGCATTACTAGCACGCTGTGGTAGTGCGCCAACACGCAATTTAGCATGATGGCAATGATCAAATTCTTTCATTAAACTGTTTGCTGCGATACTAATAAAACCAGGTGCAAGTCCACATTGAGGCACAAAAGCAGTCGAAGCATTCGCCGCAATCGCTTTTACCGCTTCAGTAACAGAGGTATCTTCAGTCAGATCGAAATAATGTGATTTCGCGGCTTTCGCAGCTTTGGCAACATGAGTATTTAAAAAATAAGGAAGGCTTGAAATCACCGCAATAATATTATTTTTTTGCAAATAAGCCTGTGTAGCCTCTTGATCTTTAACATCAAGAGCAATTGTTTTGATTTCTGGCATCGCTTGCAATAAACGAGTAACATCAGTTCCAGAAAACTCCACATCAGCCAAATGAACTTGATAGTCACCACTATTGGCTAGCAAGCAGGCAATTAAACTTCCAATTTTCCCAGCGCCAGTGATCATAACGTTGTACATATTATTCCTTCTCCTTTGTAAAACGAGTCGTCATCGTACACTAAAAAATGGTTTTTGAATACACCCAACCTAAATGATTTATTTGTAAAAATCTTGACCTTTAACAATTAGTATTTTATCGTCGCTTTCATTTAAGTACGTAAAAGATATGACTCGGGCAACCTCAGTACAAAGACTGGCGTTTATTTCGACAAGAGCTATTAGTTATAGCCATCTTCTGCGTGCCTTTTTATTTGGATTATTACTTCCTTTAAGTTTTGCCCCTTTTCACCTGCCTGGCGCAGCCATTTTAAGCCTCGCCTTTTTTATGCTCAGCTGGAGAAAGAACAAAATCAACAAGCTTTTTGGGATGGTCTTTTTCTTGGCTTAGGTTATTTTGGCCTAGGGATTTCCTGGGTATTTGTCAGTATACATGAGTATGGACATCTTCATAGCGTGCTTGCTGCTCTGATTACTTTATGCTTCTTAATTTATCTTTCTTTATTTCCTGCGCTGATGGCGCTGATTTTTAAAAACTGGCTATTCCTCGTTTCACTTTCTTATCCTGTCTTTTATTCAGTGCGTTGTGGATTTTAACAGAATATCTGCGCTCAACATGCTTAAGTGGCTTCCCCTGGTTATTGTTGGGTTTTGGCCAATTTGATGCCCCTACTAAATATTTATTACCCATAATTGGTGTCTATGGGGGTTGGGTTTTTAACCTGTTTTGCGGCCACAATACTGGCTACCAGCACACAGCTTAGTGGCATACGACGTTCATTGTGTTTAATCGCGTTTGTTGGCTTACTGCTATGCCCTTCCTTGTTGAAATATAAAATTGGGCGCAAGAAAATTCTACCCCTATATCAGTAGGCGTTATCCAGGCTAATTTATCAATGCGCGACAAGTGGGATGAGAATTTATTTTGGCAATTATTGCAGCGCTACAAACAAGATACTGAAAAACTATTAGGCACTCAGTTAATTGTTATGCCGGAGTCTGCCATTCCTTTGCCACCAAGTTACATTGGTGATTTTTTGGCCGACATACATGTTAAAGCTAAACAGGCGGGAAGTGCTGTAATGCTGGGTATTCCCAAACCCACTACAATTGATGAAAATTATTATTTCAACGCTTTAATCAGTTTGGGAAATGCGAAAGGATTTTATCTAAAACAACACCTTGTACCTTTTGGTGAATATATACCTAAACCTTTCCAACAGATTAGTAACTGGCTAGCAATCCCTGATGCGAATTTAAAGCCAGGGGGTGCTAACCAAGCCCTGATTAAAATAGGACATCATGCTATGGCAACTTTAATTTGTTACGAATTAGCCTATGGTGATTTATTACGTCATCAACTTCCACAAGCTGAGTGGATTGTATCGATTAGTGACGATGGTTGGTTTGGACATTCTTTAGCTATGTATCAGCAACAACAAATGGCACAAGTACGCTCACTGCAGACAGCCCGTTATCAAATCATTGCCAATAACGACGGTCTATCCTCTGTCGTTAATACCCATGGAGAAATTACAGCGTCCCTCTCCGCCTTTAGTGCAGGCATATTAAGAACAACCTTAGTCCCGATGACTGGTATGACTCCCTGGGCGTATTTTGGTGATCTGCCAAGTCTCTTATTTGCCGTTTTTTTGGTGTTTATTTATATGATTTATCGTATTCGCCACCGCAAAGTAAATCACTAACCTATTGCTGCTAAGCACAAGAGGCGTTATCCTTACCGACCTGACTGAAATATAACTAATTAACTATGGATAACAGCTATAAACCCCAAGAAATTGAAGAACAAGCCCAGCAGTATTGGCTTAAAAAACAATCGTTTAATGTTTCCGAAGACTTAAATAAAGAAAAATTTTACTGCTTATCCATGTTTCCTTATCCCAGCGGTACCCTGCATATGGGGCATGTTCGTAACTATACTCTGGGCGATGTTATTGCGCGCTATCAGCGCGCATTAGGTAAAAATGTATTGCAACCTATTGGTTGGGATGCTTTTGGTTTACCGGCAGAAAATGCAGCAATTAAACACGGTATCCATCCTGCTGAATGGACAAAGAAGAATATAGCCTCCATGAAAGAGCAATTCCTACGCTTAGGTAATGCATATGACTGGAAGCGCGAAATTGCTACCTGCGATGCTGATTATTACCGTTGGGAACAATGGTTTTTTATCAAATTATATGAGAAAGGACTAGTTTATAAGAAAAATGCCGTAGTGAACTGGGATCCCGTAGACCAAACTGTTCTTGCTAACGAGCAAGTTGTTGATGGTCGCGGCTGGCGTTCAGGTGCCCTGGTTGAACGTCGTGAAATTTCACAATGGTTTATTAAAATCACTACTTATGCTGACGAATTACTGAACGATCTAAATACTTTGGATGAATGGCCAGCTCAAGTTAAGCAAATGCAACGAAATTGGATTGGGCGTTCTGAAGGCTGCGAAATCAGTTTCAAAGTACAAGAATTTGCTAAGCGATTAAAAGTTTATACGACGCGTCCGGATACTCTATTAGGAGTAACTTATCTGGCAGTAGCTCCTGACCATCCGCTAGCCAAAGAAGCAGCAAGTAAACATCCAGAAGTGCAAACCTTCCTCGATAGCTGTCAAGGCATTCGCATGGCTGAGGCTGATATTGCAACGATGGAAAAACGTGGGATTGATACAGGTATGACTGCCATTCATCCCATTACAGGCCTTGAAGTCCCTATTTGGGTTGCTAATTTCGTACTTATGCAATATGGTTCTGGTGCTGTGATGGCTGTACCTGCTCATGATCAGAGGGATTGGGAGTTTGCTAAAAAATATAAACTGTCAATGAAAGAAGTCATCAAACCTTTTGACGGTTCTCATGATTACAAACAATCTGCCTTTACACAGGAAGGCCAATTAATAAACTCAGGGCAATTTGATGGTTTATCTTCTATTGAAGCCCAAAAAGAGATAGCTAATTATCTTGAAACCCACGATGCGGGTAAAACAACAATTAATTATAGACTGCGCGATTGGGGAGTATCTCGTCAACGTTACTGGGGCACTCCAATTCCAATGATTTTTTGCGAGGAATGCGGTATTGTTCCTGTCCCTGAAGATGAGTTACCTGTCACTTTACCAGACAATATTCAATTCACTGGTAACGGTTCACCATTAGCTCAATGTAGCGAATTTGTTCAGACTCAATGCCCTAAATGCAGGCAAGATGCAACACGGGAAACAGATACATTTGATACGTTTGTTGAGTCCTCCTGGTATTACGCTCGTTTTGCCTGCAAGGGGCAAGACAACGCTATGCTTGATGATAGAGCAAAATATTGGACACCAGTCGATCAATACATCGGTGGTATCGAGCATGCTGTTATGCATTTACTATATGCTCGTTTTTTCCACAAATTAATGCGTGACGAAGGTTTAGTTAATTCTGATGAACCTTTTAAGGCTTTACTGACACAAGGTATGGTTCTCAAAGATGGTCATAAGATGTCTAAATCTTTAGGCAATGTCGTAGATCCTAACCACCTAATAGACACTTACGGTGCCGATACAGCACGTTTGTTTGTAATGTTTGCCGCACCACCCGAGCAATCGTTAGAGTGGTCTGATACAGCAGTTGAAGGGGCGCATCGTTTCCTGAAACGCATCTGGGCTTTCGCTTACCAGCACCAGCAGTTATTTATTGATATTAACGATGCCATTATGGGTGGTAATGGTCATGTCGATTGGCAACATGCTCAAAATCGTTTAAAAAATCTCGGTTGGTCGTACACCAGATTTTAGCCCAAGCAAACAATGATTATGAGCGTCATCAATTCAATACGGTTGTTTCTAGTTGCATGAAACTTTTTAATGAACTCTCCAGTTACGAGCTACAAAATGAAGATGATAAATACTTCCTCCATTCCGGAATGAGTATTCTTCTTCGTCTTTTAGCCCCCATTACCCCCCATATTTGCCATCATATATGGCAGCAACTCGGGTTTGAAAAAGCAATTATTGATGCTCCTTGGCCTAAGGTTGACAAAAGCGCTTTAAAAAGTGATGAGGTAGATTATGTGGTGCAGATCAATGGTAAACTAAGAGCCCAATTTACAGCCGATAATGATATTGCTGAAGATGTACTGATTGATTTGGCCAAACAGCATACAAAAGCTTTTCTGGAAGGAAAGACAATTAAAAAAGCAGTGGTTGTTACTCATCGCCAATTGATTAATTTGGTTGTCAGCTAATGCTAAAAAATGGTCTTTAAGTTGGGCGTTTTTATTCTTATTGACTGCTTGTGGCTTTCATTTGCGCGGTATGGTTGACATGCCGCCCTGGCTTAATAACGTCGCTATTGTTATCCAAAATGCCCATCGGGATTTAGGGCCCCTGCTAAAAGATCAGTTACAAGCCTATAATATTAGAGTAAGTCCAAATGTAACCCAGGCGGACTATTTATTAATAATTGAAAAAGATAGCAGCCTGCAACAAATTACTAATGTCAGCGCCAGCACCGCACCTAGGCAATATCAACTTCTTTATGATGTGCAGTTTAGCCTCGTTAGTAGGCAAGGTAACACGATTATTCCTTCCAATCATGTCATATCAACTAGACAGTTAACCGTAAATAATGACAGAATATTAGGCTCGGATTCTGAAGAAACATTGCTATACAGTGAAATGCGGCGTGATGCCGCCATGCAAATAATCAATAGGCTGAGTAGAAAATAGCTGTAAAGCACTTAGATACTCCAAACAACGAATCTAAGACATCAATATGCTCATTAAACAACAAGCATTAACGTCACATTTAGCTCAAAAATATCAGGGCTTTATTTTATCATTGGTCAGGATTGTTTCTTGCTTAACAATGCAGCTAACTCAATCAAGCAGGCATGGTACCCCCCCAATAAAGACGATTATGAAGAAAGCATTCTGCCAATTAATAACCCGACGGATTGGGAACAACTGAGTGAAGAAGCCAATAGTTACTCCTTATTTGCTCATAACGTGTTAATTGATGTGCGTTATGAAAAGAAAACACTAGATCCTGCAGGTAAAGAATTTTTAAGTAACTATATACAAAACATGAACCCTCGGTGTTTACTGCTGGTGCGTGCCCCTAATTTACCACTTAAACAGTTACAATGGCTCACACCTCATAATAATGCTCATATCGTCCAAGTTTTTCCCTTTGGAAATTCAGAAATGCTGTATTGGATTAAGCAGCGTTTACAAGAAAAAAATAACATTCGACCAGCAAATTCCCAACTTAATTCATCAATATACTCAAGGTAATATGCTTGCCTGTGACCAAGTTATTACCAAGCTTGAATTAATAACAGAGCAAGACGGTGTGCTAACCTCAGAAATGGTAAGAGAACAATTGGTTGATCAATGTGATTACCAGCTCTTTGACTTGGCGAACGCCTGTTTATCCCGCTCAGCGGATAAAGCCATTCAAATTCTTCGTCATGCCTACAATACCAAGACTGAGCCCACCTTAATTCTTTGGTTACTAACTCAAGAAATTCGCCAATTAATTCAATTAGTTGAATTAATCGGACAATCAGTTCCTTTTAATACAGCTTGTAACCAATTAAAAATATGGTCGCAACGTAGCAGGCTCTACCAAACAGCGCTAAAAAAAGCTAATTTGGATATCCTACAATCTCTACTGCAATTTTGTAAACTCACTGACGAGCGCATAAAATCAAACCAAAACAGCCAAATTTGGCACGCCCTTGAACTGATTACTCTCTCGCTTTGTTTAGGAAAGCAGGTAGGTTGTTGTGCATAATTTAATTATCTACGGCGGCACTTTTGATCCCATTCATAATGGCCATATAAAAACTGCCATTAATGTTCAAAATCATTTTAATTTCGAACGCTTTATTTTCCTACCTTGTAAAATTCCTGTATTAAAAAAGAACCTACCGCCACAGCAAAACAACGCATTGATATGTTAGAACTTGCCATACAAACTCTAAATCAAAATTTTGAAATTAATTTAAGTGAATTGAATCGCGACTCTCCTTCTTATATGGTTCATAGTTTGCAAAATTTTCGCCTTGAGCTGGGGAATGAGTTGCCCATCACCCTATTACTTGGTACTGACAGCTTTAACCAATTACCTCAGTGGTATAATTGGCAACAGTTACTAACACTCGCTAATCTACTGGTTATAAAGCGTTGTGGATCAGATAACGCGGTGATTCCCAATGAGATAAAAAATTACTTGCACAGCATGAAACCTATGATGGTAAAACATTGACGAAGACCTCTCATGGTCTTATCTATCGTTATGACGCCGGCAGCTTTAATATTTCTTCCAGGCAGATACGTAAGAAACTGAGTGAAGGGAAAGATCTAAGCACTTATTTGCCTGAAGCAGTGTTGCATTACATAAAGAAACATCAATTATATTTATGATTATCTCTAAAGGAACTCTCTATGCCTGCCAATGAAACCATTTTAAGCAAACAAGAAAAAACTGGATCCTAGAGCGGCGCGTAACAAGACTTTCAGACAATAAAGAAGTTCAAATATATCCTATGGGCGCTGAAAGATATCTGTCATCTACTTTATTCGAAAATAGTAAGGGACGATATAATATTAGAACTGATATAGAGGGAAAAAATGTTTTAGTCATCCCTGGTTATGGTAATAGTAGTTTTTTATTTGCGCAGGCTGGAGCAAAATCAATTACTGTCTACGACAAAGATCCGGTAACCATCGCCTGGATGAAGGCTTTTAAAAAATATTATCATTACAAAGAATATAATGACAAAAGTGAGCCCTATCCTTCAATTGAGGAATTATTTACAGCACTCACCTGTTGGTATCCGCCTTTAATTACCTTACCCTCTGGAAAATACAGAAATAGTTTATTTTGGGCCATTAACCCTAATCTATTACGACGTGCATATATCCACTACATGCTAAATTTAGTGCGCCGCGCTATTGAACTTAAAATTGAAGACAATTTTGAGTTAGATAAAAATATACAATTTAATGTTGGAACAATTGATAAAATTGTAAGTAAAGAAAAACCAATTTTTGATACTGCTTTTGTCCCCTACCTTTTAGGCGTTCGCAATGGAATAGAAAAAGAAGAAGAGATCGTGAGTTTTATTGAGAAATTGTTTCAATTTATACCCAAAGGCCATATTTTAGTAAACCCTTCGCGAAATACAAAAGAATTTTATATTGGCGGCAAGCGTTATTTTGTAACAATTGACTATGAAAATATTCAGGATATCCCGAAACTAAAACCATACTTTTATGAGGAAGATAGGCATTGGTTCCGCACACAGGGACTTGTAGCCTTTAGCTCACCACAGCCTTAGAAAGTTACACTACCCTAAAAATTAATAAGCTCAGGCTTCAGATAACTCAAAATCACCAGACATCTGCGTAAGACTTTCCGACGAATCTGGTGTCTCTAATCCTTTTACTCGATCTATCAAACCCGGCATTAAACCATATAACCAGTCAACGACTGGATCAAATTTGGCATATAATTTTGAATTACCAGCATACTGCGCATAGGGCAAAGAGGTCATTTTTATTACAACCATAATCAATGCAACAATAAATACCCCGCGAACAAAACCAAAGCCCATGCCTAATATACGATCTGTTCCACTTAATCCCGTGCTTTTCAAAATAAAACCAAGTAAAGCGTTTGCTATGCCGCCAGTAATTAAGGTGCCGAGTAAGATCACAATAAATGCCGTTATCTTCCTTGCTGTTTTATCTTGAATGAATTTTTGCAGCCAGGGATCGAGGTTTTGCGAGTAATTGAACGCTAACCAAATTCCTAGAACCCACACACCAATAGCAATTAACTCTTTAACAAAACCTCGAATTAAACCGGTGATAACTGATAAAGCGATAATCCCCACAATCACTAAATCTACCCAGTCCCATGGCATGACTAGCTAACTCCTGTCTCAACAATAAAACCATTGATCTGCATAACGCTGGCTAACTGTTTTTGTAAAATCCGGGCTTGCTCTTTTTTATCAGTTTGCCCTACGATTACTTTGTAAACAGTGCCTTCACGCGTACTAATTTTATTGTAAGTAGCTTTATAACCTTTGCCACGTAATTTTGATACAAGAGAATCAGCATTACGCTGTTGTGAAAAAGTTGCCAGTTGTACAGCATAACGCCCTTTTACCAACGTTTTTACTGAAGCCGGCGCCATTTTTCTATTATTCGTTGCAACCACCTTAGCCTTAGACATCGGACTATTTTTTACAACTTTTTTAGCCGCAACTTTGGTTACTGCTGGTTTAGAAACCGGAGTCGTTTTTGCTTTTGGTAAACTTGGAGCATCAATATTTGCTTTAGCTACAACAGGCATTCTAACATCAGCCATTGGGCTAAGCGGCTCCGCTTTAGCAACTTTCACTATCGTTTTTTCATCTGGCAGTGCAGGTAATTCAACATGGGCAACTTTAACGGTACCAAACATTGCTTTCTCATCGGGCATAGCAACTTTTGGTGGCAGAGGCTTAGGCGGCAACTGAACGGATACGCTAACATTTCCATCAAAACGCTGATTGGATTTTTTTACAATTGCAGGAGCAAAAATAGCCCCTATTGATAAGATAACAGCAAGGCCTATAATGCGATGTTTAACTCGTTCATCTAATACTAGTTTCATTCTATCTCCTCAGTTTTAGGGGAATATACTGCAGATAGCACATTGCCCACAGTGATAAACGAACCATAAACTACGATTAAATCATCTGCGCCTGCCTGATTGCAAGCAACCTGGTAGGCTAACAGAGGATCGCGATAACGGCGAGGTATAATACCACAATTTGTAAAGGCATTGGTTAA
>NZ_CALJ01000185.1 GCF_000308315.1 Legionella tunisiensis | reverse complement strand
ACCTAAAGCACGGCCTCGAAGTGCTGCAAGTGTAGAAATTGCGCAATACTTTAAGCGCAGTGCAAGTTGCTGAAACTGACTAATCATTGTATCCAAGGCATCCATCTTATTGGCCTGAATCAGTGCAGCAATGCCTCGTAAATCAGCTCCAGAACTAAAATTTGAGGCATCGGGCTGATAAATAATTAATCCTTGGCATTCTTTTTCAGCCTTGTTTATTGCCTCTTGTAAACCATCAAGCACCGCTTGCCCAATGGTATTTGCTTTGCTTTTAAAATTAACTACTGCAACATCTTCTTTAAGATGCCATAAACGAACAGCTTCGTTCTCATATAAGGTAGTCGTATGATGAGAAGTTTCTTTTAACACGTTATCCGGGAAGAACTGGCGCTGATAAACTGCTAACTGGCTGCGTGGAATATACTTATTCTCCTGGGCAGAATAAGCACCCTCTACACCATAAAAATCATTAATCTTAGCTAGCCAGGAAGGTAATTTGGCCTGGCTTAAAGTCATTTTTTCAGCAATCGCGTTTTCTATGCTGGCTTTCATTTCCTTAATACCAGCCATCTGCCAGGTTTCAAAAGGACCATGCTGCCAACCAAAACCCCAACGAATGGCCAAATCGACATCACGTACATTGTCTGCTATCTCAGCCAAGTGATAGGCGCAGTAATGGAAGAGATCACGATAACAAGCAGTCAAAAATTTGGACTTGCTTATTAGCAGAAGTAGTCAATTGCTGCATGCGTGCTAGCGGATCAGCAATTTTCATAATATCTTTTAATTCATTACTGACTTTGCCCTGAGCTGGACGGTAATTTCCTGACTCAAGATCATAAACTTCAATAACTTTCCCATTTTTACGATAAATACCTTCCCCTGATTTCTGACCTAAACGACCTGCTTTAATCAAAGCCGTTAACCATTCTGGTAATTTAAATGCAGCATGCCAAGGATCTTCTTTAAGCTGTTGTTCCATCGTATGCACAACATGTTGCATAGTATCTAACCCTACAACATCCATGGTTCTAAAAGTAGCTGATTTTGGTCGTCCCAATAAGGAACCAGTTAACGCATCTACTTCGTCTAAACCTAGTTTCATTGCTTGCGCATGATGTAAGGTAGCTAATAGTGAAAACACTCCTATTCGGTTAGCAATAAAATTCGGTGTATCCTTCGCCCGTACAACCCCCTTACCCAGGCGGCTGGTTAACCAAGTCTCCAAATTATCCATCAGTTGCGGTGTGGTTGTAGTTGCTGGTATTAATTCAGCAAGATGCATATAACGCGGTGGATTAAAAAATGTACACCACAAAACCGGTTACGCTGTACTTCGGGTAATACCTTGGCAAGCGTGTTAATACTCAAACCTGACGTGTTACTAACTAAAATTGCTGTTTTATTCAAATGTGGAGCAACACGCCGATATAAATCTTCTTTCCAATCTAAACGTTCACCTATTGCCTCAATAATTAAATCGCAACTGGACAAATCCGCTAAATTTTGCTCATAATTTTTTGCCTGTAAGACTAGACCTGTTTGTGGTGTAGCCAAGGGGGCAGGCTTTAATTTACCTAGATTAGCAATCGCTTTATCAACTAACGCATTGGTTGCTCCCTCGTTACCAGCCAAATCAAATAATAAGGTTTCAATCCCTGCATTCACGCAATGAGCTGCAATTTGGGCTCCCATGACACCGGCACCGAGAACCGCGACTTTTTTAATGAAAAATGGTTCCTGCATGATTCATGTCCTTTTTATAATGTGAAAATACTCATTTCAGTGTTGATTAGTTGCTTTATTGGTACTTGTAACTACTTTCACAAAATAGCAATCACAAATACCATAGATTACGACGACTACTGATTACAAATCATTTCAGTAGTTGTTCTAAGATAGATTGAAACGAATTCCTTGGGCTAAAGGTAGAGCATCACCCCAATTAATCGTATTCGTTTGCCTGCGCATATAAGCCTTCCAGGAATCGGAACCTGACTCGCGACCACCGCCAGTCTCTTTTTCACCACCAAAAGCACCACCAATTTCAGCTCCAGAGGTGCCTATGTTAATGTTGGCTATACCACAATCACTTCCCATAGCACTTAAATAACGCTCAGCATTCTTAAGATTCTGCGTAAACAATGCCGAAGATAAGCCTTGTGGTACACCATTTTGTAAAGCGATTGCTTCCTCCAGGCTGCGATAAGGCATCACATAAAGAATAGGGGCAAACGTTTCTTCTTGCACAATATCCCATTCATTTTTTACGTCTGTTACCAAGGTAGGTTGAACAAAATAACCCGCTTCATTGATCACTTCACCACCAAATGCAATTTGTCCGCCGGCATCACGTATACGTGTAACCGCCTTGCGAAATTGATTCACAGCTTGCTCATCAATCAGAGGTCCCATCAAATTTTTGCTGTCTAACGGGTCACCGATAGTAATTTGTTCATAAGCATGTTGCAGTCGCTTAACAACATCTCGATACATCGATTCGTGAACAAACAAACGTCTGGTGGAAGTACATCGTTGGCCTGCTGTACCAACTGCACCAAAAACAATACCTGGGATAGCAAGATTTAAATCAGCTGATTCATCAAGAATGATTGCATTATTTCCACCCAGCTCCAGAATTGTTTTCCCTAAGCGGGTTGCTACTTTAGCCGCAACCTGTCTACCTACAGCCGTTGAGCCAGTAAAAGAATTAACGGTATCCGTGTATCATTAACCATC